>DATJNE010000195.1:0-45087 GCA_035508305.1 Acidobacteriaceae bacterium | reverse complement strand
AGTTGGCGGCGGCCGAGGCGGGTGAGCGAATAGAAGCGGGCGCGGCGGTTGTTTTCGCTCAGGACCCAGCGGGCGGTGATCCAGCCCTCCTTTTCCAGCTTGCGCAGAGCGGGATAGAGGGAGCCGTCGCTGACGCCGAGCACGTCGCTGGAAATCTGTTTGAGGCGCTGGCTGATGGCCCAGCCGTTCATGGGCTGGAGGTCGAGGATTTTGAGGATCAGCATGTCCAGGGTTCCCTGGACGAGATCGGAAGGTTTGCTCACGCCGGCGTCTCCCCTCGATTACCAAGGAAGCGTATCCTGGACTCCCCTCGGTGAGCAAGGGGGGCGACGGAAAGCCGGATCGTGGGGCCGCGCGGGGTGCAGGCGCCGGCGCAGGAGACTTCCCTGCGGGAAGCGGGCGATGATAGCGTCGGAAGCGATGAGCACTGCGCCGGATCGAGCAGGGTTGTTGCGGGAGACGCTGCTTTTCAACTGGGCGAAGTGGGACGCCGCGGTGGCGTGGCGATCGACGCCGGCGATGGCGGTGGCGCTGGCGGCAGGAATCGCGCTGGGGAGCCCGGACGCGGGACTGGTGGCGGCGGCGGGCGCCTTTACCACCGGGCTGGGATCGCTGCACCGGATTCGGAACTCGTGCCTGCTTCCCATGCTGCTGGCCGCGGTGGGCATGGCGATCTCGACGTTTGTGGGGATGACGCTGGGGCACGGGAGCATTCTGTTCGTTCTGCTGGCCGGGGTGTGGGCAGCCGGATATGCGCTGCTGACCGCGGCGAAGGGCGGGACGAGCTGGGTGGCGCTGCAGTGGACGGCGTCGCTGATTGTGGCGAGCGCGTTCCACTCGAACGCACGGATAGCGCTGGCGCGGAGCGGCCTGGTGCTGGCCGGAGGACTGGTGCAGACGGGGGTGACCGCGGCGGTGCAGCGGTGGCTGCGGCGACCGGGCGGCGCGGAGGCCGTGCAGGAGGACGAGCCGGGATTACTGGCGAGGCTGGGCCATCTGCGCGACTGTCTGTCGCTGCAGACGCCGGTGTGTCTCTACAGCCTGCGCATGGCGCTGGTGGTGATGGCGGCGGTGGAGTTCTACCGGCATACGAATTTTCTGACCGGCGCGTGGGTTCCGATGACCACGCTGCTGGTGGTGCGGCCGGATCTGCACCAGACGCTGACGCGCGGCGTCATGCGCGTGGCGGGGACGATTCTGGGCGCCGGTGTGGCGGGGGTGATTGCGGCGCAGCTGCATCCGCCGGCGGCGGTGCTGGCCGTGGCGGTGGTGGTGTTTGCCTGGCTGGCGTACGCCGTGCTGAATGTGAATTACGCCTTGTTCACGCTGAATCTGACGGCGTACCTGGTGTTTCTGCTGGCGATCGCGGGGCTGCCGCCGGCGCAGGTGGTGGAGCGGCGGGCGCTGTACACGCTGCTGGGTGGAGCGGTAGCGCTGCTGGCGTATGTGGATGTGTTCTGGAAGACGCGGCGATGGATCCGGCTGCTGCTGGGGGAGGACGCGGAAGAGATGGCGGCATAGCGCGGTTGCCGCGGCAGGCTCCGATCTTCAGGAAAAGACCGAAGATGGAGCGCGGACGATGGGACTGGACGCGGCGACGCACGAGATCTTTTTGCCGACGGCGGAGATGGAGGCCAGCACCGGGCGCCGGCCACAGCCGAAGCCGGGGACGTTCCGGATTGTGGTGGCAGCGCAGGAGTAGGGCGCAGGGGCGGGCGCAGGCGGGCCCGGCGACGCAGGCGCGCGAAAAAAATCATTCTGACCTGACGCGGAGATGGCCGGGACGGGCGGGGGCTCTCTGATATAACGGCGCCAGGAACTGAGGCCGTTGGGAAGGCCCGGTGGAGAGCAATCGATGACGAGGGTTCGTTCCGGATGGAGTGTGGCGTTCGCCGCAATCGTAGCGGTGTGTTTGCTGAGCGTCGGCGCGCAGGCTGAGAAAACAAAGAAAGACAGCCGAACGACGCAGACCGCCGATGCGGGAAACGCAGCGACGGCAACACCGGAGTCGGTGGGATTCTCGAGCGAGCGGCTGGAGCGCCTGCACGCGCTGATGGAGCAGGCAGTAGATAGAAGAGAAGTAGCCGGGGCGATCACTTTGCTGGCGCGGCATGGCAGGATCGTGGACTTTCGTACGTACGGTGACCGTGACCTGGCCACGGGCGCGCCGATGACGAAGGACACCATCTTCCGCGACTACTCCATGACCAAGCCGGTGACCGGCGTGGCCATGATGATCCTGTTCGAGGAAGGCAAGTGGCTGCCCAACGATCCGATCGCGAAATACATACCTGAGTTCGCGCACCTCAAGGTTTACAACGGCGCCGACGCCGACGGAAACATGATCCTCGCCGATCCGGTGCATCCGCCCACCATGGCGGAGTTGATGTCGCATACCGCCGGGTTCACGTATGGATTCTTCGGCAACACGCCGGTGGACAAGATGGTGCTGAAGGCGGATGTCTTCGGCGCGCCCAACCTGCAGGGCATGATCGACCGGCTGGCGAAGCTTCCGCTGCTCTATCAGCCGGGCACGGAGTGGAATTATTCACTCTCGATGGACATTGAGGGTTACATCGTGGAGAAGCTCTCGGGCGAGTCGCTGCCCGACTTCATGCGCGACCACATCTATCAGCCGCTGGGCATGAAGGATTCCGGGTTCTGGGTTCCGGCCGACAAGCAAAGCCGCTTTGCCACGCTCTACTGGTGGGATCCGGACACGCACATGGTGACGGCGCAGCCGCACGGGTTCGTGAGCCCGCATCCGTACGATGCGCCGCCGGCGGTGCCATCGGGCGGCGGCGGCATGGTTTCCACCATCGGGGACTACTACCGCTTTGCGCAGATGCTGGCCAACGGAGGCGAGCTCGACGGCAAGCGCATTCTTTCGCCGGAGACGGTGAAGCTGATGACTTCGAACCATCTCGCGGCCGACCTGGTCAGCGGGAAATTCGGCATCGGCTGGCAGCGCATGCGGCCGGGCTTCGGCTACGGCTACAACTGCGCCGTGGAGTACAACCCGCAGGAAGCGAATTTGCCCGACGGCAAAGGCACGTTTTTGTGGGACGGCGCGGCGGGGACGTGGTTCTGGGTCGATCCCGCCAATGACATCGTCTTCGTGGGGATGATCCAGCGCATGAACGGCGGCGAGCCCAATCTGCAGTATCTGAGCCGGTCAGTTGTCTATGGGGCGCTGGTCGATCCGGCGAAGTAGGCGAGCAGGAAAAAATCAACGAGGCCGACCTGCCGACAGCTATGGCGGGCAGGCCTCGTTGTCCGAGGAGAGTTGCTGTTTGTGAGAAGCCCGCCGGGACCCCTCACGCCTACTAGGAACCCGACCCGGGCTCAAAGTTGCGGACGCGGGAAGAAGTTTTTGGGGGCGGGAATCAGGGATCCTGACAGGAGGTGTCCCACTTCCGCCGTAGGCGGGTAAGCCGAAGTGCTATTTAGTTCGGATCCGCTACAGGAGACACTCAAACCACTCTTCCGTATCCGACGGCGACTTCTATGCGAGACGTTCTGATCGTGATTCTGTTTGTGGCCATGGTTCTCTCCCCTGCCATTGTGGCAGCACGGAGCGGCCGGGACCTGCACCAGTAGCGGTCCCCCGCCCGTTCCTTCGTCAACCTGCCAGAAGTTCGGGTCCTCCGGGTTTTGCCGGGCCGTGCCGAGCCGCGTAACTTCATCGCGGGTCACCTGCCGTTGACGCTTTCGTAACGCCGCTCGCTCTCGAATCTTCGCCTTTCTGCCACCCATCGACTAAACTTGGGCTTTGCGCGCCGTCCCACAACGATGCGGGCGGGGCGAAGCCTCGGCGAGGGGTTGCGGGCGGAACCCTCCGGTTGCGACGGGGTTCCGAAGAGGCAGGGGAAAGCGAGGGTAGGACAATGCTGGTCGTGATGAAAGCGCAGGCGACGCCGGAAGAGATCAAGGCGGTCTGCGAACATATTGAGGCGTTGGGGTACCGGGCGCACCCGCTCCCGGGAGCGCAGCGGACGGCGATCGGCATTACGGGCAACCAGGGCGAGGTGGACCGGGGGAACATCGAGGAACTGCCTGGGGTGGCGGAGGTTATCCGCGTTTCGAAGCCGTACAAACTGGTCAGCCGCGACGTCAAGGAAGAGGACACGATCATCCGCTTTCCCGGGACCGACGCGACGATCGGCGGAACGAAGCTGGCGATGATTGCCGGGCCGTGTTCGATCGAGTCCAGAGATCAGGCGTTCGCCATCGCCGAACACGTGGCCTCGGCAGGGGCGCAGTTCTTCCGCGGCGGGGCGTACAAGCCGCGGACCTCGCCGTATGCGTTCCAGGGGCTGGGCGAGGAAGCGCTGAAGATCATGGCGGAGGTGCGGGAGCGGTTCGGGCTGCGCATCGTAACGGAGGCCATCGATCACGAAGCGCTGGAACTGGTGGCCGAGTACGGGGATGTGATCCAGATTGGCGCGCGCAACATGCAGAATTTCTCGCTGCTGAAGGCGGCGGGGCGGAAGCGCAAGCCAGTGCTGCTGAAGCGCGGGCTGGCGGCGACGCTGGACGAGTTCCTGATGGCGGCCGAGTACATCATGAGCGAAGGGAACTACGAGGTGATCCTGTGCGAGCGCGGAGTACGGACGTTCGCGGATCACACGCGGAACACGCTGGACCTGAGCATTGTGCCGGCGGTGCAGCGGCTGAGCCATCTGCCGATCCTGGTGGATCCGAGCCACGGGACGGGCAAGCGGAACAAGGTGCTGCCGCTGGGACGGGCCGCGGTGGCGGTGGGCGCCGACGGGCTGATCGTCGAGGTGCACCACCAGCCGGACAAGGCGCTGAGTGACGGGGAGCAGTCGATTCTGCCGGAGCAATTCGCGCAGCTGATGGACGAGTGCTCACAGATTGCTGCGGTGCTGCATCGGACGGTGCCGCGCGGAATCCACGTGGAAGAAAGCGCGGTGGCCGTTTCCGCGAGATAATCAGCAGCAATCGGCACGATGGAGATGGAACGCTGCCTCAGGTGCTCAAAGACATCCGTCAGCGGCTGAAGCCGGCTTTCTTCTGCGGACTCCACGGCGCGACTGCCGTCGCGCCCCTTCAGGACAACGGCTCTTCCCGACGTCGCCGCAGCGGCTTGTGTATGCTGGCGCTGACCGCGGCGCTGCTGCCGCTGGTGGTGACCGGTTGCTGGCGGAAGCACTTTCCGCACTACCCGGCGGATTTTCGCGAGTACGCGTGGGTGACCAACAGCGGCGGGAATTCGGTGACCGTGCTGGACCTGGTGCACATGCAGACGGCGGCGACGATTGCGGTGGGGGACGATCCCACCGATGTGGCGGTGAGCCCGACGCGCGACGAAGTGTACGTGGTGAACACGGGCAGCGGGTCGGTGAGTGTCATCGACGCTGTGACGAATAAGGTGGCGGCGACGATCGGCGTGCATCGCGAGCCGGAGTCGATCAGCGTGGCGGCGAGCGGGGCGCGGGCCTACGTCGCGAACGCGGGATCGAACAACGTTTCGGTCGTGGACCTGGCGAAGCGGCGGGAAGCGGGCGCGGTCGGGGTGGGTGAGTCGCCGGGGGTGGTGCGGGTTGCGCCGGATGGCGCGACGCTGGTGGTGACGAATCGCAAAAGCGGCAGCGTGAGCGTGGTGGATGCGGAGAAGCTGCGGGTGCGCGCGGTGTTCGACGGATGCCCGGGGGCGGCGGACGCGGTAATCCTGCCGGATTCGTCGAAGGCGTTCGTCGCCTGCACGGGCGGGCATCAGGTGATGGCGCTGGGGCTCGCGCGAGCGCAGGCCCAGGATCCGGCGGAGCACAAAGATCGGCTGCTGGCGCTGCTGGATGTGGGGCCGACGCCGACGCATCTGGCGCTGAAGCCGGATGGCGGCGAGATTTTCGTGTCGAATTTCGGCGGCGACACGGTCTCGGAGATTGCGACGGGCACGAACGAAGTGGGCGGAGCCTACACGGTGGGGGAGAATCCGCTGGGCGGCGTGGTCACGGCGGACAACTCCACGCTGTGGGTGAGCAATTACGGAGCGAACACGGTGGCGGCGTACTCGATTGACGACGGGACGCTCATCAACCGGGGGATCCAGGTGGG
This sequence comes from Acidobacteriaceae bacterium, assembly GCA_035508305.1. Taxonomy (GTDB): domain Bacteria; phylum Acidobacteriota; class Terriglobia; order Terriglobales; family Acidobacteriaceae; genus Palsa-343. Next base: position 39,006 of record DATJNE010000195.1, on the reverse strand, counting down.
CGAAGGCCCGGGACCGCTGGCGCTGACCAGCGACGGTTTTTTGCTCCTGGCGGTGGATCGGGAGGCGGGCGACGTGTCGGTGCTGCGGACGATCAGTTACACGCCGAAGGGAGTGGCGGTGACGGGATCGCTGTTCACGGTGTTGTCGGCGGGAAGAAAACCGGATGCGATTGCGGTGAAGAGTTTTGTTGTCGGCGCTCGCAGCCGGTAGCCGGCTAAGGCTTCTTCGCCAGCGCCGTCTTTGGGCGGCGCCAGACGATGGCGAGTTCTTCGCGGTCGAGGATTTTGCGAATCTGCAGGCGCGCATGATTCGACCAGGGACCGACGGGATCGAGTTTGACGTAGGCGATCCAGTGGCGAAGGGCGCGGCGGCGCTCGTTGCTGCGCTCCCAGGCGAGCGCAAGATTGTAGTGGGCATCGGCGTAGCCGGGTGAAAGGCGGATGGCGGTCTTGTAAGACTCCACAGCTTCAGGCAGGCGCTGCAGCTCGTCGAGCGCATTGCCGAGATCGAACCAGGCGAGCGCGTACTCGGGGTTGGCGACGGTGGCACGGCGATAGAGCTGCTCGGCGCGGTCGAACTGGCGCTTGTTGTAAAGGATGGTGCCGAGGTTGATGGCGGCCGGCGCATGCTCCCCGATGGTCAGCGTCTCCTCATAGAGCTTCGCGGCCTGCTCGACTTTTCCCTGCTCTTCACAACGAACGCCCTCGAAGAAGAGGGCGTTGATTTTGCTCTGGCGCTGGACTTCGCTGACGGCGCCATCCTCGACAATCTCGAGGCGCGAACCGCCGCCTTCAAAGTCGAATTCAAACTGGCCGCCGATGGGGTCCATGGTAGCGCCGGAGTGGCGGAAGACGAGGCGCGGACCGCGCAGGGCGACACCGGCCTGCAGCAGCGGATTGGCGATGCCGGAGACGGCCTTCATGGCGCTGACGCCGTTGCGGATGCTGGAAGCGGAGATGCGCTGGGCGCGGAGGTCGCGGAGCTTGCGCAGCTGCACCAGATCGTCGAAGCCGTAATCGGAAGCGCCGGCGATGAGGCCGGCTCTCTCCCACGCGCTGAGTTGCCGGGAGGAGATACGCAATATGCGAAGAACATCCTGGCGGCTGTATCGACTCACTGTTTGGGGTGGCGACCCCTCTCTTGATTCTCCACGATTATCGAGGGGTGAAAGCACGGGATCAAGATAACGAAGGAAAAAAGCCGTGGATAAGTGAGTACAAATCGGGTACGTGCCTTCGCGGGTTCATGCGCCTGCAGCGGCGATCAGCGATCGCCGAACAGGATTCAGGAGCGGGCAGGAAGGAAGCACCAGGAAGACGGTCACTTCCCCTGACCGCTGGCTCCGGAAACAGTGGGAGCCGGAGCGGGCGTGGCCGGAGAAGGCGCGGGGCGGATGAGCACCGCGGTGCGCGGGAAGGTGAAGGTGCCGCCGGCGTCATCGATGACATTGATCTGGCAGATGTAGGTGCCGGGTTTGAGGCTGGCGAGGGGGACGTCGAACTGGAAGGCGACGGCATCGCGTGCGGGCTCGTTGAGCTGCGTGGCCTGGATGAGCGGCGTCTCAAAAGCTTTCGCGGAGCCGGAGAGAAATTCGATGCTGGTCATTACGCGAACCGGCGTTGCATCCTTATCGGGTTTTTCATTCTTCTGCGGCCCCGGCTTTGCCGGGGCAGGCGCGGCGGTTCCCTCGGCCGCGGCGACAACGGCGTTCGCTTCGGCGCCCGTGGCTTTCGCCGGATCGTAGACCTCGTAGAGCAGATACATGTGCTGGTCCTGGCGGAAGACGTGGGGCAGGTTCGGGACCAGTTGCTCGCCGTCGCGGACCAGGGGGGAGTCCTGCTGTTTCTTGCCGGCAGGCATGCGCTGGCTGGCGAGGACGACGGAGCTCATCCGGAGCGGGACCTTTTTCAGATCGGGGACGGTGAGGTCGGTTTCAAAGGAGCCCATGCGGCCGGTTTCGTTTTCGCGCACGACGAACTTGACGTGATATTTGCCGGTCGGCAGGTTGAAGCCGGTGGTGTACTGCACGTTCTTCTGGCGCACCTGCTGCGACTCATCGACGGCGAGTTTGACGGTATCGCGCACATCGCCGATGTCGTGGCCGGCGGTGTCCTTGACCTGGCCGATGATGTCGAGGGTCGCTTTGTCGCGGTCGCCGCCTTTCACGAAGGGAATCTGCGAGCCGGGGACGACCAGCGAAATGGGCACGTAGAAGCGGTTTTCGGCGAGGCGGAAGTAGAGGGCCTGCATGTAGACGGCCATGTCGGTCGCGGGCAGATCGCTGGCCAGCTCTTCCTCGAGCTGGCGCTCGCGTTCATCCTTCGTCGCGTGCCTGTAGTCGGCGGGGGCGTAGTAGCCGGGGCGGTATTCGAGCTTGACGTCGCTGCGATCGATTTTGATGGAGAGGCGGCGATAGCGGCCGTCGCGGCGCAGATCGGTGGAGTGGAAGCCGAGAACGTAGTAGGCGGAGGTGTCGTTCTGGATGCGGGTAAAGGCCGGCGAGAAGTCGTTGGAGTCGAAGAAGGCCTTGCCGCCGGTGTCGGACGACAGCGTGGACATGACCTCCTGGGTGTTGAAGTTGGAGTCGAGGTTATTCTGCAGCGCCGCGCCGTTGAAGGAGTTGGCGCCGCGCAGGTTGCCGGTGGTGGCGTCGCCGAGCGGCGAGATGGCCTGAAGGCCGCGCGCGTCGACGGAGTAGATGGAGACGTTGGCGCGGACGGAGGCGTTGATGGCCGCGTTCAATGAGGCTTGGTTCTCGATGCCGTCGCGCTGGATGCCGCCGGAGAAGTAGAGGAGGGATTTCTTCTCGTTGAGATAAGCGAGGGAGCGGGAGATTTCTTCGATGGCAAAGAGCTCGCGGTCGGTGTTGAGGTCGTTGTATTCGGATTCGTCGGGAGTGAAGGCGCTGGCGTCTTCCACCTGGTTGGTGGTGCTGGTGGCGCCGGGCGCAAAGCCCTGGCTCTCGGTGCCGTTGTAGCTGTTCACGGCGTGGAGGAGGAGATCCCTGTTGGAGGTGAAGTCCTGGTCGAGGGAAAGCGAGTTGTCGAGGGAGACGAGGGCGACCAGGTCCGCCGGCTTCATTTGCCTGTTGATGTAGTTGCGGGCGGCGTCCTGAGCGCGATCGATATCGTCGGGCTGCATCGAGGTGAGATCGAAGAACATGACGATGAGACGGTGGTTGCGCAGCTCCTCGGTGGTGGCAGTGCCGTTTTTGGCGCCGAAGATGCCGTTGGGCGAAGCAGCGTTGATGGTGGCTTCATTGAGGACGGCGGCTTCGTCGACGTTTTCAAAATCGAAGCTGATGATGTGCTGCGGCTTGCCGTCCTCGGTGATGGTGAAATCTTTTTCGGTGAGGCCCTTCACCAGCTGGCCGGTCTTTTTGTCGCGGACAACGACGTTGGTGAGGACGAGGTCGGAGTTAACTTTGAGGGTGAAGGTCGAGCCTTGCCGCTGGGTCTGCTGCTGATCCTGAGAGGGCGCCTGATCCTGCGCGAGCGCGGCGAGCGTGAGCGCCAGGGCGGCGGTGATGGCGGCGAATGCGAAGAGACGCTGTTTCATGGGCGATCCTCTAGAACCTGTAGCGGCCCAGGAAGCTGAAGCTGCGCATCGCTCCCGTAGAGGTGACCTGGCCGTAGGTAGCCGAGCCAAGAGTGGAGTCGACGCCGGAATACTGAACGGTGTTCAGAACATTTTCCGCCGTCGCGCGCAGTTCCATCGTCTTCATATCGCCGAAGCGGATGCTCTTGGAGGCGGACATGTCGAAGCTCCACGAGGAGGGCCCGGGGATGCTGAAGCGCGAAGCGGTGCCGTAGACGTTGGCGGGCGCGGTGAAGGCCGCTTTGTTGAACCAGTCGCGCAGGGTGCCGCCGCCGGCGGTCAAAGAGGCGCCGGGCACGCGATCGGGACGGAGAGTATTCGTGGTGCCGCGGGAGACGTCTTCGACGCTGGCCTCGTAGCGCGGGGTGAGGGGATTGCCGGTGGTAAAGCCGAAGTCGCCGGAGAAACTCATGTTGGCCAGGGTGTGGCCGAACCAGCCGGTGGTGAGCAGGTGCCGGTCGGGCCCGAAGGGAAGCTCGTAGAGGTAATTGCCGCTGACCTTGTGGCGGACGTCGAAACTGGAGTTGGATTCTTCGGCGGGAATGTCCTGCCAGTTCTGCACGATGCCGCCGGAGGTGGTGCCGCCGTTGCCGCCGACGGTGGAGGCATCGTCGATGGAGTGCGCATAGGTCCACGTTGCGCCCAGACCGATGCCGGCACTGAGGCGTTTGCGAGCGCTGAAGGTGAGGGCGTTGTAGTTCGAGAAGGCGAGGGAGTCCTCATAGTCGTAGGGGACCGTCTGCGCCGGATTGTGGACCGCGGTGGGGAGCGTGGTGGTCTGGACGCCGTTCGCGGTGGTGACGAAGACGCCGGGAGCGTCGATGATGTCGAGGCGCGAGCCTTTGGAGCCGTTGTAGCCGATGTTGAGGAGGATGCTCCAGGGCAGCGTGCGCTGGAGATTGAGGTTCCACACCTGGACGTAAGGCAGGCGGTAGTTTTTGTTGACGGCGTAGTTGCCGATCTGGTCGCTTTCGGGGACGGGGAAACCGTTGGCGAGCGTGATGTCAGCGCCGCTGGTGGCGAGATTGGTCTGGACGTTGGCGTAAGGCGGCTGGAAGGCGAAATTCTGAACGAACTTCACGTACTGGCCGACGGTGTAGTTGATGCCGTAGCCGCCGCGAATCACCGTATCGGTGAAGGGATGGACGGCAAAGCCGAGGCGGGGGGAGAAGTTGTTCTTCTCCGGGTACACCAGGTCGTGAGGATATTTGCCGTTGAAAGGCCCCACACCATTGGGCGTGACGATGCCGACCTGGGTGAAGTTGTCGCCGGGATCAAGGGTGGCGAGGCGGTCGTTCTCTTCCGAGTAGGGGGAGTAGTAATCGTAGCGGAGACCGAAGAGGAAGGTCGCGTTCTTGAAGCCGCGCCAGTCGTCCTGGGCGTAGCCATCGATTTCGTTTTCGCGCAGGTGCGTTTCCTGGTAGGCGGCCTGCAGGGTGGTTTCCTGGGGCAGGCCGAGGAGCAGATCGGCAAGGGACGATCCACTGCTGGCAAAGCCGCTGGGGTTGGTGCTGGCGGTTGAGCCGGGGGCCTGCGTGAAGTAGCCGGTGAAGACGTAATTGCCGGTCGAATTGGTGTCGCCGATCATGTCGTTGTAGACACGGCGGAAGTCGCCGCCGAAGCGGACATTGTGCTTGCCGTGGTTCCAGATGAGCATGTCGGTGAGGCCGACGGTCTCGGATGTCGAGAAGTGCGGCTGCTGTTCGCTGAGGCCGGTGAACTGGTTGAGGGTGACGCTGGGCAGGCCCCATAGCTGCGGAGAATCGGGCAGGCCGTCGATGCCGATCTGCGAGGAGATGTTGCTGATGTTGGAGAAGTAGTTGCTGATCGCGGAGTGGGTGTTGTTCCAGGCGACGTTGAAGTTGTCGGTGAGCCGGCCCTTGCCGATGGAGTAGCCGGCCTGCAACGAATATTGGTGGGTCTGGGTCTTGCCGCCGAGTTCGGGGAAGATGTCCAGATTGTCCGAAGCGTTGTGGCTGTAGTTGAAGTTGAAGTGCATGCTCTGGGTGAGGCCGGCATTGCCCTGGCCGAGGAACTGGCGGGCGAGGCGCATGATGCCGTTCATGCCGGAGGCACTGCTGCCAAAGGTGTGCATCCAGCGCACGCCAAGCTGGGTAGTATTGCTCTGTTCCGACGTGATGCGCTGGAAGTTTTCCGTCTGGCCGCCCAGGGTGGGCAGTGGAACGTAGCCGAGCAGCGCGCTGGCCGGGGAGACGATGCACTGGGGGGGAATGACGTTGCCGATGAAGGGCGTTCCGGGAGTGTTGCCGCTGGCGGTGCAGCCGGAACTGGCCGGATCGTAGATGGTGATGGCATTGCCAGTCGGGGTGGTCAGCTGGCTGAAATCGCCGCCGCGCTCGGCGGAGGTGGGCACAGTGCCGTACTGATCGAAGGGCGACGACGAGCGGGTCCCGGAGAGGGTGAGGAAGACGAAGTCATTCTTGTCGTTCGTGAGAATTTTCGGGATGTAGGGCGCGGAAAGGAACGTGAGGCCGAAACGGTTCGAGGAGTACGCGGGATTCTGAAACGTCTGGCCGCGGAGGGCGAAGTCCTCGGCGTTGAGGGCGCCGTTGCCGCCGGTCCAGAAGAGAGCGCCGTGGGGCTGGTTGGGTTTGAAGTTGCGGAAGTTTCCGCGCATGCCACCACCGCCGCCGCCGCCGCGGAAACCGCCGCCCCCGCCACCGAATCCACCGCCGCCGCCAAATCCGCCACGGCCACCTCCTCCTCCGGGACCCCCGCCCTGGCCGCCCGGACCGCTGCCGTTGAGGGACTGATTCATCTCGGCGTCTTCGCGCATCTGGCTGAAATCGACGCCGGCGAAGGGATTCGTTGTGCCCATCTGGCCGGTGACGGCGACCGATTCGCCCGAGGAAAAGTCGGAGTTGGAGGCCATCGAAGGCAGCGCTGCACCGGCTTCTTCATTGCCGCCGCCGGCCTGGATGAGATCGGAGGCGGCGCCGAGGAGATTCAGGCTCTGCGCGCCTCCGCTGCCGAGGAACTGGCGCGCGGCGCCGGCAAGATTCGTCTGCTGCTCCTGCTGGGCGGCGCGGGAGGCGAGCAGGATGGCGAAGTCGACGGTCTGATCGTGCGAGGCGGCGCTGATGAGCGCTTCTTTGGTGACCGGCGCGAAGGCGGCGAGGTCGGTGCGCAGAACGTAACGCCCGTTTTGGGGAATGACCAGCGTGTAGCTGCCGGTGATGTCGGTGGTGGTGGAGTATTTTTTGCCGGTCAGCGAATTGCTCGCGGTCACGCTGACGCCGGGAAGGGGGATGTTGCCGTCTTTGACGGTGCCGTGGATGGTGCCGCCGGCCTGCGCGGGTGCCGTCTGCGCCGGGATCGCCGCGGGGGTAGACGGCGGCTGCGCGTCAGGAGCGGCCGAAGCGGGAGCGGCCGACTGCGGGGCGGGCGGAGCCGGCTCCGGCGTTTGCGAAAAGGCAACCGATCCAGTCAGAACCAGAGAGACAAAAAGAGCGGGGATGCGACGGGACGGGGTCATGGGGTCAGTTCGGGGTGCCGTTCGGCTGCGGAGGGGGCGCAGACGAGTCGGGGGTTCCATCCTGCTGCTGCCGCATGCGCGATCCGGGAGGGCCACCGTTGCCGAAGCGCCGCTCGCCGGGCTGGCGGGGCTGCATGACAACTACGTTGGTCGCGACGAAGTTGTTCCCCTGCAGCGATCCGTCGGCACGGAGCATCTCGCCGACCTTGATGTCGGGGAAGGTGATGTCGGTGGCCTGGCCGCGGGCGCCCTGGTGGAACGTGGTGTTTTCGTCCACGGTGACGGTCTGCGTGACTTTGTCGGGACGCTCGATGGTGACAGTCAGGTCCTTAATCGCCGTGATTTTGCCGGCGGTCCAGGTTTTGCCGAAGGTGGCGCGCATCTTCTCCATCTGCGCGACCTGTTCAGGGGTGGGAACCATGACGAACATGGCGCCGACGGTCTTCGCCTGATCGTCGAGGTTGCCCATGGCGACGATGGTGTCACCCACATGAATGTCGGCGATCTTCACCTCTTCGCGATCCTTGCGGATGCGGGTGTTGGGGCCGGTTTCAACCTTATAGGTCTGGCCCTGCTCGTCCTGGATGGTGATGTCGGTGCCGGAGATGGCGGTGACTTTGCCGTGGACGCTGTTGGCGCCCATCATGAACATGCCGCCGCGGCCCATGCCGCCGCCCCCGCGCGGACCCTGCTGCTGAGGAGGCTCATCCTGCGCGAGGGCAACGGGCGCAGCGCAGGCAGCGGCGAGGAGAATGCACAGGGTGAAACCGGCGGGGCGGGAGCGGAACATTTTCATAATCCAAACCTTCAGGACGGCGTGGAGACGCTCTGATTATGCCCGAATAGACGCGGGTTTGGCCGGAAAGACGCGTGATCCGGCGGGTCAGGCGGGATGTGCGGAGCCGGGACCGATGCGGCTGAAGGTGCTTTTCCATCAACGCGGCGGGCGGGTGACCGGCGGGGGCGGGAGGCCCCGGTTCGGGCAAAAAGTGAAGCCATGCCGGAATCTGGAGCATCCCAGAGTTTTGAAGGTGGTAGTCTGACGGGCATCCCCGGCCCCGATGCGATTCCTCTCTGCTGGGTAGGTTCCACCAAGGACAGTTCGAATGAGCGTACTCGCCGCAACAAAACTCGCCGAGGAATTTTGTCGCGTGCGGAGCCAGAGCCTTGCGCTCTGCGCGCCGCTGACTCCGGAAGACATGATGGTGCAGTCGTGCGCAGACGCGAGCCCGGCCAAGTGGCATCTGGCGCACACGACCTGGTTCTTCGAGACGTTTGTCCTGCGCGAATTCGTGCCGGGTTACAGGCCCTTTCACAAGGATTTCATCTGGCTGTTCAACAGCTACTACAACGCCGTGTCGGAGCAACCGGAGAAAAAGCTGCGGTCATCGTTTTCGCGGCCGGCGGCCGAGGAGATCCTGGCCTACCGGCACCACGTCGACCAGGGCGTGGAGGATTTCGCCGCGGGCGATGTGCCGGAAGCGGCGCGGGAGCGCATCGTGCTGGGGCTGAACCACGAGCAGCAGCACCAGGAGCTGCTGATCACCGATATCAAGCATGCCTTCTGGAGCAATCCGCTGCACCCGGCGTATGCGCCGGGCACGGGGGCGATTCGAAGCGCGGGCGAGGCCGCTCCGGTGCAGTGGGTGGAGTTCGCGGGCGGCGTGGCGGAGGTCGGGCATCGGCCGGCTGCGCCGAACGGGACGGCCCTCGACTTCTGCTTCGACAACGAAACCCCGCGGCACAAGGTATATCTGGAGCCGTACCGGCTGGCTTCGCGGCCGGTGAGTTGCGGCGAGTACCTCGCGTTCATGGAGGACAACGGGTACGGGCGCCCGGAGCTGTGGCTCTCCGAGGGATGGAACACGGTGCGCGCGGAGGGCTGGGAAGCTCCGCTGTACTGGCGGCGCGGCGTAGCGGGGTGGGAGGTTTTCACCCTGCGCGGTTTCCTTCCGCTGGCGGATCTGCGGGCGACGCCGGTCTGCCACATCAGCTATTTCGAGGCGGATGCGCTGGCGCGATGGGCAGGCAAATCGCTGCCGACGGAAACGGAGTGGGAGAACGCGGCGGTCGCAGCTCCGCTGCAAGGAAATTTGCTGGAGGCCAACCGACTCCACCCTCGGGCAGAGGAAGGCGCATCTATAGGACAGCAGGCTGCCGTGGGGCAGCTGTACGGCGATGTGTGGGAGTGGACGCTGAGCGCTTATCTTCCTTATCCGGGCTATCAACCGCTCCCAGGCGCGCTGGGCGAGTACAACGGCAAGTTCATGTGCAACCAGATGGTGCTGCGCGGCGGTTCGGTGGCCACTCCGGCTTCTCACATTCGCGCCAGCTATCGTAACTTTTTCGCGCCCGCGACGCGCTGGCAGTTCTCCGGCGTTCGTCTGGCCGAGCACTGATCGCGGAGGCGAATCTCTTCATGCACGCTCTCTCGTCCCTTCCCTGTCTGCCGGAGGCAGCGTCGACGCCGCTGGGCGCGGAGGTCTATCGCGGGCTCACGGCACTGCCGAAGAAACTGTCGCCGTGGCTGTTCTACGACCAGCGCGGTTCGGAACTGTTCGAGGCGATCACGGAGCTGCCGGAGTATTACCTGACGCGCACGGAACGCGCGATCTTCGCCGAGCATGCCGATGCGATCCTGGCCGCTGCGGGGACGCAGCCGTTGTCGATGATCGAGCTGGGAGCGGGAACCGCGACCAAGACCGGGCTGCTGCTGGCGGCGGCGGTACGGCGCCAGGGGCGCGTGGATTATCACCCGGTCGACATTTCGGCGACGGCTCTGGAGGAGGCGGAGCGCAGGATCGGCCGGGAGATGCCGCGCGTCTCATGCATGCCGATCGTGTCGGACTACACGCGGGATCTCGCGGAGATGCCCCAGGCCGCGGAGCGGCGGCTGGTGCTGTACATCGGGTCGAGCATCGGCAACTTCGAGCCGGCCGAGGCGGCGGCGCTGCTGCGCCGGCTGCGCGGGCAGCTGGCGGCGGGGGATCTGCTGCTGCTGGGCGTCGATCACGTGAAGGATCGCGCGACGCTGCTGCGCGCGTACAACGATGCGGCCGGGGTAACGGCGGAGTTCAATCGCAACATGCTGGTGCGGATCAGGCGGGAGCTGGGAGCGGAGATTCGCCCGGGACTGTTCCGGCACCGGGCGGTGTGGAACGATCGCGAGTCGCGGATCGAGATGCACCTGGAGAGCCTGGTGGCGCAGGAGGCTGCGATTCCGGCGTTGGAGCTGACGGTGAACTTCCGGAGGGGCGAGAGTATTCACACCGAGAACAGTTACAAATTCTCGCCGCAGAGCGCGGCCGAGCTGCTGGGACGGGCGTCATTCACGGTCCGGAAAGAGTGGACCGACGCAAGGCAGTGGTTCGGGGTGTACCTGGCGGAAGCGTCGTAACAGGGCACAGAGCCAAGGGCTCGGAGCTCAGGGCTCGGAATTCCGGGCGGCGGGCGCCGGCGTAGAGTAGCGGCATGGATGCGGAGAGCCTGCGGGAGTTTCTGCTGTCTCTGCCCGGTGTCTGCGAGACGATGCAGTGGGGCGACAACCTGGTCTATTGGGTGGGCGACAAGAAGATCGGCGGGAAGATGTTCGCGCTGGTGAGCCTTGAGCCGGATCATGGCGCGGTGCTGTCGTTTGCGGCAGGGGCAGAGCGGTTCGCGGAGCTGGTGGAGCGAGAGGGGCTCTTTCCTGCTCCGTACCTGGCGCGGGCGCACTGGGTGGCGGTGGAGCGATGGAACACTTTGCCTGCGAGCACGCTGAAGGAGCTGTTGCGGGCGGCGCGGGGAATCGTCTACGAGAAGCTGCCGAAGAAGACGAAAGAGAAGCTGGCGGCGGGAACGACAAAGAGGAAGAAGACGCGGTAGCCGGTAGCCGGTAGCCGGTAGCCGGGAAAGGCTAGTGCTGGCCGGCGGCGTTCATCAGGGCGGCGCGTTTGTCGGCGGTCATGGGCCCGGTGGTGCGCCAGAGGACGTGGCCCTGGCGATCGACCAGCACGAGGACGATCTGTTTGTCGTTGGGAATGTCGAGGGCCTGGAAGAACTGCCTGCGATCGACCCAGATAGGGACGATCCAGTGCCAGGTTTCCGGGTCGCTCTGATCGCTGCGCATCGACGAGCTCTCCCACCAGCGGAAGATGAAGTTCTCCTTGTCCGCGACGGGGATCTGGTAGTAGCGAAACTGGAAATTGAGGTGCTGGAGCGCCTGCGCGGCGGGCAGCCAGGAACTGACGTCGGCTTGTTGCTCTTCCTTGAAGGAAAGCAGGAGCAGGTCGATCTGGCCTTCAAGGCCGCCGGGCAGCGAAACTTTCTGCTTGTCGAGGCTGAACGAGGTGACGGGCGGAAATACGGGTTGTTTGGGTTGCTGCGCGCCGAGAGAAAGCGGCAGAGAGCACAGCAGGGCGAGGATGAGGGATGGACCTGGATGCCGCAATCAGAGTGTCCGGAAATGCGTTGCGATCTTGAGAAGGCCTGGAGGCATGGTATCACCCGCTCCCGCGGCTCCTGGACGCAGCGCGAGCCCGGTACCACGTGAATTATTATGGAAGAGAGAATGACTCCGCACCCGTTCATTACGGACGATCCGCACCTGGTTCCGATTGCCGCGAAGGTGGCTGCAGGCGAGCGGCTCAGCTACGACGAAGGTCTGGCGCTGTATCGCTCGCCCGACATTCTGGCGGTGGGCTGGCTGGCGAACAGCGTGCGCGAGCGGATGCACGGCGACGTGACGTACTTCAACGTCAACCGGCACATCAATCCGACGAATGTGTGCGTGGCGGCGTGCCGTCTGTGCGCGTTCGGGCGGCACAAGAGCGCCGAGGGCGCGTACACGATGGCGCTGGAGCAGGCGTGGGAGACGGCCGCGTCGGGGTACAGCGAAGCGGTGACGGAGTTTCACATCGTGGGCGGGCTGCATCCGGACCTGCCGTTCGAGTATTTTCTCGATCTGGTGAGCGGGCTGAAGGAGCGATTTCCGCGGGTGCACATCAAAGCCTTCACGATGGTGGAGGTTGCTTTCCTGGCGAAGCGCGCGAAGCTGACGATTCCGGAGACGCTGGAGCGGCTGAAGGAAGCGGGCGTCGATTCCCTGCCCGGCGGCGGCGCGGAGATCTTCGCGGATCGCGTACGGCACATCATCTGCGATCACAAGATCGACGGCGACGAGTGGCTGGAGACGGCCAGGGCGGCGCACCAGCTGGGGCTGAAGTCGAACGCGACGATGCTCTACGGGCACATTGAGAACGATGAAGACCGCGTCGATCATCTGCTGCGGCTGCGGGCGCTGCAGGATGAAACGGGCGGGTTCCAGACGTTCATCCCGCTGGCGTTTCATCCGGACAACACGCCCCTCGGGCATCTGCCGCGGACGACGGGGATGACGGATATTCGGCAGATTGCCGCAGGGCGGCTGCTGCTGGACAATTTTCCGCACATCAAGGCGTACTGGCAGATGATGACGGCGAAGATTGCGCAGATCGCGCTGCGCTTTGGCGCCGATGACATCGACGGCACGGTGATCGAGGAGAAGATTTACCACGACGCGGGCGCGACGACGCCGCAGGGCATGCGGCGGCAGGAACTGATGCGGCTGATCACGGCGGCGGGGCGGGTTCCGGTGGAGCGCGACACGCTGTACCGCGCGGTGACGCGGACCGAAGAGAGCTTCACGGTCGCGGTGTAGGACGCTTACAGCGGGCGCTCTTCGAGGGCGACAGCGGTGACGCGCTGCGCATTGGCGGCGGGAGCGACCGGGGGCGGAGCCGGGACGTCGGGTGCGGGCGGCTTTTTTGCTTCTCGTTCGCGGCGCTTCTTGCGGGTTTCGTTGGCGGCAACCAGAAACAGCGAGATGAAGGTGACGGCCAGCAGCGCGATGGCGGTGATGCCGGTAAGCTGCTCCATTTCGCCGACCAGCATCGCCAGGCCGCCGAAGACGAAGAGCAGATGCGCGCAGAAAACCTGGAGCGAGGCCTTGCCCAGAGTGAGGAAGGGTTCGCGCGCCACCACGACGCGGACGTATTTGCGCAGCCAGTAGAAGACCACGAGGAAAGCCGCAATGTTGACCACGCGGAGCGCGCCGACCTGCCATTTATCGAGGAGCAGGCCGAGGGATGGCTCGGTGAGATGGGGCCCAAGCCAGCTGTGCCGCACACCGACGAAGAAGACGCAGACGGCGACGCTGAGGGCGATGCCCCAGCGGGGAACATAGCGCAGAGGGACGTCATGCTGGGCGGAGCGGGCGCCCAGCCAGAGGCCCGCGATCCAGACCATCTGCCAGGCGAAGAGGTTGAAGGCGCCGGTTTCCTGCAGGGGAATCTGCAGGTGCGTGATGTGGACGACCCAGCCGTGGACGAGGTCGCGCAGGCCGAACTGGGCGAGGAGCCAGATGAGCGCGCTCAGGCTGAGAACGATCTTCCAGCCCCAGCGTACGGCCGCCGACAGAAACAGCGGCGTGAGGAAGAGGAAGAGCACGTACATCGGCAGGATGTCGAGCAGGGGTGGGCAATAAATGAGGAAGATGGAACCGGCGATGGCGACGCCGGGATGGTGGAGATAGAAGTTGAGCAGATTGGTGATGGCGGCGCGGTGATAGTGCTCGGCCCATCCGGCGGCGATGGTGAAGGCAAAGGCCAGCAGGAAGAGGTGGTAGGCATAGAGCCTGAAGGAGCGGCGCCACATATGCGCGCGCACGCCGGCGGGATCTTCCATGGACTTGCGAATGTAGAGACGGCCGATGAGCAGCGCGGAGAGAAAGACGAATCCTTCGGCGGAGGAGAGGTAGCCGATGGGCTGGTTGACGAAATCGCTGAAGCGCGTGGGGAGGTGGGTCAGCGTCATCCAGACGAGGAAAAGGCCGCGCAGGGCATCGAGTTCGGGAAGCCGCTGAAGCTTGGGAAAATGCATGCGAAGATCGCCCGCTTCGTATCAGGGCGCCTCCTCGGTTAGACGCGAACCCGGGGGATGGGTTGCGGTGGCCCGGGGAGCCCGCGGTGAGGGGTCCCTGGAAAGAGTTCACCACAGAGAAGCGCCGGGATACAGAGAAAAACGCGCCGGGCGGGGCGCCGGGTTTCGTCCCTTCAATAGGCTGCGATCCCGGTGACGCTCTGGCCCAGGATAAGGGTGTGGATGTCGTGCGTGCCCTCGTAGGTCTTGACCGATTCGAGGTTCATCATGTGGCGCATGATGGGGAAGTCATCCGTAATCCCATTCGCGCCGAGGATGTCGCGGGCCAGGCGCGCGCACTCCAGCGCCATCCAGATGTTGTTGCGTTTGGCCATGGAGATGTGTTCGTGGCCGACCTTGCCCTGGTCCTTGAGGCGGCCGACCTGCAGGACGAGCAGCTGGCCCTTGGTAATTTCGCTGATCATCCAGGCCAGCTTTTCCTGGACGAGCTGGTGGCTGGCGATGGGCTGGTCGCGGAATTGCTTCCGGACGAGGGAATACTGGCGCGCGGTGTCGTAGCAGGACATGGCCGCGCCGATGCCGCCCCACGCGATGCCGTAGCGGGCCTGGTTGAGGCACATGAGCGGCGACCTGAGGCCATCGGATTCCGGTAAAACGTTCGTGGCGGGAACGCGCACATCCTGCATGGAGACGCCGGAAGTGACCGAAGCGCGGAGGGACCACTTGCCGTGGACGTCGTAGGCCTTGAACCCGGGGCGGTCGCACTCCACCAGGAAGCCACGCACGCGGCCTTCTTCCTGGCCGGAGTCGCCGTAAGTTTTGGCCCAGACGATGGCGACATCGGCGATGGTGCCGGAGGTGATCCACATTTTTTCGCCATTGAGGACGTACTCGTCGCCGCTGCGATCGGCACGCGTGCGCATGCCTCCCGGATTCGAACCGTAGTCAGGCTCGGTGAGACCGAAGCAGCCGAGCTTCTCGCCCGTGGCCATCCTGGGCAGCCAGAAGTTTTTCTGGTCGTCGGAGCCGAAGGTGTAGATGGGATACATGACGAGGGCGGACTGGACGCTGACAAAGCTGCGCACGCCGGAGTCGCCACGCTCGAATTCCTGCATGACGAGGCCGTATTCGACATTGGACATGCCAGCGCAGCCGTAGCCCTGCAGGTTGGCGCCAAAGAAGCCAAGCTGTCCCATCTGGGGAACGAGTTCTTTGGGGAAACGTCCCTCGCGATTGCATTGCTCGATGATGGGGATGAGGTTGTCTTCGATAAACTGGCGGGCCGTGTCGCGCGCGAGGCGCTCGTCGTCGCTGAGGAGGTTGTCGAAGCCGATGAAGTCTACGCCCCTGAAAGGAAAGGCCATAAGAAGAGATTCACTCCGGAAGGAAATCATACCGTTTTCGGCGGGCGGGCCGAAACCGGAAGATAGCCACACGAAAATGCATCGAAGATGGGCCCGGCGCGTCTATTGTGGATTGTGTTGCCGGTTTACGCGAGGGCGGAAACCAGGTAATCATGGCGTAGTAGCGGTGGAAACGAGGACCGAATGGCTGGCGATCTGCAACTTATCTGCAGCGACTGTGGGCAGGAGTTTACCTTTACAAGCGAAGATCAGGCGTTTTTCCAGGAACGGGGGTACTCCGCGCCGAAACGCTGCAAGAACTGTCGTCAGGCGAAGAAGAGCCAGATGGGCGGGGGCGGCGGCGGATATCAGCGGGCTGAACCAAGGGGGACAGCGGTGATCTGCTCCGGTTGCGGCCAGCAGACGACGGTGCCGTTTGAGCCGCGCGGCGATCGGCCGGTGTACTGCCGCGACTGCTACCAGGCGCAGAAAGGCGCGAGCGGCGGTCGGGGACGCGGGCGCTACTAAGTCGAATCGCAGAAAACGAGACACCGGGCGGGCCGTCATGGCGACCGACCAGGTATGCCTGTGCTCAGGCAGGCGGTTCGAGCAGCGCTTTGACCGCCTCGTAGAGGCGCGCGGTGATCTGCTCGGGGGTGTCGTCCGGGGCGAACTCGATCGGCTCGCCGACGCGCACCGTGAGCCTGCCGGAGCGGAACCAGCCTTTGCGCTGCTGCTTGAGTTCGCTGAGGCCGGCAAGGCCGACGGGAACCACCGGCGCGTTGGACTCGCGCACCAGCAGACCGATGCCGGGGCGGAAGGGCTGCAGGCCGCTTTCGGTGCGGAAGCCTTCAGGGAAAACCATGACGTTGTAACCGCGGTCCAGGGCTTCGCCGGCGTGCTGGAAGGAGCGGCGGAAGCCCGCGCTGCGCGGCAGGGGAAAGACGTTGTAGAGCGCGGTGATGAGCAGCCAGGCGGGCGGCCCAAGGATGTCGAGGAACGGCGTGATGGCGCGGCCCTGGGGACCGACGTTGCGCATGTGGCGAAAGTCGCGGAGCATGTTGCCGGCCATGGCGACAGCGACGCGGCGGCGCATGGGGCCGGGCAGGCCATACATCACCAGCGCGGCGTCGTACGCCGTGACGTGGTTGGCGATGAGCAGGACGGGGCGGCCTGGATTGAGGTTCGGCGGCCGCTCGACGCGCGGATGGCCGAGGAACCAGACGAAGAACTGCGAGACGAGCTCGATGTAGGCGGAGCGAAGAAGCCGGAAGGGCCACCACCAGGGCCAGCGAGGATAGATGTCTTCTTCCCCCGCGCGGCGGGGTTCATCCTGCGCGTGAGGGACGCCGTGCGCCGGCGTTCCGGATGAGGCGACTGCAACACCGGCCGAGCCGTCAGCGGCAGGCTCGGCGCCTGCGCCGTCGGACGCTGTCTCAGGATGCACGCCGATCTCCCGGCGCAGATCGCCCAGCGTGATGAGGCGTTCGAGGGTGGTGTCGTCAAGAGCAAGACCGAGACGCTGCTCGAGCTCGGACTGGAGCTGCACACGGCCGAGGCTGTCGAGGCCGAGGTCTTCGGAGAGCCGGGCGTCGTCGCCGGCGTTGCCCGGATTGGCGTGGCTGATGGAGAGGATGAGCGCGAGGAGCGGATCGCCAGCGCCGTGGCCGTTGCTCCCGGCCTGCTGCGCGTTCACCCACTCGGCCACTTTGGGGCGGCGGACTTTGCCCGTCGAGGTGCGGGGCAGGTCGAGCTCGGGCCAGAGGCGCCACTGATGCACCTGCTGGTAGTCGGCGAGCTGGCGGTTGGCCGCGACGATGGCCTCGTGCGCCTGTTCCTCCGAGCCATGGAATAACAGCACGGCGACAGGCTCGGTTCCGGCGGCAGTGAGCAGGGGAACGACGGCCGATGCCTGGACGCCGGGCTGCGCGTTGAGCGCGGCTTCGACGTCTTCGGGGTGAACATTGAGGCCGGAAGGGGTGACGATGACCTGGCTCTTTCGGCCGACGAAGTGGAGCTGCCCCTGGTCGTCGCGCTGCGCGAGATCCCCGGTGGCCAGCCACTCCGATTCGTTCTGCTGCAGCGCGCCGTGCTGCCAGGTGGCGCGCGAAACCATGTCGCCGCGGACGAGAATTTCGCCGTCGTCGGTGATGCGCACGTCGCGGCCCGGGAGAATCCTGCCGATGGTGCCTTCTCCGGTGTGGAAGGGATGGTTGAGCGAGATGAGCGCGGAGGTTTCGGTCATGCCATAGCCCTGGACGACGAGGAAGGCGAGCGTGGTCCAGAAGTGTTCGAGCTCCGGGGAGAGCGCAGCGCCACCGCAGACGAAGGCCCAGAATCTGTAACCGAAGGTGCGATGAATTTTGCGGAAGCGCCACCAGCGGCCGAGAAGCTTCCTGCCGGCCATGCGCTGGATGGCATCGGCCAGCGGCGGATCGGTGGCGAGCAGGTGGGAACGCAGCAGGTCGAGTATGCGCGGCACCGAGCAGACGACGGCGATTCTTTCGCCGCGGATCATTTCGATGAGGCGCTGCGCCTGCAGGCGGTTCTCGAAGTGAATGACGGCGCCGAGGAGGGGCGGGATCCAGAGACCCATGAACTGGCCGAAGACGTGGCTGAGCGGCAGGGTGTGCAGGAAGTGGAGCGGGTGGAAGATGCGCTCGTACTTCAGGTATTTCTTCATCTCGCGCTCGACGGGATCGAGGCTCGACAGGACATTGCGGTGGGTGTGGACGATGCCTTTGGGCTCGGCGGTGGTGCCGGAGGTGAAGAGGATCTGAAAAGCCGTGTCGAGGGTGACCGCGGGGTTGCGCAGATCGGGTGGAAGCTGCCGGGGCAGCGCGGAGGCGAGGTCCTCGAAGGGGAGCTTCGGCAGATCGGTGGGCAGTTCATGCAGCAGGGCGGCGTCGCCGACGATGAGCCGCGGTTGGGTGTTGTCGATGACGCGCTGCGCGAAGTCGAGCGCACCGGCGGGGTCGAGGGGAACAGCGATGACGCCGCGCTGGATGCAGCCGAAGAAGGCGGCCATCCATTCGAGACCGTTGGAGCCCCAGAGCACCACGCGTTCTCCCAGCGGGATCTCGCGGCGCATCAGCTCGGCGGCGAAGCGATCGGAGAGATCGGCCAGCTGATTCCAGGAAGAAACCAGCTTGCGGTTGCCGCGATGGACAGCGATGGCAGGCGCTTCGCCGAAGCGGCGGAAGTCGTCGAGAAAGCTGGCGAGCGTGGAGCGCATAGTGCCGGGCGGTGCCAGGAGATTCGATGCGGGGGCGGGACGAGAAGAACCAGATAAACCGGGCCGAACCTGCCTGAAGACAGCTTAAACGCGGGCGAAGTCGATGTATCCCTGCGCTGGATCGGTTCGCACCAGTGTTACATGGAGGCGGTCGCCCACGTCGACACCCTGCTGGCCGCGGACGAGCATGCCGTCGACCGGAGGCCGGATCGTGCGAACAAACGAGCCGTGCTCGGTAACGCCGGTGACGATGGCGTCGAAGTTCTGCCCGATGCGACCGCTCATGGCAACGGCGGCGATGCGCTTCTGCATTTCGCGCGAGACCCTGCGCTCGGCATCTTCCATACGCGTGCACTGCGCGGCGATGGAGGCCAGCTCGTCGTCGGAATAGGGCGCGGGCCGGCCGCCGATCATGGCTTTGACGATGCGCTGGATGACGAGATCGGCATAGCGGCGGTTGGGCGCGGTGGAGTGCGTGTAATCGTGCACGGCGAGGCCGAAGTGGCCTTCCGGTTTCTGGCCTGGCTTCTCGAGGATGTATTCGCCGGGACCGAGCAGCTTGATCACCGCCAGGGAGAGATCGGGGAAGTGGTCGGGGTCCTTCTTCTGCTGCTCGCAAAGGAAGTCGTGCAGGGGTTTGGGGTCGGGGTCGGCGGGAAGCTGGGTTCCGCGCTCGCGAGCCAGCTCGACGATGCGATCCCAGCGCTTCGGCGTTTTGACCACGCGACGGATGGAGGAATACCCCTTCGCGTCGAGAAGCCGGGCGACCGCGCTGTTGGCGGCGATCATGAAGTCTTCGATGAGCTGAGTCGCGCGATTCTTCACCTCGGCTTCGAGGTCGATTTCGCCGTCGCGCAGGTGGATGGGGTGGGTTTCGATGGTTTCGAGGTTGAGCGCGCCGTGGCTGAAGCGCTCGCTGCGGAGACGCTGCGCGACCTGGTCCTGGAGGCGCAGTTGCTGCTGCAGATCCGGCGATGCGTCGACCTTGGGCGGGGCCGGAGCCTTTGCGGCCAGCCACGCGCCGACGGAAGGATAGGCGAGCTGGGCTTTGTTCACGACCCGCGCCAGGTAGAGGTCGCTGGCGACGACCTGCGCCTGCGCGGAAAGGGTGAAGTCGCCGATGACGGCGGCACGCTCCTGGTCCTGGAGAAGCGAGGTCAACCCGGTGGAAAGTTCCTCGGGCAGCATGGAGAAGATGTCCACGCCGGTGTAGACGGTGGTGGTTTCGCGCAGGGCATGCTGATCGATGGGCGAGCCTTTGGGGACGAAGGCGTCGACGTCGGCGATGCCGATCAGGATGCGAACATTGCCGTCGGGGAGGGTTTGGACGTATTCGATCTGGTCGAGGTCTTTCGACGTGTCGTTGTCGATGGAGGACCACAGCAGGCTGCGCACGTCGCGCGCAGCGGAGGCCGGCTGCGGCGGGTGGGCACGCAGCTGCTCGAGCTGGCCGGCAACCCCGGGAGGATAGTCGGGCTCAAAGCCGTGCGCCTGCATGGAGCGGCGCGCGGCCGCGCTGAGGTCGAAGTGCAGCTGATGATTCATCGGTTGCCTCGTTTGAGCGAAGGGCAAGGCTATCACGAGCGGCGGCGGAAGCAACTGCATCACAGTGGTGAGGCGGATTCGGCAGGCGACACGGATCGAGAAATCCGGGAACGTCGCTGTGGACCCGCGTGACAACGATTTCGCGAGGGTGGACTGAATGATGCCGAACTGGAGCCATCACCTTCTGCAACTGCACTGGCGGCACTGGGCCATCGGCCTGGGCATTCTGCTGGTGGCGGTGTTACTGAGCTCGTTCGCGAAGAAGATCCTGGTCAGGCTGCTGAAACGGTTGCATCGCAGCCAGACTTCAGGATCTTCGCCGATCCTTCGCATTGTGGCGCGCATCCGGCGGCCGGCGCAGTTTCTGGTGCTGCTGGCCGGGACCGGCTTTGTTCTTCCCCTGGCGGATCTGCCGCGGTACTGGCTCAACGTCGCGCAGAAGACGGCTGGGGCGGCATGGTTTGTGGCGCTGGGCTGGCTGCTGGTCGCGCTGGTCTACTGCTTCGAGGATTTTCTGCTGCTGCGCTTCGATGTGAGTGTGGCCGACAATCTGCGTGCGCGGCGCGCGAAGACGCAGGTGCAGTTGCTGCGGCGCATGGTGATCACGCTGGTGGTCGTGGTGGATGCCGGGCTGGTTCTGTCGGTCTTTCGCGATTCGCAGATCT
Organism: Acidobacteriaceae bacterium; assembly: GCA_035508305.1. Lineage (GTDB taxonomy): Bacteria > Acidobacteriota > Terriglobia > Terriglobales > Acidobacteriaceae > Palsa-343. Next base: position 18,227 of record DATJNE010000195.1, on the reverse strand, counting down.
GGCATTACGGCGCAGGACTGCTGGCATCGGCGGGGCTGGCCAGCCTGGTGCTCGCCACGGCGGCCCGGTCATCCGCCTCGAATTTGCTGGCCGGGATGCAGATCGCGCTGACCGAGCCGATCCGGCTGGACGATGTAGTGATCGTCGAAGGGGAGTGGGGGCGGATCGAGGAAATCATGACGACCTATGTGGTGGTGGCGATCTGGGATCAGCGGCGGCTGATCGTGCCGCTGAGTTATTTCATCGAGAATTCGTTCCAGAACTGGACGCGCAGGACATCGGAGCTGCTGGGTTATCCCTATCTGTACGTCGACTACAGCGTGCCGGTGGAACCGCTGCGCCAGGAGTTCCGGCGGATCTGCGAGTCCAGCCCGATGTGGGACAAACGCGTTTGCGTGCTGCAGGTGACGGACCTCTCGGCGAACATGATGCAGATTCGGTGCCTGTTCAGCGTGCGCAATTCGAGCGACCAGTGGGACCTGGCGTGTCTGGTGCGGGAGAAGATGGTGGAGTTCGTCCGCGCAAATTATCCGGAGGCGTTTCCGCGCACGCGATTCAGCGCGGTGGGGGAATTTCCGACCGGGGAGAACGGGCCATCGGGAACGCTCGTGCGGGCACCACGGGATCCCGCAACCGGCGCCCCAGCGCAAATCGGCGTAATTCTACGCGGGCCATCGTGAGAAGATAGGCGTTTCGCGCGGAGACGCGCAGAGTGCCGATGGCCAATCAAGGCAGCGAAAGTGTTCTGCTGTGGTTCCGCCTGGACCTGCGTCTGGCGGACAACCCGGCGCTGCGCGCGGCCGCAGCAACGGGGCTGCCGGTGGTACCGGTGTTTGTGTGGTCCGATCAAGATCACGAGGGAGCGCCGGGGGCGGCATCGCGGTGGTGGCTCCACCAGTCGCTGACGCGGCTGGACGAATCGCTGCGAGCCAGGGGGTCGCGGCTGATCGTGCGGCGCGGGCCCGCCGTTGCAACCTTGCTGCAGGTCGCGGCGCAGGCGAATGCGCGACGCGCGTTCTGGAACCGCATTTACGAGCCGGCGCTTCTGGAACGCGAGACGGAAATCGTCGAGAAGCTGCACGCGCAGGGAATCGCGGCGGAGACCTTCAACGGCAGTCTGCTGTTCGAGCCCGGATCGATACGGACGACGACAGGCGGGCCGTTTCAGGTGTTCACGCCGTTCTGGAAGGCGGCCTGGAACGAGCGGGGGAGGGTCCGCGAGATCCTGGGTGCGGCGAGTCAGTTCCCTGCTCCGGCAGCATGGCCGGCATCGCAGAGCATCGACGGCCTGGAGCTCGAGCCGAAGATCGACTGGGCCGCGAAAATGCGCGCCGCATGGACGCCGGGCGAAGAGGGAGCGCGGAACCGGTTGCGCCGGTTCGAAAGGGGCGCGCTGAACGCATACGGCGATGAGCGGGACCGGCCCGATCACGACGGAACCTCGCGGCTGTCACCCCATCTGCACTTCGGCGAGATCAGTCCGGTGCAGATTTGGCATGCGCTGGCGCCTGCCGCGGGTGCGGAGGGCTATCTGCGACAGCTGGCGTGGCGGGAGTTTTCGTATCACCTGCTGTGCGCGCATCCTGAGACGATCCGTGATCCCTTTAACCCGCAGTTTCGGAATTTTCCGTGGCGGCGAGATGCGAAGCGGCTGGCGGCCTGGCAGAAGGGGCGAACTGGATATCCGCTGGTCGATGCCGGCATGCGTCAGTTGTGGGCGACGGGATGGATGCACAACCGCGTGCGGATGGTGGTGGCATCGTTTCTGGTGAAGCATCTGTTGATTCCTTGGCAGGACGGCGCCGCGTGGTTTCTGGACACTCTGGTGGATGCGGATCTGGCGAACAACACGATGGGGTGGCAGTGGACGGCGGGTTGCGGTGTCGATGCGGCGCCCTATTTTCGCGTGTTCAATCCGGTGCTGCAGGGAGAGAAGTTCGATCCCGAGGGCGCGTATGTGCGGGAGTGGGTACCCGAGCTGCGGACTTTGCCCGCCGGGTGGATCCACAAGCCCTGGGAGGCCCCGCCGTTGCTGCTGGCTGCAGCCGGCGTGACGCTGGGCGAGGCATATCCGCGGCCGATTGTCGATCACGCTGAGGCGCGAGCGGAGGCGCTGCGGGCTTTGGAGCAAATGAAGGCGTCGCGCAGATCCTGAGAGGATCAGCGGAGCGACTCGGCAATCACGCCGCGGCTCTTGTCTTTCATGCGCTCGATCACGAATTTCGGGACCAGGCCTTCGACGGAGCCGCCGAGACGAAAGACTTCCTTCACCAGGCGAGAACTGACGAAGGAGTACTTCGCATCGGGCATGAGGAAGATGGTTTCGACGTCGGGCGAGAGGCGGCGATTCATGAGGGCCATCTGGAATTCGTACTCGTAGTCGCTGATGGCGCGGATGCCGCGGACCACGGCATGGGCGCGCTGCTCGCGGGCGAAGTCGACGAGAAGGCCGTCGAAGGTGGAGACCGAGACGTTGCCGAACTCGGCGGTGCCTTCGGACAGCATGGCGACGCGCTCCTCGACGGTGAAGAGCGGGTTCTTCTGCGAGTTGCGCAGGATGGCGACCACCAGATGGTCGAAGATCTTGGCGGCGCGGGCGATGAGGTCGAGGTGGCCGTTGGTCACCGGATCGAAGCTGCCCGGGTAGATCGCTTTGACGGTGTTCACGCCAGATGCATTCTATCCGGTTTGGGAGGGGGAGCAAACGACAGGCAATTGCGGGGCTGAGGTCATCAGGGTGTACCCTCAGGCCTCTTCCCATCCCCCGTAAACCTGGTGGAGGGCATTGCAGATTTCGCCGAGCGTGGCCCAGGCGCGGACGCAGTCGAGGATGAAGGGCATGGTGTTGGCGGAGGAGAGCGCACCGGGAGCGGATGACGGCTCCAGTTCGGCGGCGCGGCGCAGTGCATCGAGCGCGCGCTGCACGGCTTCGCCGGAGCGCCGGGTGCGCAGACTTTTCAGCTTCGCGGTTTGCGCGTCGCGCACGCTCTCGTCGATATAGAGGATGCGCTGCGGCTCCTCCTCGGCGGCGTACTGATTAACGCCGACGATGATCTTCTCGCCGGCTTCGACGGCGCGCTGATAAGCATAGCTGGCCTCGGCGATTTCCTTCTGCGGGTAGCTGGCCTCGATGGCCTGCACCATGCCGCCCATCGCGTCGAGCTTCTCGAAGATGGCGAAGGCGTCGCGCTCCATGTCGAGGGTGAGTTTCTCCAGGTAGTACGACCCACCCAGGGGATCGATCATCGCGGCGACGCCGGATTCGTGGGCGATGATCTGCTGGGTGCGCAGCGCGATGCGGGCGGCGTCTTCGGTGGGCAGCGCGAGGGCTTCGTCGAAACCGTCGGTGTGGAGCGACTGCGTGCCGCCGAGGACCGCAGCCAGGGCCTGGAGAGAAACGCGGGCGATGTTGTTTTTCGGCTGCTGCGCCGTGAGGGAGACGCCGGCGGTCTGGGTGTGGAAGCGCATCCAGGTCGAGCGCGGATTTTTCGCGCCGAAGCGCTCGGTCATGACGCGATACCAGATTTTGCGGGCGGCGCGATACTTCGCGATCTCCTCAAAGAAATCGTTGTGGGCGTTGAAAAAGAAACTGAGGCGCGGCGCGAAGTCGTCGATGGCGAGGCCGCGGCGGAGGGCCCATTCGACGTACTCGATGCCGTCGTAGAGCGTGAAGGCGAGTTCCTGCAGCGCGGTCGAGCCGGCCTCGCGAATGTGGTAGCCGGAGATGGAAATGGGATTGAAGCGCGGGGTGTGGCGGGCGCCGAACTCCAGGGTGTCGACGACCAGGCGCATGGAGGGCGCGGGGGGATAGAGATACTCCTTCTGCGCGATGTACTCCTTGAGGATGTCGTTCTGCAGCGTGCCGGAGACCTGCTGCCAGCTGGCGCCGTGGCGCTCGGCGACGACCAGGTACATAGCCCAGAGGACCGCGGCCGGAGAATTGATCGTCATGGAGACGGTGGTCGAGGCAAGAGGAATGCCCTGGAAAAGGGTCTCCATGTCTTCGAGAGAGTCGATGGCGACGCCGCACTTGCCCACTTCGCCTTCGCTCTTCGGGTCGTCGGAGTCGCAGCCCATGAGCGTAGGCAGGTCGAAGGCAACGGAGAGACCGCTGGCTCCGCCTTCGAGGAGATATTTGTAACGGCGATTGGTCTCTTCCGGCGAAGCAAAGCCGGAAAACTGGCGCATGGTCCACAGGCGGCCCCGATAGCCGCTGGCGTGAAGGCCGCGCGTGTAGGGCGGCCGGCCGGGCAGGCCGAGGTATCCGTCCAGGTTCTCCTGCCAGTCTCGCGGGAGATCGGCGCCGGTATACAGGCGGCGCACGGGAGCGCCGGATATGGTGGTGAAACGGGCGGCGCCGGCTGCGTCGCGATTGACGCCGGTGCCTGCGCCGACAGCGTGCTCGGGAGACTTCGCCAGCGCGGGCTCGAGCGTCTGCTCGGCCCAGCGGCGCTCTGCGGACGACGGATGACGGGCGGAGGTCAGATCGGAGAGAGGAGAGTCGCGGGTTGGGGCGGGCTGATCCGGCACGATGGCAACGAATCAGGATAGGTGGGCGGCAACACGACGAGCAAGAGGAATTGGCGAAGGGTTCAGTCGCGGGCCCGGGTGGATTCCCACGCTTTGGCATATTTCCAGCTGACGTAGGCGGAGTGGTAGAGATGCTGGAGAAAGCCTTCGCGACCATCGAGGAAACCGAGACGGAGAAAGTAGTTGTACTTGAACGTGGCCACAGGAACGACCCAGACGTTCCAGAGAAATGCAACGATCGAACGGCTGGTCCTGCCGCGCGCGATGGCCTGAGCGGCGCCGAGCGCACTGTACCGATTCATGTGCTCGATATAGGCGTCGAGAGTTGGGTAGGCGTGGTGCAGCAGGTCGCCGTGGAGGCGCCCCGCGGGGCCCTCGGAGCGAATGGTTTCGTGAACGGCTCGTTCTTCGAACTGTGCGGCGCCGCGACGGAAGAGGCGCAGCTTGCGGTCAGGATAATAGCCGCCGTGGCGAAGCCACCGGCCGAGAAAGAAATTGCGGCGCGGCAGAACGTATGCGTTGTGTTGAGGTTCGCCGCCCAACAACATGCGAATCTCTCCGGACAGCTCGGCGCCCACTTCCTCATCGGCGTCGAGGGAAAGAACCCAGTCCGAAGTGCATTTCGCGATGGCGGAATTTTTCTGGGCGCCGAAGCCCTTCCATTCCTCCACGAAGAACTTTACGCCGCATTCGCGGGCGATCTCCGGCGTGCGGTCCGTCGAGCCATTGTCAACGATCACGATTTCGTCGGCCCAACGAACGCCGGCCAGGGTTCGGAGCAGGTTCGCTTCCTCATTTTTCGTGATGATGGCGACCGAGAGGGTAAGTGGCATGGGAAGACGCGAACGCGGATGAGCGGCGCAGCGCCGCTCTGGCGGAAGTGTAACAAGTCAGGTTCCTCTTCCGGCGTGTCACGCAATCTTCAGCGGCGATTCACGTGCCTGTCGGCAGCGATGCCCCAGGCTGAGGGCGAACGGTGATCCCACGTTACCGGAGGGCCCATGCCTGAGTGGATGCGCATTTCGGCCGTTTTGTTTTTCCTCGCGTCCTCGGCGTCCCTGCAGGCGCAGACGCCGGCGCCGGCGGCGTCCGCGCACGACCTGGTCCGCGACGTGATCTATAACGAGCTGCACGACCGCGAGCACGACAGCCACTGGGAATACCGCAGCGAGTGCACGTCGTCGAACGAGGATCTGGTGCGCGAACAGGTGGAGACCGACAAGGGGCCCATTTTTCGCGTGCTCGAGCAGGATGGCAACCCCCTGGATGCGACCCAGCAGGCGCACGAAGATGCGCGCATCGCCCAGTACATCCAAAGCCCCGGACAGATCGCCCGCGTGGAACACGAACACCAGGAAGATGAACAGCGGCTGGCGGGAATTATGAAGCTGCTGCCGCAGGCGTTTCTCTTCGAGTACGAAGGCGCGCCCGCCGAAGACCTGCAGCGCATCGCGTTTCGGCCCGATCCGGATTTTGTTCCGTTGGGCTACGAAGCGCGCATCGTGCATTCGCTGGCCGGCACGCTAACGGTGAATGTGCGGCTCAGGCGCATGGTGGAGATGCGCGGCGTGCTCGCCGAACGCGTCGACTTCGGCTATGGACTGCTGGGCCACGTGGACCAGGGCGGAACCTTCGCGATTCATCGGCGGCAGGTGAGCGCCGGGCACTGGAAGACCGACCTCGTCGAGGTTCACGTGGAGGGAAAGATCCTGATGCTCAAGACGGTCAGCAAGGATCAGCGGGAGGCGCGGTCGGACTTTCGCCCTGTGCCGCGCGGAACCACGCTGGCAGAGGCCCGGGAGATGCTGAATCAGATCGTCGCCCCGGAAACCACCGCGCGCCTGATGCCGGCAGCGACGCGGAAGTAGGCGCGCAGGCCCGGTTCGCGTTTCGACCTGAGGGTCAGAAGGGAATGTCGTCGTCGGTGATTTCCGTCGACTGAACGACGTCGTCGGTATTGGCCGGCTGGCGCTGGTCGTAAGAGGATCCGGAGCGGGAGTAATTGCCGGACGCCTCTCCTTCCCCGCGGCCGGAGAGCAGCACGAGGTCGTTGACCAGGATCTCGGTCCGGTAGCGCTTCTGCTGCGTCTCCTTGTCGTCCCACGAGCGAGTCTGAATCTTGCCTTCGATGTAGAGTTTGGAGCCCTTTTTCACGTAGTCGCGAACGATTTCGGCGGTGCGCTGGAAGGCCACCAGGTTGTGCCACTCGGTGCGATCGGTCCAGGTTCCGGTTTGATCTTTGGCGCGGTCGGTGGTGGCCAGGGAAAAGGTGGCGATGGCATTGCCGTTGGCTGCGACCTTGATTTCGGGGTCCTTCCCCACATTGCCGACCAGGGTGACTTTGTTGACACTGCGCGCCATGATTTTTCTCCTGCTGCTTTCGATTTATCTGATGAAGAATAGCAGGAAGCAACCGGGGACGGCACAGGCGCGGCGAATCGCCACGTTACGCAGGGAACGGGACTTTCGGGTGCGAGCGGCTGCCCTATAACGCGTCGTTGATCTGCGTTATGAGGTCCTCGGTGGAAGCAGCAGGGGGAAGGCAGGACGTTCCGCGGCAAACCAGGGCCAAAGCGCCCGAACCGAGAGTGGCCAGCTGCGGCAGTTGCGGCAGCGTTTCCTGGAGCACAGGGGGCAGTCGGCCGGAGCGGACCTGATCGACGCCAAGGGCGAGGATGGCTTTGTTGACCGCATAGCGCGCATTGGCGATGGCGGCGAGCGGTCGCGCGGCCGGGCGAGCGCCCACGATGGCAACCTGAACCTGCGGGAGCAGCAACCGCTCGAGGGCGAGTCCGTAACTGCCGGCGTAGAGGCCGTAGTGTTCGATGACGCCGGCAAACGCGGCGAGCGTATCCTGGGCTTTCACGCGAAAATCGATGCGGCCGCTGAGGGCTTCCAGCCGCAGAAGCGCGGCGGCTGCCGTGGAGTTGCCCGCGGGCGTGGGGGAATCCTGCATGGGCTTGCGGCGTGCAGCGAGAGCGCCGAGTTTGTCGCCCGCGTTCTTCTCGGTGTCGAAGAAGCCGCCCTGCTCCTGGTCCCCGTCTCTGGAGTCATAGAAGCGGTCGATCATGCTTTCGGCCAGTCGCATCGCTGCTTCGTAGTAGCGCATCTCGCCGCTCGTTTCCCAGGCATCGACGCAGGCGTGGATGAGAAGCGCGTAGTCGTCGAGAATCGCGGGGATGCGGCGCGGCGGAGTGTCGGCGTCGGGATAGGCGATGACGTGGGCGAGACCTGTTGACGGTTCCCACCCCTCGCGGAGGATGCGGTCCAGCGTGCGCAGGGCGAAGGTGCGCGGTGCATCGGCATCGAGCACGCGGGCGGCGGCGAGATAGGCCGAGATGGCCATCGCGTTCCAGCCGGTGTAGATCGTCCTGTCAATGAAGGGCGTGGGGCGCTGAAGGCGCGCGGTGCACAGCTTCGTTTTTGCTGCGGCCAGATCGCGCTCGATCTCCGGCTGCGAGCGCCTGAGATGTGTGGCGACTTCTTCCACGGTGAAATTGCGGTGCAGGACGTTCTTCTTCGGATTGTGGTGCATGTCGCCGAGGGGACCGATGTCGTAATACAGCTCCGCAACGGCGAGTTCCTCGGCGCTGAGCACAGCCGCGGCCTCCTCGCGCGTCCAGGTGAAGTAATCGCCGTCATCTTCGAGCGAGATGTCGGCGTCCTGCGAAGCATAGAAGCCGCCGCGCGCCTGGTCGCTGAGAACCTCGTTCATCCAGCGGATGATGTCGTGCGCAACGGCGGCAAAATCGGGCTCGACGAAGGTTTGAAAAGCATGGACATAGTTGGCGAGCAGGCCGGCGTTGTCGTAGAGCATCTTCTCGAAATGCGGGACCACCCACCGCTCGTCGACGGAGTAGCGGTGGAACCCCCCGGCGAGCTGATCGTAAACGCCGCCGCGCGCCATTTTGCGCAGGGTGACGGTCGCGGCGTCCCGGGCGGCCTCGTTGCCGGCGCGAGCCGCCACATCGATCAGCAAATCGATAGCCGAGGGATGCGGGAATTTGGGCTGCGAGCCAAAGCCGCCGTTGCGTGGATCGAACTGTGCGACGACGCTCTGCACGAGCTTGTCGACCATCGTGAGCGACAAGCCTTCGCCACGGGCGGAAAACGTTTCGCCGTGTTCGATGGCGGCGATCACGCTGGCCGCGGATTCCAGAACTTCGCTGCGCTGCGTCTGCCACGCCTGGGCCAGGGTCAGCAGAACGCGCTCGAATCCGGGCCGTCCGTAGCGGTCTTCGCGGGGGAAATAGGTGCCGGCGAAGAAGGGGCGGCCATCGGGCGTGAGGATCGCGGTGAGCGGCCAGCCGCCCTGGCCGGCAATGGCCTGCACCGCGGCCTGATAGCGGGCGTCCACATCGGGGCGCTCGTCGCGATCGACTTTGACAGCTACGAAGTGTTCGTTGATGGTCGCGGCGAGTGCGGGCTCCTCATACGATTCGCGATCCATGACGTGGCACCAGTGGCACCACACCGCGCCGACGTCGAGGAGCACCGGCTTGTCGAGTTGCTGCGCGAGCGCGAAGGCGGCGTCGCCCCACTCCTGCCATTGCACCGGCTGGTGCCTTGCCGATCGCAGATAGGAGGACGCGGCCTTGTCGAGATTGTTGCGCAGTTCGGGAGCGGCGGCGGTCGGGATGACGGCTTGGGGTTCGGCCATACTTCAAGCCTACGCGCTCACCAGCCGGCGAGCGACTTCAGCATAGAGATCGATGGCGGCGAAGAGTTCCTTTTTCGCGAGCTTTTCATGCGGCGTGTGGGCGACGTGGATGGAGCCGGGACCGAGGAGCAGGGGCTCCCCCCAGTTGTCGAGCCAGGGAACGTCCGTGGTGAACGCGGCGACCATGGTGGGCAGACCCTCGATGCCCCGGAAACGCCGGAAGGGAATCTCGAGAGCGAAGTCGGCGGTGGCGAGACCGGCGACGGCGTCTTCGATGGCGCGGCGCGTTTCGTCAGAAGGGCCGACGAGGCGAATCATGACCTGGGCTTCGGCGCGATCGGCGATCACGTTGGGCGCATGGCCGCCGTCGATCATGCCGATGTTGAGTGTGCTGGGGCCAACTCCGTCGGCCGCCGGCAGCGGAATGGCACGAATGCGATGGAGGGCCTCGATCAGCTTGTGAATCGCGCTGTCACCGAGTTCGGGATAGGCGGAGTGCGCCATCTTGCCGGCGGCGCGAACGACGACGCGCAGCGTTCCTTTCGACGCCAGAGCCACGCGGTTGTCCGTCGGCTCGCCGTTGATAAGGAAGCGGCTGCCGCGCGGATGCCGGTTCGCGGTCTTGGCTCCGGCGGAGTCGCGCTCTTCGCCGGCAACGAAGAGCAACCCGACGCGGATTCCCTGCCCGCGAAGCGCTTCGGCCGAAAAAATCTGCGCGGCGATGATGCCTTTGGCGTCGCAGGAACCGCGCCCGCAGATGAACGCGTCGTCTTCGCTCGAAGGAATAAAGGGCGGAACCGTGTCCATGTGCGTGGAGAGCACGACATCGGGGATCTGGCCGGGAGCGCAGGCGTAAACGTTGCAGCGCTCGCTGGTGGAGCGGCTCTCGCGGGGTTGTTCGACCGGCATCTTCTCGACGGCGAAGCCCCGTTCGGCGAGGAACTCGGCAAGAAACGCTCCCACCGCACCCTCGTTGTAGGTGATGGACTCGATGTCGACGAGGCGGCGCGTGAGCTGAACGGGATCGAGGCTCATCATGAAGGATCAGAATACGCGAGGGCGCACTCCGTACAATGAATGGAGATGAAGCAGTCGCATGTCGGCTCCGCATTTTTGCGCACGGTGGACGATCTTCGCGGGCCGGCGGGGCGGCTGGAGGCGCTGCTGAATGCCGGAGCTGCGGACGCGCCTTATGCGGCGCTCGTCTGCCATCCCCACCCTCTGGGCGGCGGAACGATGCACAACAAGGTCGTGTACCACGCGATGAAGGCCTTCCAGAGCTTTGGCCTGCCGGTGCTGCGCTTCAATTTTCGCGGCACGGAGCTGAGCGAAGGCGAACATGACGAGGGCCGCGGCGAGCAGGACGACGTGCGCGCCGCTCTCGACTGGCTGGAGCGGGAATATCGTTTGCCGATTCTGTTTGCGGGCTTCTCGTTCGGATCGTATGTCGGGCTGCGCGCCTGCTGCGGCGATGCGCGGGTGATCGGGCTGGTCGCGCTGGGAATTCCGGCGCGCGCCGAGGGCCGCGAATACAGCTACGATTTCCTGCACGAATGCCCGCAGCCGAAGCTCTTTGTGAGCGGCACGCGCGATCCATTCGGATCCGCGGAAGAAGTCGAGGCAGTAGTAGCGCGCGCGCAGGAACCGAGGGAGCTGGTATGGATTTCCGGAGCCGATCACTTTTTTGCGAGTAAGCTGGAAGATGTGAAGCAGGTCATCCGCGCGTGGGCACTGCGATGCTTCCCGCTTCTCGGCCAATCATGACCCCGCTCGAGGAAATCCACGCAGTTGCCACAGAAATCTTCGATCGGGCGTTGCAGGCCTGCGACATTCCCACCGCGTTCGATCGCCACCTGCATTTCGATGGAAAGACGCTGGTGCGGCATCCTTCCGCCCGTCTGCCGGAGATCACGCAGCCGCTGAGCGCGTTTAAGGAAATCTATGTCATCGCCTTTGGAAAGGCCGCGCTCAGCATGCTCGATGCGCTGCTGGAGCGGCTGCCGCCCAGGATTCACCTGCACGGCGTGTGCTCCGCCCCGGAGGTGCCGAAGAAGCGCAACCGGCACATCCACTATTTTGCGGGCGGGCACCCGTTGCCCAACGAGGATTCGCTGGCGGCGGCGCGGGCAACCCTGGCGCTTCTGAAGCATGCGAGGAAGCACACCTTCATCTTTTTCCTGATCAGCGGCGGCGGATCGGCGATGCACGAACTGCCCCGCGACAAGAAAATCACGCTCGACGATACGATTGCCTTCCACGAAACCCTGGTGTCCAGCGGGGCCACCATCACCGAGATCAACACGGTGCGGAAGTACTTTTCCGCGGTGAAGGGCGGACGGCTGGCTCTGGCAGCGCCGGAGGCGGAAAAGCTCTCCCTGCTGCTGGCCGACGTGCCCCTGAAGGATCTGGCGGCCGTCGCGTCGTCGCCCACGCTGCCGGATTACTCGACCATTGCCGAGTGCCAGGAGATTCTGGAGCGCTTTCATCTGCTGGAGAAGTTTCCGCCGGCGGTGCGCGAATATTTCGAGTCGCTGCTGAAAGACGGCAACGCAACGGCGCGCGCACAGGACGAACATAAGGACGCAGCCGTCGCTTTCCAGCACGCGCAGTTCGACACGCTGCTCTCCAACCACGACTTCGTCAACGCCGCGCGCGATCACGCCCAGTCGATGGGATACAAAGTGGTGGTCGACAACACCTGCGACGACTGGGATTACGCCGAGGCGGCGAAGTATCTGCTGGCGCGTTTTCATGAGCTGCGCGCCGAGTATGGCCGCGTGTGTCTGCTTTCGAGCGGCGAAGTCACCGTTAATCTGGGGAAGAATCCGGGATGCGGTGGGCGCAATCAGCAGTTTGCTCTGCAGTGCGCGCTGGACCTGGCGCGGTTCGAGGGGCAACCGCTGGCCGTGCTCAGCGCGGGCTCGGACGGGATCGACGGCAACAGCCCGGCAGCGGGCGCGATTGCGGACACGACGACCATCGCGCGGGCGCGCCGCTGCAATTTCGATCCCGCGACGACGCTGGCGCGCTTCGACGCCTGCACCCTGTTCACATCGCTCGGCGACACGATCGTGACCGGCCGGACGGGCAACAATCTGCGCGACTTGCGCATCCTGATTGCGGGATAGCTACGGCTGCGCCCGACGCCGGGCAAGCTCGCCGCTCAGAAATGTACCTGCGGCGCCTGCTGCGAGGCCTGGCTGGCCGTGAAATAGGCGTTGTTGCGCTGGAAGCCGCCGATGCGCGCCCAGATGTTGTTGGGAATTTGCTCGATGAAGGTGTTGTAGTCCTGGATGTCGCGGTTGTAGCGCTCGCGCTCGACGGCGATGCGATTCTCGGTTCCCTCCAGCTGGTCCTGGAGCTGGAGAAAGTTCTCATTGGCCTTGAGGTTCGGATAATTCTCGGCGATGGCCAGCAGATGGCCCAGCGCACCGTCCAGCTGGTTGTTGGCGGCAATCTGCCCCTGCGGATCGTGCGCCGCCAGCAGCGCCTCGCGCGCCTTGTCCACGTCGCCGAACACCGTCTCTTCGTGGGTGGCGTAGCCCTTCACGGTGTTCACAAGGTTGGGGATCAGGTCGGCGCGCCGCTGCAACTGGGTCTGCACGTTCGACCACTGCGCGTTGATGGCTTCCTGTTTCGCCACCATCTGCTTCTGCGCGCTCACGTAGCTGCCCACGACGAGCAGACCGGCAAAGACGATAACGATCACCACCGCTACCGCGATCCACAGACCACGACGCATCATTGCGCTTTCTCCTTCAGAAATCCGGATTCGATGTTACCAGCTGCCTCCGGCTCCGCCGCCGCCCGTGGAGCCGCCACCAAAGCCGCCAAAACCGCTGCCGCCACCCCCGCCAAAACCCCCTCCGCCTCCGAAGCCACCGCCAAAACCGCCGCCGCCCCAGCGGCCGCCGCCGAAGAACATCCCCAGCAGGAAACCCAGGAGCCCGGAGCCGCCGGCCCAGAGCAGAAAGAGCAGGATGACGATAAGGAAGACGATGCCGCCGATGATCTGCCCCGGGGTCGCATGCGGTTGCTGCTGCTCGGCGCCCCAGCGCGTGAGCGGCGTCAGCTGGACGCCGGCATCCTGGGCGATGATCTGGGAGGTTTCATCCACCGCCAGCATCGCCGCCCCGTCAAAGTCATTGTTGCGCAGCATCGGCACCATCTGGCGGCCGATCTCGCCCACTTTGCCGTCGGGCAGGATGCCTTCGAGCCCATAGCCGGTTTCGATCCAGTAGTGTCGATCATTAACCGCGTAGAGAATGATGAGCCCGCGGTCGGAGGCCTTAGGGCCAACTTTCCAGGCATCTTCGAGATCCACTGCGTACTGCTGGATCGGTTCGCCGTTGGTGGTGGTCACGGTGATGACGGCGATCTGCGCTTTGGCTTCGTGATCGACCTCGCCGCAGAGATGATCCAGCTGATCGATCGTCTGCGCCGACATGACGTGCGCAAAGTCGCTGACGTAGTCGGTGGGTTTGGGCAGGTCCTTCACAGCCTGGGCCAGGGCCGGCGCCACAGAGCCAAGCAGGCACACTACGCCCGCGATTCTGGCCGCGCCCTTCACCCGGAGAGGAAGCATTGCCATCATTGTAGTCGCGTCATTGCGGCTCGTCCGCGCCCGTCCGTCCCAGCGCCTTCTCCATCACGAGCGCGTCGATGCGGCCGAGGTAATAGCCAGGAATGCGGCCGGTGCGGACGAATCCATGGCGCTCATAGAAGCTTTGCGCGGTGAGATTGTCAACGGCGACTTCGAGCAGAATCGCCGTGGCTCCGGCGGCCCGCAGCTGGCGCTCGGCCTCTTCGAGCAGCCGGCGGCCCACGCCGCGGCGGCGCATCGCGGCGTCGACATCGATGGTGATGAGGCGGCCGAGCAGCACTCCCTGGCGCCGCTGCTTTCCCGCGATGGCAAAGCCGGCAAGACGGCCGGATTCATCCTCGGCCAGCACGCCGATGTTCCCCGGATAGCGGAGGAAATACTGCAGCTCGGCCTTCGACCACGCGATTCCCGGCGCAAAGCAGGCCTGGTCGAGCGCGAAGAGCCGAGAGAAATCGCTCTGCGCGATCGGCCGCAGCGAGAGTGCCACCGCTAGGGGCGCGCGTCCCGCACGGCGCCGGTCGCCACTCTGGCCGCCTCCATCTCCGGCTGCAGCACGATACCGCTGTAAAGCGACGCAGCGGCCAGACGGCCGTTCAGAGACGCGGCCGCATGCACCGTCCATCCCGCGTTCCACCAGGTCCAGGACTGGTCGTGGGGATCGACGGCGTAGATCACGGTGCCGACATCGCAGGTGACGATCAGCCGGCTCAGTGATGGATCCCAGGCAATGTTGTTGACGGCGACGACGGGAAGGCGCTTCAGCGCGTACCAGGTTTGGCCCTCGTCGCGGGAGAAAAAGATGCCCTCGCGGCCGCCCGCCCACAGCGTGCCGTCAGGCGTGACGGCAAGGCTGGCCAGCGCCGTCAGCCCGTCGGGGAAATTCAGGGCGTGCCAGGTGGCGCCGTCATCCTCCGACGCGACGATGCCCCGGCGCCTGCCGAGGTAGACACGCTGTCCCTGGGCGGCGATGGTGAGGTAGTCGCCCACCCCGGGAAACGTTCCGTCGGCTTCCGAGGTCAGAACAGGGGTCCACGAGGTGCCGCCGTCGGTGCTGCGAAAGACGCCCCGGGCCGTCGCCGCCAGCCATGTGTTGCCGATCGCGCGCAGCGCGGTCACGCGTCCGCTCAGTTGCACCGGATCGCTCGGCAGTGCAGCGGCCTCAAGCCGCACCCGTCTCTCACGCGAGCGCTCTCTCGTCGAGGCAGGCGGATCGGGCGGCGCGGACGGGGCGTCGGCATGAACCCACGCGTTTCCATCCCAGCGGAAAACGCCGTTGCTGCTGCCGGCCAGCAGAGTTCCATCCTGGCTCTGCGCCAGCAGAAAGACATCGTCGCCGTGCAGGCCTTCGCTCTGCTCCTTCCAGGTCCTGCCCCGATCGGTGCTGATAAAAACGCCGCCGTAAGCCTTGTCGTTGATGACGCCCGCGTACATCGTTCCGGCGGACTTTTCGTCGATCAGCAGCGCGGTGACCTGGCGCTGCGAGAATCCGGTATTGGAGGCCTGGAATCCGACAGCGCCGTCCTCGCTGGCCAGGATGCCACCGCGTTCGGTGGCCAGCAGAATATGCTTGGCATTGCGCGGATCGACATAAACGTCGTCCACGATGACATCGGGATCGGTCATGCGCGACCAGGTATCGCCGCCATCGGTGGTCTTGTAAAGACCTTCTGTGGTTCCGGCGTAGACGGTATTGCGGTCCGAGGGATCCATGCGCAGGGCCAGCGTGCGGCGGGCGGTGGACGGAATGCCCTGGACTTTGCGGAACTCGTACCCGAAGTTCTCGGTCTTGTAGATCCCCGAGCAGGCGCTCAGAAACATCACGCTCGGCCGCGAGGGATCGACAACCATGGAGAACACATCGGAGTCGTCGATGACGCCCTCATGGATGCTGGTCCAGTGCGCGCCGCCGTCGCTGGTCTTCCACGGCAGATGCCAGGTTCCCGCGTAGATGATCTCCGGATCGTAGGGATCGATGGCAATCGACTCGACTTCGTGAATCTCCCGGCCGCCGGGGCTGATCGCGCGCCAGTGCAGGCCGCGATCGGTGCTGCGATAGACCCCGCTCAGCGTGCCCGCAACCAGGACACCGGGATTGGCGCGCGACTGGGCCAGAGCGCGCACCGACTGTCCGCGCATGTCGGCCGCTTCGTTCCAGGTATGGCCCTCGTCGTGGCTGATATAGACGCCGCCATCGGAGTGATCCATGGCCCACACTCCGGCATAGAGCGTGCGCGGATCGGAACGGTCGACCACCAGGCTGTCGACCACCAGATCGTTGGTGCTCCCCAGCCGGGCCAGCCGCGACCAGGAAGAGCCTCCGTCGGAGGAAACGTAGATCCAGCTGTCGGTGGTCCCCAGATAGATGCGGCTGGGGTCCTGCGGACTGAAGGCGAAGTGGCGCGCATTGCCGCCGTCGGGGCCGGTGGGAGACCAGGGAGACGGATTCGCCGCGTAGACGAGAGAACAGCACAAAGCAGAAAGGAGAACGGCCGAAGCCGCCAGGGAAAATCGGAAACGCATCAGCTTCATCATTCCTGTTGTCAGAACGCGGATCCCGGGTTGGTGGAGCGCGGGCGAGCCGTTACCGCTGACTTCATGCTACCGGGTTTTGTGGCCCTGCAGGCCGGTCCCGAAGGCCTCGGCATCATTCCGGGCAACCGAACCGCCCCGTCCGCCCGGGGGCCCGATCGGAGCTGGAAAGAAAGAAAAAGGGCTGACCGGATTCCCCGGCCAGCCCTCGTTGGTTCTGGTACTGGTTACTGGGCCTTCTTCGCCGCGGCGTGGTGACGATGATGCGGCGGAGTGCGAGGCTGGGCCTTCACGGCGTCCTCATCGACCGCCGTCGTGCCAGGCACGTCGTTGTCGAAGTTCGCGCCTGCCGGAACCAGGTAGTTGTCGACCTCGTTCTGGCCGCTGGTGCCCGTCCTGACCTGAATACGGCTCGCGTCGATACCCTTCTCCGTAACCAGGTAGGCCTTGGTGTTGACCGCACGCTGCGCTGCCAGTTTCTCGGCAGTGATCTCGTTGCGGGTGTGATGGCGGCGGGCCGGAACCGGAGCCGAGTTGCCAACGACCACCAGAGAGGCATCGGCCTTCTGCTGAGCGTTGAGCGCCACGTCGTCCAGGCAGGCCTTGGCTTCGTTGTCGACGCGCGTCGGACGCCGCTTGTCCTTGTTGAACTGGATCGAGCAGAGCGTCTGCGTCTTCGGGGCCGGCGGCGGCGGTGGAGCTTCCACATCGACGGTGGTCGTCGCCGAGGCCGTCTGGCCCTTGTCGTCCTGCACCGTGCCGGTCACCGTGATGGTTCCCGACGGCGCGCCGCTGGTGGAAAGCGTCGCAGTCGTCCCGCTGCCATTGATCGATCCGGCAGAAGCCGAGTAGCTGTACGTCAGCGGACGGCTCTGCGGGCTAACACCGTTGCAGGTGATGGTGGAGCTTTCGCCCGGCTTCACGGCGGATGGATTCGCCGTGCAGCTGATGGTGGGAGGCTCGAACTGCTTCACCGTGAACTGCGCAGTGCAGTCGGCGGACTGGCCGGCCTTCGGGCCTTCCGCCACGTGGCCGCTCACCGTGTAGGTACCGGGCTGCAGGTTTCCGGTATCGATCGTGGCGGTCGGATTCGTGCCTCCCACCGTCAGACCCTGCCCGCTCCAGCTATAGGCGGGGGTCTTTTTCGGATTCAGATTCGTGGCCGTTCCGGTAACGGTGACCTGCTCGCCCGGAAACACGGAAGACGGGTTGACAGAGCAGGCATATTGCACGGGAGGCGGCGGAGCGATGCTGCCAAAATGAAGCAGGATGCCGGTGCTCAGGCGAACCGCGTTCACGTTGGCACGGCCGCCGCTGTAGTCCTGAGGACCAAAGTCGGCGTGCATGTACTGGTAGTCGGCCTGGAAGATCCGCAGTGCAAACCGATGATTCGCAAAGGGCAGGTCGTAATCAAGCCCGCCACCTGCGGTCAGCACCGGACCCCACGTGTAGGCGTGGCCGATGAGGTCGCCAGGAGGTGTCGTCCCAGGATAATTGGGGCCACCGACGCGCGCGCCGCCCGCCAGTCCGTGGACGAATACCGACATACCTTCAGTCGGATAGCGGAAGACGATTCCCGCCTGAGCGTCCGAAATCCCGTCGTTGTTGCCGTTGGGGTGATTGGCGTACTCAATTTGCCCGCCCACGTAGCGATTGAAGTAATACGTGACACTCCCAATGGCGCCTTCGTTGATTGCCGAGTAATTCACGTGGTAATCGGCGCTGCCAGGAATGCTGGTCGTGACGGCTCCGTGGGGGGCGAGGTATGAATACCCCATAAACACGTCCCACCGGGACGGCGATGGTTCCTGGGGGGAAGGGGCCGATGGCACCGACGACGAACTTTGCCCCATGGCAACGGCCGCACCAAGCAGCAACGCACACCCGGTGAACCAGGCGCTGCCT
>DATJNE010000194.1:0-9851 GCA_035508305.1 Acidobacteriaceae bacterium | reverse complement strand
CGCCGATGAGTCGCTGCTGGCAAAGCTGCCGGAGAACGATGCGCGACTGGCGAAGCTGGCCGATCCGCGAACGATCAATCTCGACGACACCAAAGCGACAGAGCTGATTAAGGCGTCGTTCCCGATTTACTACATTACGGGGACGATCCACTCACCCGAGACCGGGGCCCCCACCGCTCTGATGGAGCTGGCCTACCGCCTCGCCGTCGACGACTCGCCCTACATCCAGTACATTCGCTCGCACATGGTGGTGCTCATCACGCCGGTGGTTGAAGTCGACGGACGCGACCGCATGGTCGATATCTATAAGTGGCATTTGGCGCACCCGAAGGAGCAATGGCCCCGGCTCATCTACTGGGGACACTACGTCGCGCACGACAACAACCGCGACGCCATGGCCATGACGCTCGACCTCACACGCAACGTGCTCGATACCAACCTCAAGTTCCACGTGCAGGTGCTTCACGATCTGCACGAGTCCGTGCCGTTCCTGTACGACAACACGGTCGGCGACGGCCCCTACAACGCGTGGGTTGATCCGCTGCTCAACGGCGAGTGGGCGATGCTGGGGTGGAATAACGTCCAGCAGATGACCGCCTTCGGCATGCCCGGTGTGTTCACGCACGGGGATTTCGACACGTGGAGTCCTGGCTACCTGATGTTCCTGGCAGCCATGCACAACGGCATCAGCCGGCTGTATGAGACCTTCGGCAACGGCGGGGCGGACACCGAGAAGCGCATCCTCGACCCCGACGAGTATGCGCGGACGTGGTACAAGCCTAATCCTCCGCTGCCGGTGGTGCTGTGGTCGCAGCGCAACAACAACAACTATGAGGAGACGGCGCTGCTCTCAACGCTGTCCTTCTTCGCCCAGAATGGGCAACAGTTCCTCCAGAACTACTACACGAAGGCAAAGCGGTCGGTGGAGAAGCCCCAGACTTCGGGGCCAGCAGCGTACGTGATCGACGAGACGGCGTCGAGCCGTGAGGCGGAACTGCTGCGCACGCTGGCGCTTCAGCACGTGGAGATTAGCCGGCTCTCGGAGCCGTTTACATATACGCCTCCCGCGAAGCCGGCCAAGGCCGAGAAGGGCGATGCAGACAAGTCGGAGGAAAAGGCAGACAACGACAAGCCTGAGAAGCCGGAGCAGCCTAAACCCGAGACATTCGCGGCAGGCACCTATATCATCCGCATGGATCAGCCGTATTCGCGCATCGCCGACGCGCTGCTTGACCGGCAATACTGGGCTCCGGACGATCCGCAGAAGCACCCTTACGATGACACGGGGTGGTCGTTCCCGGATCTCTTCGATGTGCCAACGGTGCGAGTGACGGATGCCTCGATCCTGAAGGCGAAGATGGAGGCGGTGAGCGACCCGGGAGCGCCGAGTGGGTCGCTGAGCGGGAGCGGCGACGTGGTGGCGGTCGACAACACGGGAAGCATTTCCTTGCTGGAGCTGCGGTACGCCCTGAAGGAGGCGAATATTTCGATCGCAGACCAGGCGTTTGACGCGGACGGAAAGCGTTTTGGCGCCGGGTCGCTGATACTTCAGAACGCAGGCGCCGACGTGGTAAAGACGGCTATCCGTGACGCCGATGTGGAGGCGGTGGGCCTGAGTGCTGCACCATCGGTGGCGATGCACGACGCGCCGCTGCCGCGCATCGCGATGATGCACACCTGGGCGGGGACGCAAACTGAAGGCTGGTGGCGCGAGACGCTGGACAAACTGCACGTGCCCTACGACTACATCAGCACGCAGACGGTGTCGCATGAGGGCGATCTGCGGTCAAGGTACGACGTGATTCTATTCGCGCCGGTCGGGCGGTCGAGCACGCAATCGATTGTGAACGGTATGCCGATGTGGGGCAACGCGCTGCCGTGGGAGAAAACGGATCTGACGCCGAACCTGGGGAGGATCGATTCCACACCGGACCAGCGGCCGGGGCTGGGGTTGGATGGTCTGCAACATCTGCGCGATTTTGTCCAGCAGGGGGGGCTGCTGATCACGGCCGAAGATACCGCACAGTTTGCCATTGACGCCGGCATGGCGCCGGGCGTCTTTGTGAATCGCGGCGGCAAAGTGCACGTGGTGGGCAGCGTGCTGGCAGCGGAGTTTGTCGATCGCCGTAACCCGGTGGCGTGGGGCTACGGGGATCATCTTGCCGTTTACAGCGCCGACGGGATGGCCTTCACGGTGGGCAACATGACGGTGCCGCGGCATGTCGAGACCGAGAAGGATTATCAGAGGGCGACGGGGCGCGGTGGTCCGCAGGAGCAGGATGTTCCCCAGGGACGCGTGCCGGTGGAGCCGGAGGCATTGCCCTCTCCGAAGCCCTGGGAGGCGACGCCGCTGAATGAGGAGGAAGCGCGGAACAATCCATACGTGATCCCGGAGCAAGACCGTCCGGACGTGATTTTGCGCTTCGGATCGACGAAGGGGCTCCTGCTGTCGGGGCTGCTGGAGGACGGCGGTTCGATCGCGGAGAAGCCCATCGTTGTGGACGCGCACTTCGGGCAGGGCAACGTGCTGCTGTTCGCCAACAACCCGATTTATCGGGGCGAGACGGTGGGCAGCTACGCGCTGGTGATGAATGCGATCCTGAATTTCGATCACCTGGGGACTGGCCGCGGAGGCCCCTCGCGCGGGGCAACAGCACCATGATCCTCAGGTTCGGCGAACAGGGTTTCCCAGCGAGATTCTCTTGACGGAATCCAGGGACAAGCTTGGACTGATCGCCGGAAACGGGCGGTTCCCGTTTCTGCTGCTGGAGGCGGCGCGGGCGCACGGGACCGAAGTTGTGGTCGCAGCGATCAGGGAGGAAACGGATCCTGAGATGGATGCGCGCGCTGCGGCCGATGCGGGCGTGCGTGTGCACTGGCTGTCGCTGGGGGAGTTGTCGCGGCTGATCGCGACCTTCCAGCGCGAGGGCGTGCGCAAGGCGATGATGGCCGGGCAGGTGAAGCACAAGCAGATCTTCTCGAGCATCCGGCCGGACTGGCGGCTCGCGAAGCTGCTGCTGAACCTGCGAACGCGGAACACGGACATGCTGCTGGGTGCAGTGGCGAAGGTGCTGGAGGACGAGGGGATCGAACTGATCTCATCGACAACGTATCTGGAACCTTTGCTCGCACAAGCGGGCGCGCTGACGGCGCGGGCACCAAACGAGCAGGAGTGGCGCGATATTGAATACGGACGCGAAGTGGCGCGGGGCCTGGCGGCGTGGGATTTGGGGCAAACGGTCGTGATCGCAGCGCAGGCGTGTGTTGCCGTGGAGGCGATGGAGGGCACGGACGCGACGGTGGAGCGCGCCGGAGCGCTGATGCGGAGCCTGGGGGCCCCCGCTTCGACGTTGGATCGGAGCCTGACGGTGGTGAAGGTGGCGAAGCCGAAGCAGGATTTGCGCTTCGATGTGCCGGTGGTCGGTATTCAAACGATTGCCTCGATGCGAGCGGCGGGTGCGACCTGTCTGGCACTGGAGGCCGGCCGCACGCTGATCTTCGATCGCGAGGCAGTGCGCGCGGCCTCAGACGCGGCCGGGATTGCGGTGGTGGCGCTCGAAAACGCATAATAGTCGGGCACGCAGTACCCGCCGAAGCCGCGTACCGAATGGACTCTCAAAGATACGGTTCGGCGCACAAACCCCAGGCCACGCACGCGTCGCGCAAAAAAGGAGAAATGTAATGTCGAAGACCCTTGGGATCGTTGCAGGTGTCATCATTGTTCTGGTTGTTGCGGGATTCGCCGTCCAGCGCGGGTTCGCCGCGGATAATGCGCCGATGCCGGAAGTGGGGCAGAACGCGCCGACATTCACGCTGCCCAATCAGGAGGGGACACCGGTGAACCTGCACCATTACCGCGGAAAGTGGGTGGTGCTGTACTTCTATCCGAAAGACATGACCACGGGATGCACGATCGAGGCGCATAACTTCCAGCGCGACCTCGACAAATACAAGGGTCTGAACGCCGTCATCCTTGGGGTGAGCGTCGATACGGTCGACAGCCACAAGCAATTCTGCACCAAGGATTCGCTGACGTTCACGCTGCTGGCCGATCCGGATAAGAAAGTCGTGGAGGAGTACGGATCACTGGGGAATTTCGGACCGATGGTCATCGCGAACCGGAATACTTTTCTGATCAACCCACACGGGAAAATCGTGAAGGTTTGGACGAAGGTGAATCCGAACGTGCACAGCGAGGACGTGCTGGCGACGCTGGGGCAAATGGAAGGGAAGGCGTCGTAAGGACGTGCATCAAACCGTGCGTTGAGCCACGGCGGATGCTGCTGCGCTATTCGTCCTTGATCGGTGTGATGGGGTGGATGTTTTCCGGGGCGTTAGGCGAGACGCCGAAATCCCACACATCGAGGTTGATGACGCCCGGGGCAAGGATTTCCATCAGAGCGTATTCGCCGATGGTGAGCGGGTCTTTGGGAGTCAGCTTCATCCAGTGTTTGCCGGGCAGGATCTCGGCTTTTGTGGGGACGATCCAGGCAGACTGCGTGGTGTCACCGGCGTGCGAGATGCGCAGCGCACCGATCACCCGCTCTCCGGGCTGGACCTCGACGCGAACGATGGCATAGCGGCTGTCGGGTGAGCTGTAGTCGTTCTTGTTGGGCACCGAATCGGCGCCGTGGGTGTTGACCATCAGGGCGTCTTCGGGCGCGACCTCTTCGGAGTTCCCGGTGTCGAGCGAAACGTAGAGCACAGGTTCGTCGACGTGGACGCGGACGCGTGCGGCCTGACCGTTCAGGCGAACCGGCTCCTTTGCTCCGCTAAAGGATGAGATGGCTGCGCGCAGGACGTTGTGGTTCACGTCGCGGTTGACGTCGCCCGTGCTCTGATCGAGGTGGACCAGCTCGGGTATACCCTGAAAATCGTCGAGGATGAAGATGCCGCTGCGGTCGGGCAGGCGGAGACCGGACGCGACCACGGGAGTGCGGGCCAGCTGGTCGGCGCGTTCGGCGGCGGCTTCCCGATCGATCTCAGCGGCTTCTTTCTGCGCCTGCTCCGGGCTGGGCGCCTGGGGCGCAACCGTGGGCGGTGGTTCCGGTGGGGCGCCCGGCTGGTGCTCTTTATTCCATTTGTCCGTTGCGGGCCAGTCCACCAGGCTGTAGGGAACCTCTTCCCAATCAGCGCGCTCGGCGCTGTAATAGCGGACACGATCGCCTTTTACCTGCCATTTGGTGACGATCTGGTACGAACCGTCTTTAAGAATGAGGCGCTTCATGTACACGTTCTGTGCGGAGGCGCAGAACTCGCGGGCCTGCAAGCCGAAAGGCGAGCCGGGGAGAAGAAAGAGAAGCGCGAACACAAACGGGATGAGACGAGACAGCCGCATCGCTCCTCTATTAGATATGGGCGGAAGGCATCCGTCACCATCCGAGACGACCGCGGTCTGCGCGGGGGCGCGGGTTTGACGGGTTTATTGATAGGACGAATGGGCGGACGATAGACTGGGTTCCCCCCTTAAAACGCAGGTCCGACGGGAGGATCGTTCGCATAGGTGCGGCTCGCGCTGCCAGTCCGGAAGTGCTGTTGGTTGATGCCGTTGCTGCTGGCTCTGCCGGCGGTTCGGGCATGGGCGCAGACCCCCGTCACGGAAGGCGCTCAGGCGGCGACGGGAAGCGCCGAGGTGATGGCCTGGCGTTCGGGAATGATGGACCTGACCCAGGGCTGGCGGGAACAGGGCGGCGACAATCCGGCGTGGGCGCAGCCGAATTTCGACGATCGCCAGTGGCAAACCGTGGAACTGGACGATATGGGTGCGGCACAGCCGGGGTGGAGGTGGTTCCGGCTGCATCTGAAGCTGGCCGAGCATCATCCCCATCTGCGTTTGTTGATCGCCGGCGGCGAGGGAACCTACGAGCTCTACATCAACGGCGCGAAGGCGGACGGTACGAAGCTGCTGCCTTTCTTCGAGGTGAAGCGGCCGACGGAGCAGGTGATTCCAGTACGGGACCAGATGACGGAATTGGTCCTGGCTCTGCGGACGCATACGCCGAGAATCTACTGGTACTTCCATTTGCCGCTGTTCCTCACAGCAGCTCTGGGAACTCCGGAGGTGATCGAGAACGAGCGCGCGGCGATGGAAAGCGTGCGGCTCTTGCAGTATTCGGCGGTACCCACGACCGCGATCAACCTGTTGGTGATCCTGGCCGGGATTGCGGCGCTGGCCCTGTATCGGGCGCAGAAGGGCCACGCGGAGTATCGGTGGCTGGGGATGTATCTGCTGCTGCTGGGGCTTTCGAATGCGCTGGGCTATTACTCCGAAGCCGGGACAGTTCCGGTGGCGTGGAACAATCTTCTCGCCGATCCGCTGATTTACGCGTTCACCATTCTGCAGATTGAATTCACGTTCAGCTTTGCGGGCGAACGCCTGGGGCGCTGGTGGCGGGTCTACGAATTTCTGCTCCCGACGCCGCTGATCCTGTTCGCGCTGGAGATGATGGGGACGGTAGCCGGGGACCCGTACGGATTGGCGGAGGCTGCGATGATTCTTCCGGCGGCCGTGTTGCTGCCGGTCATGTTGTTGATCTGGTACCGGCGTGGGAACCGAGAGGCCGGATGGCTGATCCTGCCGAGCCTGCTGCCGGTGGCGACTCAGGTGCTCTTCGATGTGGGCTACGTTGCCATCAATGCGGGGTGGAGCCGTCTAACCTTCCTCGACAATCCGATTCCAGTGGGCCCGGTTTCCCTGGAGTTGTCGGACCTGGGCGATTTTTTGTTTGTGCTGGCGATTGTCGTAGTGATGTTTTTCCGATTCACGCGCGTGAGCCGGGAACAGGCGCGCGTAGCGGCGGAACTGACCGCCGCGCGGGAGATTCAAAGACGGCTGGTGCCGGAGACACTGCCGGAAATCTCCGGATACGAGATTGAGGCGGCTTATTTTCCAGCCGAAGAGGTGGGTGGGGATTTCTATCAGGTAATAGAGACCGATGGCGCAACGCTGGTGGTGGTGGGCGACGTGAGCGGCAAAGGACTGAAGGCGGCGATGACGGGAACCCTGGCCCTGGGCGCACTGCGGGCGCTTGCCGGCGAGGGTCTGGGACCCGGTGCTTTGCTGACGAACCTGAATCGGCAGCTCGTGGAGATGGGAAGCGAGGGATTTGTAACCTGCCTGTGTGCGCGGGTTACCGCGGAGGGGGAGGTGACGCTGGCGAACGCAGGGCACTTGCCTCCCTATCGCAGCGGCGAGGAGATGGAGTTCGAGCCGGGCATGCCGCTCGGAGTGTCGCCGGAAGCAGGCAAATACCCGGAATACTGCTTCCGGCTGAAGGAAGGCGACCGGCTCACTCTTCTCTCCGACGGCGTGGTCGAGGCGCGCGACGCCAGGGGTGTGCTGTTTGGGTTTGAGCGGACACGGGCGATCAGTGCCGAGCGGGCAAGTGCGATCGCCGAAGCGGCGCTACGATATGGGCAGGCGGACGATATCACGGTGCTGACGCTGGCGCGGGTGAAGCGCGGGCCGTTGGCGCCCCGGCCGGTTGGGTTGGCGGTGGTCGAGCGATAGCGCACGCAGATAAACCGTGCCCGGATGGCGGAACTGGCAGACGCAGCGGACTTAAAATTCGCAGGCCACAAGGCCGTGGGGGTTCAAGTCCCCCTCCGGGCACCACTAAGAGATCCAAAGGAAATGGCGCGAAAGCTGACACCAAATTCACCATGAGGCACATTTCGCAGCATGCGCAGCGGACTTTGCGCCTGAGAGATCCCAACAATGAAGACGGTATCTGACTGAAAACGAAACAGTTAAAAAGAAACGAAGAGCGAATACACCTTGCACATTCGCTACACATTTCTCATGTCCGGCTTTGAAGTGGCAACAACAGCATCCATGGCGGGGGCCCGAAGATATTGAGAGACCAGCCACGTTTGCAAGCGAAACGTATGCGCGGCAACAACTGTTCGCCGAAGCCGTCGATTGCAGCAAGATTGAACTCTGGGTTAGCGTGGAGCAGCGTGACTTGCCTGCCCGACGTCAGCGATGATCGGTCACGTGCCTTTGTAGTTCAACAGCGGCCTTAGGGTGCAGCGGACTTTGACAAGGTCGTGCTGTTCCTTCAGAACGGCGCGAATGTCCTTGTACGCAGAAGGAGCTTCGTCGCGGATTGCATCCGCGAGACGCCAGTCGAACCAGACACCTTTCATCTGCCGTTGCAGTTCTGCACGGCTAACCTTCGTCGCCGCTTCAGATCGGCTCATTGCCCTCCCGGCACCATGTGCACTTGAATTGAGCGCTTCTTCACATCCTCTGCCTTCGACATGGAAACTGAGCGTGCCCATGGAACCCGGCAAGACGCCGAGTTCACCAGCCTGCAGCGCCATGGCGCCTTTCCGGTGAACCCAGAACTTGCCGGCGTCATACTGTTCCGCCTTGACGTGGTTGTGATCGGTTGCGATGGACGTCTCCCAATCCAGTCGTGCGCCAATCGCTTCCTGAATCACCTTTTCCGCCTCCGTGGCCATCGCGCGCCTCGAAGCCGCTGCATACCGACGGCCCCAGTCGAGGTCATGGAGATAAGCTGCTCCTTGCCCGGATTCACCGTCCAGCGCACGGAAACGGCCAGCGACCACACGTGCACCTGAAAGGTGATGGTCGCGGATCGCCTGACCGAGAGCCCGAGAGCCACTATGAATCATCAGCCAGAGCCGGTCTTCTTCGTCGGCCTGCAGCTCGAGAAAGTGGTTCCCGCTCCCCAGAGTTGCGAACTCCAGCCGACCTTCACTTCGGCGGATCGACTCAAGCCTAGAACAGCTCAATTCAGCGGAATCCACGTCTTGAGGCTGTGCAACGACCGCCTGCCGTTTCCGACGCCGGCTGGGGATTGCCTTTGCGAGTCCCGCCAGAATCTGGCCAGCGGCTTTTGGATCACGCAACTGCTCTGCAGTCGAGCTGGTTGCTACTGCCAGCATTCCGCAGCCAATGTCACCGCCCACTGCCTGCGGGTAGATCAGATGCGAAGTTGCCAGCACCACTCCCACGCAGATGTCGTTAGCCAGATGAACATCTGGCATGACAGCAATCTGCCGGACATCCGGGGCGCGCTGGAGACGCCCCAGCGCTTCCGCAACTTCGTGGCCGAGTGGAGTCGTCAGCCACATTCGGATTGGAGGCAAGGATAGATCAGTCACTCTCCCCTCCTGTCGTGAACGCTGGCACGAAGGCAAGCTCCGGAGCTCGCTTCCGTGCAATGCTCATGGCAACCTCGGCGCGAAGCCGCGGTTGGTGCTGGCGAAGCCACGCCATCGCCTCGGAGAGAAGACTCCCCTCGGAGACCACGATGTGTGCCAGCAGATGCCCGCAATCCGGAGCTGGAGAAACTTCTTCGACGAAGATTTCGCAGCCCTGCAATTGCGAATCACCGTCTGCGAGCGCCAAGTTCAGGGCACGCTGCACCTGACGACAGAATTGCTGTGTCTTCCGCAGTACCTTGCGGTCGGTTGATGATCGTTCTGAGCTGTTGCCCAGAAGTGCTTCGACGAACTCCGGATCAACGGATTCCGCCGCTCTATTACGATGCTTTTGCCACTTCACAAACTTCTCCCTTGCCGCGCGCAGACGCGACTTGCCGTCCCACGCATTTGCGCGGATGCGGCTTCAACACATGGGTTGAAATTGGGAGCCAGCCCGGCCGGCTGGATTAGGCGGCAACGAGCAGGCTCGACGGCTTCGGACTATTGGCAATCGGCGACATAGTCTCCTCCGTTGTTCGTCGAGTCGTGAATCGGCTTGTGAAGATACCGATTCGCCCTACGATTATGCCTGCATTCGAGTTTTCGTTCAATCTTATCTTGGTAATTCGTTGCTCCGAAATCGAAACCGTGCTACTTTGTTCAAGGAAAGGAGACGT
>DATJNE010000193.1:0-4504 GCA_035508305.1 Acidobacteriaceae bacterium | reverse complement strand
GGTTCTGCAAAATAGGCAGAACGTCCTTATCAAATGTGGGTGTGGTGGAAGCGGTACCAGCCAGCGCGGCCATCCCCATTGCCAAACCAGCGGCAGAAAGACGCAGCATCATCGTTCGAACCCTCCTCGGGCAGCATTGTCAGCATTATATGGGAGAGCTGCATGCAACGCAATGGGGCGCACGTCTACGAAATTGAACTCTTGACAGGCCTTGCCTACTGTGTATACTGAGTATACACAGATGACCGGCGACGGCGCATTCGCGATCTCCCAGTCCGACAAGCGGCCCATGTACCTGCAAATCATGGAGCACATGAAACAGCGGGTCGCGGTCGGAGATTGGGCCGAGGGGCAGGCGATTCCGTCTATCCGGCAAATGGCCGTCGATCTCCAGGTCAGCGTGATAACGGTTAAGCGCGCTTACCTCGAACTGGAGCGCGAGGGCGTCATCGTCACGCAGCAGGGTAAAGGCTCGCGCGTGGCTTCGACGCCAGGTCTCGGAGGGCGGCTGCGCGAGCAGGAACTGGAGCAGCATCTGGAGCAGGCGACACGCATCGCCGCGATGCTCGGCATGCGGCCTAAGGAATTGGAGCACCGGTTGCGCGAAGCCGGCGATCGTATCGCCGGCGAGCCGGTCGCGGAAGAGGGAACCATATGAGCGAACTCGCAATCCGGATGAGCGAAGTTTCGAAGAAATACCCCTACTTTACGCTCGATAACATCCACTTGGACGTTCCCCAGGGCCAGATCATGGGCCTCATCGGTCCGAACGGCGCTGGCAAGTCCACCACCATTCGCATCCTCATGGGCCTGGTGCATCCGGACCGCGGCGAAGTGCGCGTCCTGGGCCAACGGATGCCGCAGAACCAGGTCGCCGCCAAATGGGACATCGGCTTCGCGTCTGAAGATATGCGCCTCTACGATTCCATGACCGTCGGCTGGCACATGCATTTCATCCAATCCATCTATTCCAATTGGGACGCCGCCTATGCCGGGCTTTTGTTGAAGCGCTTTGGACTGCCTGCTATGCAGAAGGTCAAAGGACTCTCTCACGGACAACGCGTGAAGGCTGCTTTGCTCCTGATCCTGGCGCGGCGTCCCAAACTGCTCGTCCTGGACGAACCGACCACCGGCCTCGACCCCGTCGCCCGGCACGAAATTCTTCGCGAATTAACCGGTGTGATGGCCGACGAAGGCCGCACCATCCTGTTTTCCTCGCACCACACGCAGGACGTCGAGCAGATTTCCGACCAGATTACGTTCATCGACCGTGGCCGCATCATCGATTCCATGGACAAAGAGCAATACCTGGATCGCTGGCGCCGCCTGCGCCTCGAAGTCCCCAACGGAATCGAACTGCCGTCCCTGCCCGGCGTGATCGAAGTGAAGCGCAGCGGGCGTCTCGCCGTGGCGATTGCGAACGCCTTCGTTGCCGATCTGCCGAACGCTTACGAAACTTCCGGCGCCCGCGTCCACGCCGTGGAAAGCATGACGCTGGAAGAGATCTTCGTCGCCAATGTCGAACATAGCCGTGAGGAGGTGGAGGCATGAGGGGATCTGTCGTCGGTGCACTGATACTCAAGGACTTGAGAATGTGGCGAGAGGCAATCGTTTTATCGATTCTCGGAGGCGTGATCGCCCTCGCAGTGGTACAACTGGCCAACGAAGTGAGCGTGGTGGTGGGGAGTGTGTGCTTCTTCATCGCCCTGATTCTGGTTGGAACCATGATCCCGCTGGCGGGGATCGTGAACGAACGAAAAAACAAAAACCTGGCCTTCGTGATGAGCCTGCCGGTTTCGTCGATTCAATACACAACCTCGAAGCTATTGTCGAGTACCGGCATATACCTGATCCCCTGGATGGCGCTGGTGGCCGCAGGACTGCTGATAATCCAGGTTCGGGGATTTCCTCACGGCTTGATCCCACTTGCCCTCATCCTCGAGTTGCTGCCGTTCATCGGCTTTGCCATCATCACGGCGGCCGCGCTGATGGGAGAGTCGGAAGGCTGGGGAATTCTGGCGAATGTCGTCGTTCAGTGTTCGTACGGCTTGACGTGGTTCTTTATCTCCCGCGTTCCCGAGGTGATGAAATACAATAATTCGCCGGTCATCGTCTGGTCCCCGACGGATCTGCGGATTCTAGGAACTGAAGTAGCGATTATCCCGCTGCTGCTGGTATTGACTTACTTCGTGCTGTCGCGGAAGCGGGACTTCATCTAAACAATCTCGAATGCCAAATCGAAAGGACTGAGTATGCGATACGTGTGTCTGTTTGCCCTAGGTCTGTTAACGATGCTGCCGGTATTGTCCGCGCAGGACGGCGCCGCCATCTACAAGGAACGCTGCGCGAAGTGTCACGATACGCCCGCCGGGAGGGTGCCGTCGCTCGCCGCCATCAAGGCGATGACCGGCGAAGCGATCTACGGCGCCCTGGCGAACGGGGCAATGAAGACCGAGGCGGCAGGGCTATCCACGCTGGAGTTACTAGCCGTGATTGGCTATATCGGGCCGACGGGCGGCGCGAATCAGGCTGCGTCGCTCACGCCGACGTGCACGAGCGAACCGGCATTCCGCCTCGATCCGAAAGCGCCTGCATGGAGCGGCTGGAGCCCGAGCGTGACGAACTCGCGATTTCAAGATGCGGCTGGGGCGAAGCTGAGCGCGTCCGATGTAGGGCAGCTGAAGTTGAAATGGGCGTTCAACCTAGGGGCGGTGACGGTGGCGCGATCGCAGCCGGTGATCGCGGCAGAGCGGGTGTTCATCGCATCGGCGGCGGGACCCGTATATGCGCTGGATGCGGATTCCGGGTGCACTCGCTGGGGGTTTCAGGTGGGGCCGGCCGGCGTTCGGTCCGGTGTCACAGTTGGCGAGGCGAGCGGGAGGCCGGCCGTGTTCTTTGGTGACGCGGGCGCGACGATCTACGCGCTCGATGCGCAATCCGGCGAACTGATCTGGAAGGTGCGGCCGGTGGACCATCCCACGACGACCGTGACTGGCGCCGCGCGGTATTACAAAGGCGTAGTGTATCAGCCCTTCGCGTCGTTCGAAGAAGCGCTGGGCGGCGATCCCAAGGCGCAGTGCTGCACGTTTCGCGGCAGTGTGATGGCGCTGGACGCGGCGACGGGCAAGAAGCTTTGGCAGACGTTCACCATTACCGAGGAGCCGAAGCCGACGCGCAAGAATGCCACTGGGACGCAGAATTTTGGCCCCTCAGGAGCGGCGGTGTGGTCGAGCCCGACCATCGATGAGCAGGCCGGCGCGCTGTACGTGGCGACGGGGGACAACTATTCCGATCCGCCGACGGCGACGAGCGACGCGATCCTGGCGATGGATCTGAAGACGGGGAAACTGCTGTGGTCGCGGCAACTGACGGAGAAGGACGCGTTCAATACCGCCTGCTCAATTCCGGTTCCGGGGAACTGTCCCGAATCAAAAGGACCGGATTTTGATTTTGGACAGCCGCCCATTCTGGTGAGTCTGGGCGGGGGGAAGCGGGCGCTGGTGATCGGGCAGAAGTCGGGGATGGTGCACGCGATCGATCCGGATCAGAAGGGCAAGATCCTATGGCAGACGCGCGCGGGCGAGGGCGGCGCGCTGGGCGGAAGCCAATGGGGATCGGCGGCGGACGGCGAGAAGGTGTATGTCGCGATCTCCGACGTCGGAATTGGCGGAGTTGCGGATCCGAAGTCGCCGATGGGGTTCCGGTTGACGCTGGATCCGAAGAAGGGCGGGGGATTGCACGCGATCGATCTGGAGACCGGCAAGACGGTATGGAGCACAAAACCCGCGCCCTGCGCCGGCGGCCGGCCGGACTGCTCCCCCGCGCAATCGGCCGCCGTGACCGCGATTCCAGGAGTTGTTTTCTCCGGTTCCGTCGACGGACACTTGCGCGCATTTTCGGCGTCGACCGGCGAGATTCTATGGGACACCGACACCGAACGTGAGTTCCAGACCGTCAACGGCAAACCCGCTCACGGAGGCTCCCTGGACGCCGCCGGGCCGGCCGTGGTCAACGGTATGGTTTTCGTGAATTCAGGCTATGGCCAGTGGGGAGGCAGGCCGGGCAATGTGCTGCTGGCCTTCTCTGTCAACGGAAAATAAAGCTCGCCTTGACAGGCGGCGGTGGCAAAGCAGAGATTGAAATCATGGAAAGTAAGACAGGCAGGGCCAGCCGATCGTGCTTCCGACATGCGGCCACACTCTTGATCCTGGCGGCGCCATCGGCCCTGTTCGCCCAGTACCTGAATTATCCGACGGCCGGAGTGCCCCGCACGCCCGACGGCAAGCCCAATATGACCGCACCCACGCCGCGCACCGCCGACGGCAAGCCGGATCTCTCCGGAATGTGGGGCTGGACCACCATCGGCCCGCCCTGCGGCGCGAAATGCACGGACCTGCAAATCGGCTGGGAGTTTCTCAACATCGCCCGCAACCTGAAAGGCGGCTTGCCCTATCAGCCCTGGGCCGCTGAGCTGGTGAAGCAGCGCAAAGCCAGAATGGCCAAG
>DATJNE010000192.1:0-11566 GCA_035508305.1 Acidobacteriaceae bacterium | reverse complement strand
TCGCGGAATCCACTTCTTCTGACTGCTAAACTGGACTCGGCATGATCCTCCCCTTTGTCCGTGAGCTGCTGGCGGACCTGGAGCATTCATCCTCCTTCGAACAGGCAAGAAGACATCTGACACTTGCCCGTGGGCGTCGCCGTGTCTCCGGACTGACCTCGACCGCCCGCGCCCTGTACATTCCTCTGTTTGCGCGCGCGGCCCAGGTGCCGACGGTTGTGATTGTCGCCGACAACAAGGCGGCCGACGCCATGGATCTCGCGCTGCGCGCCGGATGCGAGCTGACCGGGGCGATTCCCGCCGACCGCGTGCTGCGCTTGCCGGCGCACGACGTGCTGCCCTTCGAGAATCTGTCGCCCCACCCGGATATCCAGGAGCAACGAGCCAAGACGCTGTGGAAGATCGCCACCGGCGAGGCCTCGATCGTGGTTGCGCCGGTGGAGGCGGCGGCGATGAAGCTGTTTCCCGCGCCGTTTTACGCGGGACTGGCGCAGGTGCTGCGGCGCGGCGAAGAAGTCGATGTTGAAACACTGCTCACCCACCTCACCGGCATCGGCTACACGCGCATGGACATTGTGGAGATGCCGGGGCAGTTCACGCGGCGCGGGGGCATCCTTGACGTCTATTCGCCCGAGACCGATCGGCCGGTGCGCTTCGAGTTCTTCGGGGACGAGATTGAGTCAATCCGGAAGTTCGATCCGGAAACGCAGCGCTCGGCGGCTCCGCTCGATGAAGCGCGGCTGCTGCCGCTGACCGAAACGCCGGTCACGGAACGACTGCTGGCGGCGGTGCATGCGCGGCTGAGCGGCACGCGCATCGAGTCTTCCGACGATCCGGAACTGCTGGAGGACACCCTTGCGGCGGGCGGAGTGAGTGTTTTTCCGGGATGGGAGTTCTTCGCCGGTGTGAGCGGAGCAACGGGGACGCTTCTCGATCTCTTCCCGCGTGCGGCATTGCTGGTGGAAGAACCGGCCATGATCAAGAACCAGATCGACCGCTGGTGGAACAAAGTTGAGCAGCGGCACGAGCGTTCGAGCATCGGTTCGCTGATCCGGCCCGAAGACATTTATCTGCGGCCGGAACTGCTGCAGGCGCGGCTGGCGTCGGGTGCGGGGCTGGACATCGATCAGCTGGGCGCGGTGGATGTACTGGAAGAGGACGAGACGCTGGGCGAGATCGAGTTCACCTCGCGGCCGACGCTGCGCTTCCACGGATCGGTGCCGGCGCTGATTGAGCAGATCCGCAACCTGATGAACCAGGATGTGCGCACGCTGCTGGTGGCGCCGAATCAGGGTGAGGTGGAGCGGCTGGCGAACCTGCTGCGCGAATATGAAGTGCCGTATCGGCTGGGGTCGCGCATCCAGCACGCGGGCAGCGAGAACATCTACGACGAATCCAGCTACCTGGCAGGGGACATGCGCACGCCGGTGATTCTGCGCACAGCGCTGGCGAGCGGCGTGAGCCTGCCCGATGCGCGGCTGATGCTCTTCGGCGCACAGGATTTCTTCGACGAAGCCGACGTGACGGCGCGGCCGGCGCCGAAGAAATCGAAGACGGCGGCGTTTGTTTCGGACTTCCGCGATCTGGCCGTCGGCGATTACGTGGTGCACGTCGAGCATGGCATCGCGCGCTACCAGGGGTTGCGCGAGATCGAACAGGACGGCGTCTCGCTGGAGTTCATGATCCTGGAATTTGCCGAGGGGGCGCGGCTGTACGTGCCGCTGACGCGGCTGGATCTGATTCAGAAGTACCGCTCGACCGAAGCGGGGCCGGCTCCGGTGCTCAACCGGCTCGGATCACAGCAATGGACGAAGACCAAGGCGCGTGTGCGCAAGGCCATGCAGGATATGGCCGACGAACTGCTGAAGCTTTACGCGCAGCGCAAGGCGGCGCAGGGCCACGCCTTCCCCGTGGACAACGAGTTCCAGCGCGAATTCGAGGATGCTTTCGACTTCACCGAAACCGACGACCAGATTGCGGCCATCGCCGACATCAAGCGCGATATGGAATCGTCGCTGCCCATGGACCGCCTGCTGTGCGGCGACGTGGGCTACGGCAAGACGGAAGTGGCGATGCGCGCCGCGTTCAAGGCGGTGCAGGACGGCAAACAGGTCGCGGTGCTGACGCCGACGACGGTGCTGAGCTTCCAGCACTTCGAGACCTTCAAAAGCCGCTTCCGTCAATTTCCTATTTCCATCGAGATGATCTCGCGCTTCCGCACGGCGAAGGAGCAGAAGCTGATCCTTGAGCAGGTGGAGACCGGGCGTGTCGATATCCTCATCGGCACGCACCGGCTGCTCTCGAAGGACATCAAATTCCACGATCTGGGGCTGCTCATTGTCGATGAGGAGCAGCGTTTCGGCGTTCGCCACAAGGAGCGGCTGAAGCAGATGCGGCGCGAGATCGATGTGCTGGCCATGTCGGCGACGCCGATTCCGCGCACGCTGCATATGTCGCTGGTCGGGCTGCGCGATATGAGCGTGATCGAGACGCCGCCGCGGGATCGGATGGCAATCCAGACCGTAGTCGCGAAGTTCGACGAGAAGCTGATCCGTTCGGCGATCGAGGTCGAACTGGAGCGCGGCGGGCAAATCTACTTCGTCCACAACCGCGTCGAGACGATTTATGAAATCGCAGCGAAGATCCAGGAGCTGGTGCCGGCGGCGCGCATCGTGGTCGGGCACGGCCAGATGAGCGAGAACGAGCTGGAGAAAGTAATGCTCGCCTTCATGCATCACGAGCACGACGTGCTGGTGGCGACCACGATCATCGAAAACGGCCTCGATATCCCCCTGGCCAACACGATGATCGTCAACCGCTCGGACCGGCATGGGCTCTCGGAGTTGTACCAGCTGCGCGGGCGCGTCGGCCGCTCCAACCGGCGCGCGTATGCGTATCTGCTGATCCCGCCCGAGCAGGAGCTGACCGAGGTGGCGCGGCGGCGGCTGGCGGCGCTGAAGGAATTCTCCGATCTGGGCGCGGGCTTCAAGATCGCCGCGCTTGATCTGGAGCTGCGCGGCGCCGGCAATCTGCTGGGCGGCGAACAGAGCGGGCACATCGAGGCGGTCGGCTTCGAGATGTACACGTCGATGCTCGAGGAAGCCGTGAGCAAACTCAAAGGCGAGGAGCGGGTCGAGCGGCCGTCGGTGCAGATTTCGCTCGGCATCGCACTGCGCATCGACGAGAGCTACATCGGGGAGGAGAACCAGCGGCTGCGCATGTACAAGCGCATCGCCGGCGTGGACAGCGACCGCGCGCTCGACGAGGTGCGCGCGGAGCTGGAGGATCGCTACGGTCCGCTGCCAGCCAGCGTGAAGCATTTGCTGCAGGCGGCGCGGCTGCGTATCGAGTGCGAAAAGATCGGCGTGGCCCAGGTCGATCGCAAGCGCGATCAGCTGCACATCCGCTTCACCGAGACGGCGGCGGTCGATCCGGGCCGGCTGATGAAGCTGGTCTCACGCAACGCGAAACGCGGCGCGCAGTTCACGCCGCAGGGGGTGCTGAAATTCCCGCTGACTGCGACGAAGCCGGAAGAGGTGCTGGCCGAGGCGCGGACGCTGCTGGAGGAGCTGGCGCTGCAGACGGCGGCGGTGTGAGGACAGGGCACAGAGCTCAGAGCGCAGGGTTCAGGAAACCCGCTCGGCATTGATGGGCATTGCAAAGGTGCGGCTGACGTCGGCCTCAGAACCACTGCACCAGATCCCCGAACCTTTCCACCTCCAGCAGATGCTGTCCCGCGGGCGCCTGGTCGCGGAGCTCGTGCTCCAGCACCCAGGTGTGCGGGTGGTGGATATAGACCGCGTGCAGTCCGCACGCCAGGGCGGGGTTGATGTCCGACTTCGGGCTGTTGCCGATCATCCACGTCGTGTGCGGTGTCAGCTCATGGCGGGCGCAGACTTCGCGATAGGCATCGGGATCCTTCTCGCGCGGAATCTCGACGGCGGCGAAGTGCGCGCCCAGCCCGGAGCGCTCCAGCTTGCCGGCCTGCTCCACAGGATTGCCCTTGGTCATCAGGATCAGCTTGTGCCGGGACGCCAGCACCGGCAGTGTCTCCGCGACGCCTTCGAGCAGTTCGATCTCCTGGTCGGCGATCGACTGCGCGAAGCTCATGATACGTTCGTGTTTCTCCGGCGTAACGGGGCCGGTGGAGAGGCGCTCGAAGCAGGTCACCAGAGCGCGCCGGAAACTGACCAGGCCGTAGCCGTGCAGCCGGACATTCTCGCGTTCCACCTCGTTCAGCTTCTCGCGGACCTGCTCGCGCGAGTACTCTTTGTGGTCCAGATACGAGATGAACGCCGCGATGGCGCGCTCGAAGTAGATATTGTTCTCCCAAAGCGTATCGTCGGCGTCGATCAGCAGGGTCTGCCCGGGGGCGAATTTGCCGTTGGCGGTCATCCTTTCGCAAGCGTACCAGCTACGCAGACCGCATCTAACGGGAACAGGACGCGGAGGCGGCCCACGATTCAGAAAATCCTGTTAACGACTACCGCAACACTTTGCAGAGGAGCGGGTTATGAC
The DNA here is from genome assembly GCA_035508305.1 of Acidobacteriaceae bacterium. Lineage (GTDB taxonomy): Bacteria > Acidobacteriota > Terriglobia > Terriglobales > Acidobacteriaceae > Palsa-343. Next base: position 7,048 of record DATJNE010000192.1, on the reverse strand, counting down.
CGGATACCCGCCCCGGGTTCCATGCTCTGGCTCGACCCCATATCGAATGATGCGACCGCACAAATCGCTGCGATCCACCATCCAGATCCTGCTGGTTCTGGTTTGGGGAATCTTCGCCTGTTCTTCGGCTCGCGCTGACGCGGCGCTCCTGCTGGAGGAGCCGTTCGGCACCTTTGGCGCCATGAACCCCACGGGCCACGCGGCCATCTGGGTCAACCACGTCTGCGCTGACACGCCGACCCACCTGCGCCCGTGCCGCGAAGGCGAAGTCGGCGTGGTGATCAGCCGCTACCACCGCATCGACGGCTACGACTGGCTGGCGATGCCGCTGCTGGCTTACCTGTACGCGGTGGACAACACATCGGAGATTCCGGAAACGGCGACGCCGAGGCTGGAGCTGAAGCTGCGCGACAACTACCGCCGCGAGCACCTTGAGGACCTCGTGCCGGACGATCCGGAACACGAAATCCCGCGCGGCGAATGGATCCAGCTGGTGGGCGCGTCCTACGACCGCCGCATCTGGGGCTTTGAGGTCGTCACGACGCGGGAAGAGGACGATGCGTTGATCGAGCGCTTCAATCACCGGCGCAATATTTCGCACTTCAATCTCTTCTTCAACAACTGCGCCAACTTTTCGGAAAAAATTCTGAACTTCTACTATCCGCACTCGATCCACCGCAACTTCATCGCCGACGTCGGCATGATGACGCCCAAGCAGGCGGCGAAATCGCTGGTGAAGTACAGCCGGCGCCATCCCGACACCGGACTGTACAGTTTTGTCATTCCGCAGGTGCCGGGCACGATCGCGCGCAGCACGCCGGTCGATGGCGTGATCGAGTCGCTGGTGAAGTCAAAGAAATACGTGGTGCCGCTGGCCTATCTCAACCCATGGGTGACGGGAAGCCTGATCGCGGCCTATTTCAGTGACGGCCGCTTCCATCCCGATCCGCACGCCGCGGTCTTCAACCCGGAGCGGGCGGCGGAGCCAGGTGCGATGCTGCACGCGCCGTCCCGGCAGGCAGGACCGGCTGAGGCCGTGGCCATGCGGGAGCGCCCGGCCACGGTGCGCGATGTCTCCACTCCCGACCTCCCCAGGCCCTGACCGCTGCCCCCGCCGCGCGCCCGGACGGGCCAGGGCATCCGCCCACCGGACACAAATCCGGCAGGGTCCGGCACGAATTCCGGCGCACCCCTGCCCTGTCGTGCTCCCCCGGCTCCGCGCTCGCGTATCATCATTGTTTTCGCTGTGGTTTGCCTCGGGAGGATTCATGCATTATCGCGTGTCGGCCATTGCCTTACTGTCCCTCGCCTTCACCCTCGCCTGTGCCGCCCAAAAGGCCGCACCCGCGGGCGGGGCTGAACAGTTCAAGCCAACTCCGGGCTTCGATCCCTCCGCCATGGATACCTCGGCCGACCCCTGTGTCGATTTCTACCAGTACGCGTGCGGCAACTTTGCCAAACTGCATCCCATCCCGCCGGACATGCCGGAATTCGACCAGTTCGTGAATCTGTACGAGTTCAATACGCAGGCGCTCCACGAGATCGTGGAGAAGGCCGCGGCAGCGCACGCCGCCATGGGGACGAATGAGCAGAAGATCGGCGACTACTACTCCAGCTGCATGGACACCAGCGCGATCGAGAAGCGGGGCCTTGCGCCGATCGAGCCCGAACTGCGGCGCATCGACGCGCTCCAGTCCAAACAGGAGCTCCCGGCGGAGATCGCGCATCTCAACCGCCTCTCGGTCGGCGTGTTCCTGGACTACGGCTCGCAGCAGGACTTCAAGGATGCGACCAAAGAAATCGCCTACGTCGACCAGAACGGACTGGGACTGCCGGAGAAGGACTACTACCTGCGCACCGACGCCAAGAGCGTGGAGCTGCGGAAGGAGTATGTCGAACACCTGGCGAACGTGCTGAAACTGCTGGGCGATGCGCCCGAGGCCGCGCAGGTAAAGGCGCAGAAGATCATGGACCTCGAGACGGAGCTGGCGAAGGCCTCGCAGGGCGTGGTGGAGCGGCGCGATCCGGACAAGATCTATCACATGATGACTCTGACCAGCTTTGCGGCAACGGCGCCGATTCTCGATGCGACGAAATACGTCGAGCTGATGGGGTCGCCATCGGTGAGCGAGCTGAATGTGGTCGCGCCCGATTTCTTCCCCGCACTGAACAAGGCGATCGAGGACATCGATCTGGCGACGATCAGGGACTACCTGCGCGTGCATCTGGCCGATTCCTTCGCCATGCGCCTGCCTCACGCCTTCGACGAGGAGAACTTCGACTTCTACGGGCGCAAACTGCTGGGCACGCCGCAGCAGGAAGCACGCTGGAAGCGCTGCGTGCAGGCGACCGACTCGGCGCTGGGCGAAGCGCTGGGCAAGCTCTATGTGGCGCAATACTTCACGCCCGACATGAAGGCCTCGACGCTGAGCGAGGTACACGACATCGAAGCCGCCATGGGGAAGGACATCGACCAGATCGACTGGATGAGCCCGGAAACGAAGGTCAAAGCGAAGGAAAAGCTGCACGACGTGACCGACAAAATCGGCTATCCGGACAAGTGGCGGGCCTACTCGAAGCTGGAGATCCGGCCGGGGGATGCGCTGGGGAACTCCATTCGTTCGCGCGAATTCGAAGTCGCGTACCAGCTGAACAAGATCGGCAAGCCGGTGAATCGCGACGAGTGGCAGATGACGCCGCCGACCGTCAACGCCTACTACGATCCTTCGATGAACGACATTAACTTCCCGGCGGGAATCCTGCAGCCCGCATTTTACGACAAGAACGCCAGCGCGGCCACGAACTACGGACACATCGGCGCGGTGGTCGGACATGAGCTCACGCACGGCTTCGACGATCAGGGGGCGAAGTTCGACGGCAAGGGCAATCTGCACGACTGGTGGACGCCGGCAGATGAGAAGAATTTCGAGGAACGCACCGAATGCATCGCCAACGAGTACAGCCAGTTCACAGCCGTGGACGATGTGAAGGTGAACGGCAAGCTGACCCTGGGCGAAAACGCTGCCGACAACGGCGGCCTGCGCCTGGCCTACATCGCGCTGCTGGCGCACCTGGCATCGAATCCGCTGGAGGCAACGACAGCAGAACAAAAAGCCGAGCGGAGGTTCACGCCGGAGCAACAGTTTTTCCTGGGATTCGCACAGAACTACTGCAGCAACGAGCGCCCGGAATTTCTGCGTATGATTGCGCAGACCGATCCTCATTCTCCGGATCCGCTGCGCGTGCGCGGGGTGGTGGTCAATATGCCGGAATTCGCGCACGCATTCGGCTGCAAGGCGGGGCAGCCGATGGCGCCGATAAAAAGTTGCCGCGTCTGGTAGGCAACTTAATAAGTCGTTTTGATCACACTTAGCACGCGATAGTAGTATCGGCATGCGACTTAAGTAATGGTTTCATTGACACCATAAGTAGTTATACCTGCGGACGCCGTCTGGCTACTTTCGTGTCTTTTCGGCCTGCGAAGTCTGGAAATCTTTGTGAAAATTGCAATCCCACTTTCGCGTTAGTCTCGGGCTGCGTCGATTGACGCCAAAAGGAAAAGCCCGATGACCAAAGCGCTTCGCGTCGCCGTTCTCACCAGCATCCTCGCTCTCACTGCAGCTCCGGTTTTCGCCGATCCCGGCGGCTCCGATCCACCGCCGCCTCCGAGCAACAGCGCCACCACCTCGACGGCGGTCGCGGCCTTTCTGGTCGCTCTGGGGCTTTAGACCCCTCCTGCTTCCGTTGCTCCGCCAACTCTGCGGACTTCCGCCCCCCCCCTGCGGAAGTCCGTATTGTGGCGTATCTTATGAGCGAGGCGGAGCCATGCACTTCACGGCACTGGAGAAGCTTTACTGGGCGCTGGGTTCGTCGCTGGATCTGACTCTTCTGCTTGTCCTGCTGGTGCGCGGCCGCTGGCGCGAATTCCCCCTTCTGACAAGCTGGATCGCCTTCCTGATGGCGCGCGCGATCCTGCTGTTTCTGCTGTATCTCGATGGTTCGAAATACTGGTATACGGTCACCTACATGACGGGCGTCTGGGTCGACTTCGCCTTGCAGCTGGGCGTCGTCGCGGAAATTGCGCGGATCGTCCTGCGCCCAACCGGAACGTGGATTCGCGATGCGCGCGGGTATTTTCTGGCGGGAGGACTGGCCGCGGTGGTGGTCGCCGTTCTGCTGGCATGGGGGGTAACGCCGCCGGCTCCCGCGCCTGTTCCGGCCGCGGGCTTGCGGCGCGTCTGGGAAATCCGCGCTAACCTGTTCACCAGCCTCGTAATCTGCGAACTATTCGTAGTTATGAGCGTGACCGCCAATCGCCTTGGTCTGGGCTGGCGGAGTCATGTGATGGCCGTAGGCCAGACGCTAACTGCCTGGAGCGGCCTCATGGTGATCAAGACGGCGCTGGAGAGTTTCTTCGGGACGCGACTCTTTTATGGACAGCTGGAACAGATCCGGCAAGTGATCTATCCTGCGGCAGCATGCTGGCTTATCGTGCAACTTTGGAGGGATGAGCCGGAACGTAAGCCGATTTCCGCCGATCTGCATGAATATATTGTTGCGCTCCACAGGCGGGTCGAGTACGATTTTCGCAGACTTGACGCTCGCCATTAGACCCTGTCCTGTACCAAGCGGGGGGCGTCTGACTCCGTGATAGAAAGGCCTGGCAGTGCTGGTTTACCTCCTCCTGGGTGCGGTCGTAGGTGGTCTGCTCGCAGCAGCCATCAAATCCCAGTTATCGACCATTCGGGTTGACCGGCGCAGCTGGCAGGACTTAGTGTCCCAGCTAAAACGGATTGAGATCGAGCGCGTGACGTCGGTGGCACGCGACTATCTGGAGCCGAAGGAAGGCCAGATTTCGCTGGAGCCCACGGATATGTGGCTGATGCTGGGCGGGCGCGAGGGTCTGCACCGCATGCGGGAAAATGCCAACCTCATGCTGCTTCTCGCGGCGCACGCGCAGCAATGGAATTTCGATGAAGGCGTGATCGTCACCGAGCGGATGCGCCGCGACGCCATTCGCCTGCGCGGGGCAGTGCGCCGGATTGAGACAGCACTGACCTTCCACCTGGTGCTGCGCCATTCCGCGACTCTGATCCCCTTCCACCTGCACGAAGCGGCTTCCGCGTACTATCTGATGCGGCAGCGGCTGCTGGCTCTCTATCAGACCAGCCACGCCGGTCTCTATCCGCGCCTGGCCGAAGTTCTCTAGGGGACAACCTGTCCGGTCACAGCCGGAATCTCAGGTGCGTAACCTGCCACCCTGCGATTCCAGCGCCGCAACCACCTGCTGCGACCAGAGCTGTACTTCCTCTTCGCGCAGCGTCCGGTCGTGCGACTGAAAAAGGACGCCCAGTAACAGGGAGTAGCAGCCCAGCGGTGCGAGCTTACCCTTTGCATCGCGCAGCACTTCTTTCGGCGCGAAGCTGCGCAGCTCCGGAATGGCAAGCGCTTCGATCGCGGCAGAAACTCCAGCCCAGGCCGCTGTGTCGGGCAGGACAACGGAGAAATCGCGGCGCACCGGCTGATAGCGCGACAGCTCTTCGATAACGGGCTGGCGCAGTTCCTGACGATAGAGCCGGTCGAGCCAGAGCTCGCCGATCCAGATTGCCTGTTTCAGCTTGCGCCGTTCGGCCTCCTCCGGATGCAGTTGGCCGAACCAGCCCATCGTGGCGCCGTCAAGAACGGCGCGCGCGCTGCGGCCGGGGTGCAGCCAGAGCGGCATCACTCCGGAGGCGGCGGGAAAGCGGTCGAAGTACAACGACCGCGCAGAGAATTTGCCGAGCACGGTTTCGACGAGGCCCTTGAGGTCGTAGAAGTCGACCGGCTGCGCTCCGAAGGCGAGCCCGGTGGCGCCGAAGGACAGAGCGGGCCGTTCCTCAACGCGCTCAGGACCGCCGCTGAAGGTCGTTCCCATCTCGAAGAGCGCTGCACCCTCGACGTCGCGGCTGATATTGAGGGCCAGCATGTCGAGCATGCCCGGGAGGAGCGACGGACGCAGCATGCCCGCCTCCTCGCTCAACGGATTGCCGATGGCAACGAAGGATCCGGGCTCGCGGACGAAGCGGGCGGCATCGGCGGCGCCACAGAAACTGGAGGAGATCGCTTCGTTCCAGCCCAGCGCCAGCGCGACGCCCCGCACCGTCGCCTGTTTTTCCGCCCACGGCAGCTCGACGACGCCTCCGGCGAATGCGGGCAGCGTATTGCGGAAGCGGTTGTAGCCGTAAACACGCGCGATCTCTTCGATCAGATCGACTTCGCGCTCGAGATCGAGGCGCCAGCTGGGTAGCGTGACGGACCAGGTCGCCGAGCCGCTGCTCGTGAGTCCGCAGCCCAACCCTGTGAGGATGCTCTCCACCATCGGCGCGGTGATGCCGGTGGGATCCTCCGCGGGGCCTGGTTCCGTGGGGCCGAGGATGCGATGCACTTCGCTGAGGCTGAAGGCCACACTCCGGCGCTCCCTGGTGCGGGCGACGGCTTCCGGAATGATCTGATCTGCAAGATCGCCGACAGCAGTTCCGCCCGCTTCGAGAATGATGCGGCTGACGAGAGCCGAGGCGACGGGCGGAGCGTTCAAGTCGGCGCCGCGTTCGAAGCGATGCGATGCGTCGGTGTGGAGGAGGTGGCGCTTCGAGGAGCGGCGCACCACGCCGGGATCGAACCAGGCGGCTTCGACGAGGATGTTCCTGGTGTCGGCGGTGATCATGGTGTCCCAGCCGCCCATGACGCCAGCGAGGCCGACGGCTTTCTTTTCGTCGGCGACGACGAGGTCGTCAGGGTCGAGGGTGCGGTCCACTCCGTCGAGGGTGCGGAGTTTTTCGCCTTTGCGGGCGCGGCGAACGATGATGCCGCCCTGGAGCTTGTCGAGGTCGAAGACGTGGGTGGGCTGGCCGATGGCGAGGGTGCAGTAGTTGGTGGCGTCGACGGCGTTGGAGATGGGCTTTTGCTCGAGCAGGCGGAAGCGCTCGGCGACGATGCCGGTGGAAGGGAGAACTTTCACGTCGCGAAGGACGCGGGCGGTGAAGCGGCCGCAGAGCTTTGGTTCTTCGAT
>DATJNE010000191.1:0-24628 GCA_035508305.1 Acidobacteriaceae bacterium | reverse complement strand
AGCTATACGGATGCGGACGTCACGCAGCGAGTGCCGATGGGGAGGTTCGCGCGGCCCGAGGACGTGGCCAGAGCGATTGCGTTTCTGGCGGATGGCGAAGAAAGTGGGTTCGTCAACGGCGCGACGCTGACGGTGGACGGCGGGTGGAGCTCGGACGGGAGCTGGGAATCGGTGCGCCTCAGAAAGAGGTAGGGGAAACAACAAGGTCCGGAGCTGGCTGCGCCAGTGAGCGAGAGCCCACCTACCGTGAAGCGGTCGTTGCCGGCGACGCGGCTGGGCTCGAGGGAGCGGCCACGTAGGTTTGGGCGGCGGCTCTTGCAGCGGAAAGAACGCTGCCAGGGGCGATGCCGAGGATCAGCGTCGTGCCGGCGGTGAGGAAAACGGCAAGCAGCAACGGGAACGAAGGACCGGTGACGGAGAGAACGGGCGCCGAGCCGGCGGGCTCGGAGTAGATGGCGGCGACGACACGCAGGTAGTAGTACGCGGCAATGCCGCTGTTGATGAGCCCGATGATGGTCAGCCAGATCATGCCGGAGTGGAGCGCTGCGGAGAAGACGTAGAACTTACCGAAGAATCCGCCGGTGAAAGGAATCCCGATGAGCGAGATCAGAAAAAAGGCCATGGCGCCGGCGAGGATTGGCGAGGCGTAGGCAAGGCCGCGGTAATCGTCGATCAGCGTGAGGTGGTCGTCATAGCCGCCGGTGTGGCTGATGATGGCGAAGACGCCGACGTTCATGGCAGCGTAGGAAACCGCGTAGAAGCTGGCCGCGGCGATGCCATCGGGCGAGAGCGCGGTGAAGGCGACGAGGATGTAACCGGCGTGAGCGATGGAGGAATAAGCAAGCATGCGCTTGACGTTGCGCTGCCGCAGAGCGCCGAGATTACCCAGCGTCATGGAAAGAACAGCGAGCCACCACAGAATCGGCAGCCAGTGGTCCTGCAGCGCCGGCAGCGCGCCATAAGCGATGCGCAAAAGGATGGCAAAGGCAGCCGCTTTGGGGCCGGTGGACATCAGCGCGACCACCGGCGAGGGCGCACCTTCGTACACGTCGGGGGTCCAGACGTGGAAGGGCGCGGCCGAAACCTTGAAGCCGAGGCCGAGGATAATCATGGCCAGGCCGACGGTCAGCAGCGGACTGACGGGCCCGCCAGTGACGGCTTTGCCGACGGCTGCGGCGATGTCGTCGATGCGGGTGGTGCCCGTCGCGCCGAAGACCAGGGCGATTCCATAAAGGAAAAATGAGGTGGCGAAGGAACCGAGAAGGAAATACTTGAGGGCTGACTCGGGGCTCTTTGCGGTTTTGCGCCGGTACCCCGCCATGATGTAGGTCGAGATCGACGAGATCTCGAGCGCGATGAAGACGAGGAGAAGCTCCACGGCAGAGGACATCAGCATCATGCCAATGGCGCCGAACTGGATGAGAGCAAACAGCTCGCCCAGCCCTTCGGTTTCTGGCGTAACGGCGTCGAGAACAATGAGCAGGGTGGCCAGGACAATGCCGGCGATGAGGACATGGAAAAAGACGCTGAAAGCGTCAGTGCGAACGACGCCGTAGTACGCGGTGCCGGGAGGCAGCTGCGCCTGCCAGAAGCTGGCCCCCAGGGCTGCCAGCGCGGCGAGAACGGCAAGCCAGCCCAGGGGCTTGCGGCTCGAGCCTTTCGCCATCATGGCGTCGGCCAGCATGACGAGAATGCCGCCCAGCGTGAAGATAATTTCCGGCAGAATGCGCAGCGCGTCGTTCATTGCGCACCTCCTGAGAGCCGGGCCGCGGCGGTCGTGGGCGTCACCGGGGCGGCGACCGCAGGTGTGGCGCCGGAAAGCGGCGTCATCGCCGGCTCAATGGCCCTAATCCAGTAGGGGGAGAGCACGCCCATCGCGAGCATAAGAATGGCCATCGGCCAGAGCGTGAGGTGTTCGCGAAAGCCAAGATCGGGCGCGGGCCGGCTGAGAACGAGGGACGACTCCTTGCGGTAGAAGATGCGCTGTACCATCGAGAGCATGTACGTAGCGCTGAGGATGGTGCCGAGAGTCGCCGCGCCGACCCAATACGGATGTCCGGCGAAGGAGCCGCTGAGAACGAGGAACTCACCGACAAAGCCGTTGAAGAGCGGCAGGCCGACGAGGGCGAGTGTAGTGACGACAAAGAGCGTGGCGAGCCACGGGACACGGCTGGCCAACCCGCCGTAGAGACTCATGTCGTACGTGCCGAACCGTTCGAAGAGCATGCTGATGAGGACGAGCAGCGCGCTGCCGGTGAGGCCTTCGTTCAGGGTCTGGTACACCGCGCCATTGAGCCCGGCCACCGCGAAGCAAAAGATGCCCAGAGTGCAGAAGCTAAGGTTGCCAAGAATCGAATAGGCAACCAGGCGTTTCATGTCCGTTTGCGCCAGAGCGACCAATGCCCCGTAGAGAATGCCAACCACAGCGAGAACAATCATGAGCGGCGCTATCGCGCGCGCCTGGGCCGGGAACAGACCGAGGTTGAAACGGAAAATGGAGTAGAGACCGAGTTTGCCGGCGACAACCATGGCCATCGCGGTCGGCGCTTCCTGGATGACATCCACGAGCCAGCCGTGCAGCGGGAAAACGGGAACCTTGACGGCGAATGCGACGAGGAAAGCCAGCGAGAGCCACGAGAGCGCCTGCGGCGTGAGGCCGAGGGAACCCGAAGCGAGCCGGTTCTGGATTTGCACGAAATCGAAGGTCCCCGCTTTCGCGTAGAGGTACAGGATCGCGACCAGGAAAAGCGCCGAAGGAATGAAGGTGTAGAGGAAAAACTTGATCGCTGCCTGGCGGCCGCGGTTCGGTCCGAAGAGAGCGATCAGGATCGCCATGGGCACCAGCGACAGCTCCCAGAAGCCGTAATAAAGAAACAGGTCCAGCGCGACGAAGACGCCGATCATGGCGGTCTGCTGGATCAGGAAAAAGAAGTAGAACTCTTTGGTGCGGTTCTGAATCGCGCGCCAGGAAATCAGAGCGCCGACTGGACCGAGGAACGTGGTGAGCAGAACCAGCCAGAGAGAGAGGCCGTCGACGCCAAGGTGATAGCGGATGGCGGGCGAGTTGATCCACGGCACGTTTTCCTCGAACTGGAAACCGTGATTCGCGTAGTCAAAATGCGTCGGCAGGTGCAGAGAGAGGGCGAAGGTAACCAGCGTGACGAGAAGAGTGAAGGCCTGAACGATGCGGCCTTTCCGCGGCAGCAACACGACGACGATGGCGCCCGCGGTGGGCACGAAGGTGATCAGCGTCAGGATGTGGTCGGTCAGCACGGTATCGTCTTTCGTCCTTGATTCATCGCAGCGAGAAATGAGCGGTCAGACCGAAGTAAGAAACGGCCAGCAGGACGGCGGCGAACAGGGCCAGCCATCCCGCGTAGGAACGGATGTTGCCGGACTGAATGCGAGCGACCAGCGCCCCAAACCCCTGGGCGGTGTAGCCGGCGGTGAGAGTGCCGCCGTCGATGACGGCGCGATCGATGAGCACGCCCAGCAGCCAGCGGGCGATGAAGAGCACGGGGGCGACGATGAGGGCTCCATAAATCTCGTCGACCCAGTATTTGTTCCTGACCAGCGAGTAGAGCCCATGCAGCTGGGTGGCGAGGCGGGCCGGCAGGGCTGGTTTCGCGTAGTAGAGGATATGGGCGAAAAGCCAGCCGAGGAAGGCGACCAGAGTTGAGGTGAGAGCCAGCATCAGCTCGAGATGATGGTTGCCGGCAGGGGTGGGAGCAGGCACCGCGTGGGCGGCGCCGGTGGCGATGGCAACGGACGTCTGTTCGTAGCTGAGGTGCGCCGTCTGAACGGCCGGCTCCAGAAAATGCGTGAACCAGTTGCTGCCGCCGAGAGCCTCGGGCCATCCCATGAAGCCGCCGATGACGGAAAGGATGGCGAGAATGACGAGGGGGCCGAGCATTACCCACGGACTTTCGTGGACAGGATGCGCATGCGGCTCCGCTTCGAGCGTGAGCTTCGTGTCGGAGCGCGCGTGAACGGGAGCGCCGTGATTGTCCTCCTGCGCGGCTTCCGGCGCGCGACGTTCACCGAAGAAGGTCATGTACCACAGCCGGAACATATAGAAGGACGTGAGCCCGGCGGTCAGGAGTCCGACTGCCCAGAAGATCTTGCCGCCGTTCGGCGCGATAAAGGCTTGATAGAGGATTTCGTCTTTGCTGACGAAGCCCGCGAGTGGAGGAACACCGGAGATCGCGAAAACAGCGGCGGTCATGGTCCAGAAGGTGACAGGGATTTTGGTGCGAAGCCCGCCCATGACGCGCATATCCTGCTCCCCGGAGAGCGCGTGGATAACGGAACCGGCGGCGAGAAAAAGCAGGGCTTTGAAGAACGCGTGCGTGACGAGATGGAAGATTCCGGCTGAGTAGGCGGCGACGCCACAGCCGAGGAACATATAGCCCAGCTGCGAGACCGTGGAGTAAGCGAGCACGCGCTTGATATCGGTCTGCAGGATGCCAATGGTGGCCGCGAAAAATGCCGTCGCGACGCCGATCGTCGCCACAACGGTAAGCGCCAGAGGCGAGCGGTCGAAGATCACATGCGTGCGCGCCACCATGTACACGCCGGCGGTGACCATGGTGGCGGCGTGGATGAGAGCGGAGACGGGAGTCGGTCCTTCCATGGCATCCGGCAGCCAAACGTAGAGCGGGATCTGTGCGGACTTGCCCGTGGCGCCGAGGACGAGGAAGAGCGCGATAGCCGTGAGGAAGCCGCCCTGCCAGTCGGGCCGGGCTGTGATCTGGCTGAAGACGCTGGAAAAGCTGAGCGAACCGAAGTGCGCGATGAGCAGGAACATCGCGATCAGGAAACCGAAGTCACCGATGCGGTTCACGATGAACGCCTTCTTGCCGGCGTTGGCGGCGGATTCGCGGGTGAAGTAGAAGCCGATGAGAAGGTAGGAAGCCAGGCCCACCCCTTCCCAGCCCACGAACATCAGGAGAAAATTCTCGGCCAGTACGAGGGTGAGCATGAAAAAGAGAAAGAGGTTCATGTAGGCGAAGAACCGCCAGTAGCCCTCTTCCTCCACCATGTAGCCGACCGAGTAGACGTGAATGAGAAAGCCCACGCCGGTGACGACGCACAGCATCACGAGAGTGAGTTGATCAAGCTGAAAAGCAAAGCCGGCGTGGAAGGCGCCCGCGGTAATCCAGGTTCCCAGGTTCTCGACGTGCGGCAGGGTGAGGGAGCCGAATTTTGTAACAATGCCTGCGACCTGGATGGCCGGGATCAGCGACGCGACGAGCGCGACCGTGGTGACGAAGGCCTTCGGAAGTTTGCGACCGACGAGGCCATTCACCAGGAATCCTGCGAAAGGAACGATCGGGAGCAGCCAGAGGTGCAGGTCGGGACTCATAGTTTCATCAGGTCGATCTGATCGACGTTCAGAGTGTTACGGGCACGGAAGATAGCGATGATGATGGCCAGGCCGACCGCGGCTTCAGCAGCGGCGACGACCATCACGAAGAAGACGAATATCTGGCCGTTCACCTGGAGATGCCCGGTGATCTGGCTCCATTGGCGCGAGAAAGCGATAAAGGCCAGGTTGACGGCGTTAAGCATGAGCTCGATGGACATGAAAACGGAAATGATGTTGCGCTTGATGAGAAAAGCGGCGACGCCGATGGAAAAGAGGATTGCGCTCAGGACGAGGTAGTACGCAATCGGCACCATGGCTCAGTGCTCCTTTCGCGCGAGCGCCACGGCGCCCAGAATGGCGATGAGGATCAGGACGGACGTGACTTCGAAGGGCAACAGCAGGTCACGGAAGAGGACCCGGCTAAGGTCACTCGTGGTGGCGAGATATTCACCAAGACGGGCCTGCCCAAATTCGCCGCGGCGCGAAAGAAAGATGTAGCTCAGCAGGCCGAGCAGCGCGGCTGCGCCAGGGAACCCGGCAATGTAGGCCAGCTTGCTGCCATGGGTGCGCTCTTCTTTTCCGGCGTTGAGGAGCATGATGACAAAGGTGAACAACACCATGATGGCGCCGGAGTAGACGATGACCTGCGCGGCGGCGAGGAATTCAGCGCCGAGAAGCAGATAAAGAACGGCGAGCGAGCTCATGACGACGATGAGCGAGAGCGCGCTGTTGATGGGGTGGCGCTGCAGCAGAAGGTTGAGCGCCCCCGCCACACACAGCACCGCAAACACGATGAACAGAGCCAGATGCATGGTCTTTCACTTGCCCGCAACCTGCGGGGTACTGCCAGCCGGTGCAAAGCCAGGATTGTTACTGCATCGGCAGCCGGAGGCCGATGCAGAAGCTGGTAACCACGATGTTGGCGACGGCCACGGGCAGCAGGAATTTCCACCCGAAGCCCATGAGCTGGTCATAGCGGAAGCGCGGCAGCGTGCCGCGCACCCAGATGTAGAGAAAGAGAAAGCCGAAGACCTTGGCCACGAACCAGAAGATGGAGAAGAGGGCCGTGGCGACCGGTCCTGTCCCGAAGTGAAAAAAGCTGCCGAAGGGACTGGTCCAGCCACCGAAGAAGAGCAGAGTCGCCACGCAGCCGACGGTGATCATGTTGCCGTATTCGGCCATGAAGAACATGGCAAACTTCATCGAGCTGTACTCGGTGTGATAGCCGGCGGTGAGCTCCGACTCAGCTTCGGGCAGGTCAAAGGGCGAGCGGTTCGTCTCCGCGTAGGCGGCCATCAGATAGATGAAGAAGGCCACGAACTGGAATCCCCCGAAGAAGTTCCAGGAGAGCAGGCCGTGCGGCGCCTGAACGCCGACGATGTCGCGCAGGCGCAGCGAGCCTGTACGGATGACGACGCCGACCAGCGAAAGGCCGAGCGCCAGTTCGTAGCTGATGACCTGGGCCGAGGCTCGGAGCGCACCGAGCAGCGAATACTTGTTGTTGGAGGACCACCCCGAGAGCGCAATCCCATACACGCCGATCGAGGTGATCCCCAGAAGGATGAGCAGGCCGATGTTGTTATCGGAGATCTGGAAGAACTGCATCCCGTGCCAGCGAATGTCGGCGCCGAAGGGAATAACGGAAATCGACAGTAGCGCACACGAAAGCGCAATGATGGGCGCAAGGATGTACAGCGGGCGGTAGACTGCCTCCGGCATCAGATCTTCTTTGAGGAACAGCTTGAGGCCGTCGACCAGCGGCTGCAGAAGGCCGAAAGGCCCGACGCGGCTCGGTCCCCAGCGATTCTGAATACGCCCCACCAGCTTGCGCTCCAGCAGCACGGTGTACGCCACGCACATGAGCAGGAGCACCACCACCACGATGACCTTGGCGAGGTTGAACAGCAGAAACGGAATCAGGCTTGTGTCCATAACTGTCTTTCGTTGTCAGTCCGCTGCTGTTTCCACGGGTTTGTGGGATTCGAGCACAGAGTGCAAAGTCCTGCTGTAGAGGCCAAGCGAGCCGGAAGTGAAGAGCGTGTCGTTGGAGGGCAGAACAAGATCGGGACGCGCGGCGATGTCTTCGATCTGGACGAGCGCCGGCTTGAGCTGCTGATCGTTGCCGGCGAGCAGATCCAGGCGCTGAACATTGTATGCGGGCACCAAGCGCTGAATCTCGTCGAAGATCGCGAAGGGATCGAAGGGGCTCAGCTTCGGCTCAAGATGACGCGCTGCGAGCCAGACCCCGTGCCGATCGGCTTCGCCGGACTGCGCGCCGCGCGCCTGGCCCATATCGGCCCGCGTGCCGTGCTGGCCAAAGGGCACCAGTGGCTTCACGTCGGCGCCCATCGCCGCCGCGAGGCGCACGATCAGTTCGAAGTCCGTCCGGACACCGGCACGATCGGCGGCCTTCTTCACCAGCTGCAAATCGCCAAAGGTGCTGGTCACCGTGCCGGTCTTCTCGTAGAGGTTGGCCGCGGGCAAAATGACGTCGGCAAACTGCGCCGTCTCGGTGAGGAACATGTCCTGTACCACGATGAAAGTGTTATGCAGGGCGTCGCTGTGGCGGGCGTAGCGGGCAACCGGATTGGCGCCTACGATGTACAGCCCGCTGAGCGTACCCGCTTCGGCGGCATCGAACATCCGGACCAGATCGAGCCCGGGCGTCGTCGGAAGCGCCGGGTACTCCTCTTTGAAGTGCGCCGGCGCCGCCACAGGAATGTAGCCGGGAAGCAGATCGGGGTACAGCCCCATATCCGCCGCACCGCGGGAGCTGACGTAATCCCCCAGGCACGCGAATTTCACATTCGGCAGGGACGAGCCCAACGAAACCAGCGCCGCGATATCGATGCCGCGGAATTCCGAACCGAACACAACAACCAGCGATTCTTCCTTGCGGAGCGCCTCGCGGAAAGCGACCGCACTCTTGTCGTCATCGAGGGGTGCGGCTTCCCCGGCGAGCCAGGCGACAAGACCGGCATACCCGTCTTCGGGAATTTCGAGGAAGTGGGCGGCCTGGCGGCGGAGCTTGATGAGCCCGTGATTCGCGACGTAAAGGCGCGCCTGATTGTGGCGGATGTTGGTGCGAATCTGCCACGCCAGCCCGGGGTGCTGCTCCGTGGGATCGTTGCCGAGAAGCAGGATGGCTTTGGCGCCGGCGATATCGCGCAGCGAGGCTTCGGCCTTCCCGCTCAGCGCAGCGAAAAACGCCGGATAGTCGGCGGTACGATGGTGATCGATGTTATTCGTGCCGAGGACGGTGCGGGCAAACTTCTGCAGCAGGTACGACTCTTCGTTGGTTGTGCGGTTGGATCCGATGACGCCGATGGCCGAACCGCCTTTGGAGTCGCGAATCTCGCGGAGCTTATTCCCCGCGAACTCGATGGCCTCGTCCCAGGTGACTTCCTCGAGGCGGCCGCTGGCTTTGCGGATCATCGGCCGGGTCAGCCGGTTCTCGCGATTCGCAAAGTCAAAAGCGTAACGGCCTTTGATACACAAAAAGTCCCCGTTGATGCCGGACTTGTCGCGATTATCGCCGCGCACAATTTCCATGCCGTCGCTGGAGCGGCGGACGCCGAGAGTGGTCTTGCAGCCATCGCCGCAGTGCGTGCAGACGGTGCCGACGTGGGACATCTCCCACGGGCGCGTTTTGTAGCGATAAGCGCCGGAGGTAAGAGCGCCGACCGGGCAGATGTCGATGCACATGCCACACTCTTCGCACTCCAGATGATCCTCGCGGTTGGGCGCGATGACGGAACCGGCGCCCCGGTTCTGTACCCCCAGAGCCCAGACATCCATGCCCTCGCCACACACGCGGACGCAGCGGTAGCAGAGGATGCAGCGGGGGCGGTCGAAGAAGACGACCGGCGACCATTGTTGCTCGTCGCGATGCTGCTTGATCTCGACGAATTTGGATTCGTGGGCGCCGTATTTGAAGGTCATGTCCTGCAGTTCGCATTCGCCGCCGGCGTCGCACACGGGACAATCGAGGGGGTGGTTGCCGAGAAGCAGTTCGATGGTGGCCTTGCGCGCCTGCGCAATCTCCGGGCTTTCCGTGCTGACCACCATGCCCTCAGCGACAGGTGTGGTGCAGGCGGTCTGCAGCTTGGGGACCTTTTCGATGCGCACGACACACATGCGACATGCGGCCTGCAGCGAAAGGCCGGGATAGTAGCAGAAAGCCGGAATCTCGATGCCGTGCGCGCGACACGCCTCAATCAGCAGCGTCCCCGCGGGAGCAGTGATCTTCCTGCCGTCGACAGTGAGAGTAACGTCAGCCATTCAGATCCTTCAGACCAGTGCGGGCTCCGGCTCCGCAGCGTGATGCTTCGGACAGCCTTTGCCATCCAGGTGATCTTCAAACTCTTTGCGGAATTTCTTCACAAAAGCGATCGTCGGCATCGCCGCCGCGTCGCCGAGCGGGCAAAAGGTGCGCCCCAGCATGTTTTCGGCGAGATAGCTGATGTTGTCAATGTCCTTATCGACGCCGCCCCCCCGATGGACCCGCGTCAGAGACTTTTCCAGCCAGTCGGTGCCTTCGCGGCAGGGAATACACCAGCCACAGCTCTCGTGCCGATAGAACTTCATCGTGCGCAGCGCGAACTCGACCATGCAGGTCGTTTCGTCCAGAACCACGACCCCGCCCGAGCCGAGCATGGAGCCGGCTTTGCCGACCTGATCGAAGTCCATCCCGATGTCGATTTCATCGGCCGTCAGCACCGGCGTCGACGATCCGCCAGGAACAACCGCTTTCAGATTCCTGCCGTTGGGAATGCCGCCGCCCACTTCGTAGATCATCTTTTTGAGGTTGTAGCCCATGGGCAACTCGTAAACGCCGGGACGATTCACGTGGCCGCTGAGAGCGAAGAGGCGCGTGCCTCCGTTGCGCTCGGTGCCCAGCTTCGCGTATTCGGCTCCGCCCATGCGAAAAATGTGCGGAACGGTGGCGATCGTCTCAGCGTTGTTGATGATCGTCGGGCCCCCATACAGTCCAACCACAGCCGGGAAGGGCGGGCGAATGCGGGGAATCCCTCGCTTGCCCTCCAGCGATTCCATGAGCGCGGACTCCTCGCCAACTTCGTAGGCGCCGGCTCCGGTCTGGGTGACGATGTCGAACTCGATCCCCGAGCCGAAGATGTTTTTCCCGAGGAAGCCCCTGGTGTAGGCCTGGGCGACCGCGCGCTCCATGATCTGCAGCAGGTAGCGGTACTCGCCGCGCAGGTAGATGAAGCCCATACGCGCCTGGATGGACAGCGCCGCGATGATGACGCCTTCAATCACCGAGTGCGGATCGTGTTCGAAGATCAGGCGATCTTTGCAGGTACCGGGCTCCGACTCATCGCCGTTGACCAGCACGTACTTGGGTTTCGCGGACTGCTTCGGGACGAAGGACCACTTCATGCCGGTCGGAAAGCCGGCGCCGCCCCGTCCGCGGAGGTTCGAAGCTTTCATCTCGCTGATGATGCCGTCGGGACCGAGGGCGAGCGCCTTGCGCGCTGACTCGTAGCCGCCGAGTTCGATGAAGCGATCGATATCCGTGGCGCCTTTGCCAAAGCGGGATGAGACAACGGGGACACAGTCGGGATGATGGGTCAGCGTCGCCACTATTTCGTCCCCCCGCTTCCGAATTTGGCCCGGTATTCGTCCAGAACTTTGTCCACCGACTCGAACGTCAGGTTCTCGTGGAAGTCGTAGTTGATCTGCGCCGCCGGAGCCCAGCTGCATGCCCCAATGCACTCGACCTCCTCCAGCGAAAACAGCCCGTCCGGCGTCACGCCTTTAGCCGGAATCCCGAGTTTCTTTTTGCAGTGCTCCAGGATTTCATTGCCGCCGCGCAACATACAGCTGATGTTGGTGCAGACCTGAACGTGGTATTTCCCAACCGGCCTGGTGCGCAGCAGCGAGTAGTAGCTGATGACGCTGCGTACGTCGAGCTCGGTAATGCCGATGCGCTCGGCAACTTCGGCGATGACGGCGTCGGAGAGGTACCCTGTCTCGTCCTGGGCGTACAGCAGCATCGGCACCAGGGCGGAGCGCTTCAGGGGATAGAGCGTGACCAGCTTGTCGAAACGGGCGGCCAGCCCTGGAGAAAAGACGGTGGTGCTCATCAGCGGCCCTTCCCTTCCGCCGTGACCGAGGCAACGAAATCAATGGCGGCGTGGTCGAGGTCCTTGGTGGCGCCGTCCATCCTGATCCCGCCCTCGGGAACAAACTCAAAGCTTCCCCTGACCGCAGCCTGGTGCTCAGCGAGCTTTGCCCAGGTCACGATTCCGGACTCCGGATCAAAATGCAGTTCGATCTGAGCCGCACGTGTGCTGATTGTGACCGAGTCTTCTGTCGACCGGAGGTGGACTTCTCCCGCGTGAAGGCTCGCCGCCGCCGCGTAGGAGCGCAGCATTGAAGCAAACGACAGCCACAGTTCGGTTTCGATCATGGCGGCGGCGCTCACCGGTCGATCTCCCCCAGCACGATGTCGATGGAGCCGATGACAGCGACCACGTCGGCGATGAGGCGCCCGACGCACATTTTCTCCACCGCCTGCAGCGTCGCAAACGACGGGTTGCGCATGTGCACGCGATACGGCTTCGAGGTGCCGTCGGAAACGGCGTAGTATCCCATTTCGCCGCGCGGCGACTCAACGGCCAGATACACTTCGCCCGCCGGGACCTGAAAGCCCTCCGTAACGATTTTGAAGTGGTAGATGAGTGCCTCCATCTGCGTCTTCACCTTTTCGCGGTCGGGCAATACGACATGCGGGGCGTCGGCCTTGATGGGGCCCTCGGGCATGCCATCCAGCGCCTGCTGGCAAATCTTTACCGACTCGCGCATTTCGATCAGGCGAACCAGATAGCGAGCCCACACGTCGCCCTCCGTCGAGGTGGGCACTGCGAACTTGAAGTTCTCATAGCCGGAATACGGCATGTCGCGACGCAGATCCCAGTCGATGCCGGTCGAGCGCGCCGGTGGCCCGGTGACGCCGAGAGCGACGGCGTCTTCGGGACTCAGGTAGCCGACGCCTTTGAGCCGATTGATGAAGATGGGATTGCCGGTGAGCAGGTTTTCGTACTCATCGATCTTTTCCGGCAGGATTTTGATCAGCGCCTGGACCGAATCGAAGAAGTCGAGCGGCGGATCGAGAGCCAGACCCCCGATGCGGAAGTAGGAGGTCATCATGCGCTGGCCGGAGACATGCTCGAAGATGCGCAGAATCTCCTCGCGCTCGCGGAACGTGTAGAGGAAGACGGTCAGCGCACCGATGTCCATGGCGTGTGTGCCCAGCCACACCAGGTGCGAGTTGAGGCGGGTCAGTTCGTTCAGCAGAACCCGCATCCACTGCGCGCGCGCGGGGATTTCCAGCTGCAGGAGCTTTTCCGCAGCCAGGCAATACGCCAGGTTGTTCGTCATCGGACAGAGATAGTCGATGCGATCGGTGAGCGGAACCACCTGCTGCCAGAATTTTGCCTCGCAGGTCTTCTCGATGCCGGTGTGAAGATAGCCGATGTCCGGCACCAGCCTGACAACGGTTTCGCCGTCGATCTCGAGCACCACACGCAACACCCCGTGCGTCGAAGGATGCTGCGGCCCCATGTTGAGGACCATGGTGCGATCCTTCGAGCCTTCTTCGGGGCGTGGAGTGACCAGCGTCGCTGTTTCGACAAAGCCCGGAATCTCGGGTGCGGCGGGGGTGTCGAGCTGGTCCGGCATCAGCGATAACCCTCCACGGGATAGTCTTTGCGCAGCGGATGGCCATTCCATTCTTCCGGCAGCATGATGCGGCGAAGGCCAGGATGACCGTTGAAGCGGACGCCGAAGAGGTCCCACACCTCACGCTCGTAGTAGTTCGCGGAGGGCCACACCGGGGTGATGCTGTCGACCGAAGGATCCATCGACCCCACCATGGCGTGCAGCCGCACCCGCTCCTTCAGCGGGTGCGAAAGGATGTGATAGGTGACCTGGAAGCGGGGCTCGACGGGAAACCAGTCCACGCACGTAACGTCTTCGAGGAAGTTGTAGCCGGCCGTCTGGAGGGTGCGGCAGGCGGCGCGAATCTGGTCGGCCGCAATGACCAGCGTCAATTCCCCGCGGTCGAACTTCGCATCGGCAATGGCGTCCGGATGCCCGGCGCGGAGAGCCTGAATGGCCACATTCTGCGCGAGGCCGTCAAACACCGCCTGTTTGCTGAGCAGCGCTTCTCCCATGAGTCCTTCTGCGGGCTGGAGGGTTGCGGTTAAAGGTCTGCCTTATCGGAGGCCCAGTCCAGAATCCCTTTCTTGCTCACATAGAAGATGCCGATGACGACGAATCCGAGGTAGACGATCATTTCCCAGAACCCGAACAAACGCGAACCGGCGATCTGCGGCAGCTGCCGGTAGATCACCGCCCAGGGAAGCATGAAAACCGCCTCCACATCGAACAGAATGAAAAGCATCGCCACCATGTAGAAGCGCACGGAGAATCGCCCGCGTGCATCTCCCTCGGCCGGGATGCCGCATTCATAGGCCTCCAGTTTTTCTTTCACATTGCGGTGGCGTCCGATGAACCAGGACATGCCCACCATCCCGCCGGAGAGAGCGCCCACGACCAGGATCTGCATCAGCAGAGGAAGGTAATTCCAGATGTAGGGGTGGTTTTGCAAGGCCGTTCTCCTGACGACGACTACAGAGCGGAGGGAAGGGGAACTGCCGCTGCCTCCATTCCGAGACTAGTGCTGCGGTTGTCAAGAGTCAAGTTACCGAAGCACTTGACGCAAGGCTTCCGCGCGCAGTGACTGAACGCAAACGAATGCTGAATGTCAGAATTCCCGGGGCCCGGCCTGGCGAACGCTCTCCGGGACATTAAATCTGCGGAAATTCTCCACAAACTTGGATGCCAGGAGGCGCGCCTGGGTGTCGTACGCGCCCTTGTCCGGCCAGGCGTTGCGCGGCTTGAGCAGCTCCGCTGGCACACCCGGGCAACGGGTGGGGATGCTGAGACCGAAGGCTTCCTCGGTGACGAATTCGGCCTGCTCCAGGCCGCCGTTGAGCGCGGCGTGGACGATCGCTCGCGTGTGCGGAAGACTGATGCGTCTGCCCACCCCGAAGGCCCCGCCGGTCCAACCCGTATTCACCAGCCAGCACTGCGCGTTGTGCTCGCGCAGGCGGCGGCCGAGCATCTCCGCGTAAACCCCGGGGGCAAGAGGCAGGAAGGGCGATCCAAAACAGGTGGAGAATTCCGGCACCGGTTCGCTGCCCAGCCCAGCCTCGGTCCCGGCCAGTTTCGCCGTGTAGCCGGAAAGAAAGTGGTACATCGCCTGATCGGGCGTCAGTTTGGCAATCGGAGGCAGAACCCCGAAGGCGTCCGCGGCGAGGAACAGGACATTCCGCGGATGGCCGCCCATCCCGGGGATGACAGCGTTAGCGATGTAGTCGACGGGATAGGCCGCCCGTGTGTTTTCGGTGTAGCGAATGTCGGAGTAATCCGGCTCTCCGGTGCGCGGGTCGAGGACGACATTTTCCAGCACCGAGCCGAACCGGATCGCCTTGTAGATCTGCGGCTCTTTCTCAAGCGTCAAATCGACGCATTTGGCGTAGCACCCGCCTTCGAAATTGAAGATGCCATCGGGGCCCCAGCCATGCTCGTCGTCCCCAATCAGCCGCCGCTCCGGATCCGCCGACAGAGTTGTCTTCCCGGTCCCTGACAGTCCGAAGAAAAGGGCCGTCGTCCCGTCGGCTCCGACATTCGCCGAGCAGTGCATCGGAAAGACGTTGCGCGGCGGCAGAATGTAGTTCATCACGCCGAAGATGGACTTCTTCATCTCGCCGGCATATTTCGTACCGCCGATCAGAACGATTCGGCGGGTAAAGTCAGCCAGGATAAACGTCGACGAGCGGACTCCGTCCCGCTCGGGAATGGCCTCAAACTCCGGCGCCGCGACCACGATGAACTCCGGCTTGTGGCTGGCCAGTTCCTGCGGCTCGGGACGGACGAAGAGCTGCTTCACGAAGAGCGCATGCCAGGCGTACTCACAGATGACCTGGATGGGCAGGCGGTAGGTCGGGTCAGCGCCGGCGGCCAGATCCATGATGAACAGGTCGCGCTCCGCCATGTGGCGCAGGACGCGCTGCAGCAAACCTTCAAACTTCTCCGGCGGAAAGGGCTGGTTGACCTTATCCCAGTGAATGCGGGAGCGCGTTTCGTCGTCTTCCACGGTGAACTTATCGCGCGGGGAGCGGCCGGTGCGGGCCCCGGTCATCGCAACCAGGGCGCCGTTGGCGGCAAGGCGCCCCTCGCCGCGGGCAATGGCCGTTTCCACCAGCTGCGGGGTGGAGAGGTTGCGGTGAGCGTGCAGGCCTTCGGTAAGGCGCTTCAGGTCCTGCAGAGTGGCTGTCGCTCCCATCGTGGGAAGCCTCCATGGGATCGGAAAGGACAGCCCATTGTCCCATCCGGTGAAGGGCTTGCAAAGCAAAAAAGGGGGTGCTTCTCTGTACAACAGCGGCATTTTCCGCGATAAGATCGCTGGCATTATGCCCACGCCTTTTGAGAGCGCGCAGCTCAATCTCAAGCTCTTTGACCTGCGTCGCGAGCCGGTGCTGCGCCAAGCGCGACTGTGGTTCCTGATGGAGTTCAATCCGGAGAGCATCGAGGAAGTGCTGACCGAGGTGCGCGGCGAGCGGAATGCCTGGTTCCGCATGGTCACCGGCTACTGGGACATGGCGGCATCGATGGTGACCAGCGGAGCCATCGACGGCGATGCCTTTCGGGCAGCGCACGGCGAGATATTCGGAACATTCAGCAAGATCTACCCGTTTCTGGATGAATTTCGCAAAACCTGCGGCGAACCGGGCTTCTGCGAGCACATGGAGGCCGTGGTACTGGGTGCAGCGGATGGGCGAGCGATTCTGGAGCGACGGCGGACCGGGCTGCTCGCCGCGGCCAAAGCCCGCAAAACCGCCGGCGGCTGAACGGAAGTTGCGGCGGCTTACGGCCAGGACCTGTCAGAGCTGTGGCTGCGCATCTTCCGTCGGGATCAGGTGCGGAAGGTTGCGGGTATGTCCCGCCTCATGGAGGACGGCGTCGACCTGCGCGAGCACCTCCTCGGTGGTCATGGTGTACATCTCGCGGCCGTTGTCGTAACCCGACTCAATGGCCTTTTTGAGATAGCGGCCGGCGGCCTGGGCAGCGAGGGCGTCGGTGATCACGTGACCGGTCCGCTTCTTCTGCTCCACCCAGGCAAGACACGGCATGGCGATCCACACGGGCCGGCCGTTGACGTCAAAGCGGATGTCGACCGCGTCGGCGTGGCGCGTCGCTATGGCAACAATGTTGGCCTTCCAGCGGCAGTGCAGATCCTCGCCCGTCCAGCGATCGGTGGAGTGGAAATCTTCGTACATGACACTTTCAGCCTAGAGCATTTCGAACTGCCCTGCACTGCTGGGATGCGAAAAGAACCGCCACGGTCACATTACGACGCACCCGCCGAACCGCGGCGAACCAGGAACAGCTGTGGGAAAAATGCCAAAAGAAAAACAAATCTTGCCGCGGTTCCTGCGTCCAATGTATGTCCGAAAGCCGGACGAGCACTCGTCCCGAGGAGTTATTTTCGTGAATAGTCCATCGCGCAACCCCACACTACGGCGATTCGAGGAGCGGCTTCGCCATCAACAGCGGCAACTGGAGCGCAGCATGATGAGCGCGGTGAAAGAAGGCCGCAGAACGGTCGCCGAAGACACTCTGGACGTCGCCGACCAGGCCGTCCTGTCCTACCAAAAAGAGCTGATCTTCACCCAGGGTACCGAGGGTCACAGCCAGCTGTCGCTGGTGCGGGTGGCTCTGGAGCGCATGCGAGAGGGGACCTTCGGCGATTGCCTGCATTGCGGAAAGCCCATCGGCGAAAAGCGCCTCGAAGCGCTCCCCTGGACCCCCTACTGCATCGAGTGCCAGGAGAAAGTCGAATCCGGACAGATTGAGGACGTGGTCCGGGCAGCGTAGCCGCCGGCGGCACACCCCGTGGCGCCGGCCTGCCGCCTTCCCGGTGCGGTCTGCATGGTAGACTGAGACGTATCGCAGGCGAGATGTGCGTGCAGCTGCCGCGCGCTCGCGACTCCCGCACAAAGGAAACTCGGGAAACTCGGTGGACACACAGACCCGTCACGCGCTGAAACAGGACAAATTCGTAACAGCTACCACTTCCGGTCTGGAATGGATCGGGGAGCACCGAAAGAACGTCATTGCGTGGACCGTCGGGGCAGTGGTCGCCGTCGGGATTGTGGTTGCGAGTTTCGTGGTCTACCAGAAGCGGTCGGCGACAGCGAACCAGCTCCTGGGCCAGGCGATGGACATCTATGAGACGCCGCTGACCCAGCCGGATGTGCCGGTCGAACCAGGCCAGAAGACCTACGCAACGGCGGCCGACCGGGCGAAGGCGGCCTATCCGCTCTTCCGCCAGGCTGCAGATCAATATGGCTGGCTCACCTCGGGCGAGATGGCGCGTTATTTTGCCGGGGTCACCGAGCTGGACATGGGGCAGAAGGCAGCCGCGGAGGCGGATCTCGAAAAGGCAACCCACGCCGGAGACCGCAACCTCGCGTCGCTGGCCAGGCTGGCGCTGGCCAACCTCTGCGAGCAGACAGGACGCAACTCCCAGGCGGTTACCCTGCTCCAGGAGGTCATCGCGCATCCGACCACGACCGTTCCGAAGGCAGAGGCGCAGCTGCAGCTGGCTCAGCTCTACGAAGCCACGCAGCCGGATGAGGCGCGGCGGCTCTACGCCGAAATCAAGGACCAGAACAAAGACACCGAGGCGGGCCAGGTCGCGTCGCAGAAGCTGCAAAGCCTGAAGTAAGGCCTCCCGGGGTGATTGGAAAACGGGCCCTGCGGCTGTCCGGCGAGTTCTTCCCGCGCTTTCCGGCGCGCATTAGCCGGGGAAATCGGCGACACTGCCTTGGCACAGCCCGCCCCGGAGTGCCCAAAGCCTCAAGGGCGGTCGAAAGCCCTCCAGCCAAATCTCAGCAGGCCCCCACACCCGGCCGGCACCGGCTTGCGCCAGCTAAGCCGTTTTCTGCTGATCGGCGTCCGCAACCACTTCCAGATCAGCTCCGCGCACGAGTTTTTCTTCTGTGCGGGATGCGTGCTCCAGGACAACAACATAAACATCGTCGAGGGACGTCAGCTTCTTCTCGACCGTCCCAACGATCTGTTTGTCGCGGATGCGGACACGCTGTCCATGCTTGAAGTTCATACTGCAAGGCTAGGCGGTTCAGAGGACGATTCACTATCCCATGATCGTGTCAAACCGGGTCCAGAACAGTAACCTGAAGCCCGGCACGAAGGTGACTCGATTCTCTGTGAAGAGGGGTTGCTGGAAGATTACAGGGCTGTGGAAAGCGGTTGTTCCCGAGGCCCGATGCTCGGGCTTTCGGTCCCCAACGCGGCAGGGCGGAGTGCTTCGTGATGCGCCCCGGATCGATCCCATGACCACGACCCGGTGCGACCCGGGTACCGACAAGCCGCCCCAAAATGCGGGTCGACGCCCGCTGCCGAGGCCTCGCGATCCGCGTCGTGCTACCGAACACTGCTGATATGCTGGCTGCGTTCCTCCTGCTTTTGCCTTGGGGACTCTCGGAGCGCTTTGAAGCATGGAAAGCCTGGTCGAGCTGGACCACGTCTCAAAATCCTATGAAGAGAAAGCCGCGGTTCGCGATCTGAGCCTGAAGATCGAGGCCGGCAGCATGTTCGGGCTGCTGGGACCGAACGGTGCGGGCAAGACTTCCACCATCCGCATGATGATCGGCATCACGATGCCGGATTCGGGGAAGGTTTCTCTGTTCGGTAAGCCCTTCGGCAATACCGCCCTCCGGCGGGTGGGCTATCTGCCCGAGGAGCGCGGCCTCTACAAGAAAATGAAGGTCATCGATCAGTTGATGTTCCTGGCCGAGTTGCGCGGGCTGGGGGCGCTGGAGGCCAAACGGCGCGCCCAGCAATGGTGCGAAAAGCTGCAGATCGCCGATTCGATCGACAAGAGGACCGAGGAGCTGTCCAAGGGAATGCAGCAGAAGATCCAGTTCATTTCCACGCTCCTGCACGATCCCGAGCTGATCATCATGGACGAGCCCTTTTCCGGCCTCGACCCGGTGAACGCGGCCCTGTTGCAGGACACCCTGCTGGAGCTGAGAAAGAACGGCAACGCGGTGCTGTTCTCCACGCACCGCATGGATCAGGTCGAGAAGCTGTGCGACTCCATCTGCCTGATCAATCGCGGCGAGGCCGTGCTCTCGGGCGGCATGCGCGAAGTCAAATCGCGCTACGAGAGGAATCGGGTCATCGTGCATTTTGCAGGCAGCGAGGAATTCCTGCAGCATCCCGCGGTTGCGGAATACAAGAGTTTTGCCGGGCATGCGGAAATCAAGCTGAAGCCGCACGCGGACGCGCAGGATCTGCTGAAGAAGGCGGCAGCCACCGCGACCATTACCCGCTTTGAGCTGGTGGAGCCGTCTCTCGAGGAAATCTTCATTGAGACGGTAGGAGGGCGTTCCGATGCATGATGGGCTCCTGAGGAACACGCTGCTGATCGCGAAACGCGAGTACCTGGAGCGCGTCCGCAGCCGGGTCTTCCGCATCACGACGCTGCTGGTCCCCATCGGCATGGCGGGAATGGCCCTGCTGGGCGGCCTGGGCGGGCGCAAGCTCGAGGGCGTACAGAACCTGGCGATTGTGTCTAACGATGCCGGGCTGGCACAGCAGGTGAAGGCCTCGCTCGATGACGGCGCGTTCCCCCCCAGGCTGGTCGAGGTCTACGCCCCGGCCACGGACGCGGATCTGGCTCAGGTGAAGAGTCAGGTGGCGTCACGCCAGATCGGCGGATACCTGACGCTGGACACGGTCTCCGGTCAGGCAGAACCCGACGCCACGTGGATTTCGGGCAGTTCCATCAACCTCGTGGGCAAGGCGCAGATGGAGTCCGCGGTTCGCTCGGCCTTAATTCGGGAGCAGCTGGCGGCGCGGGGTGTGCCCGTAGACCAGGTCAGCGGGCTCATGCAGGAAGTGAAGCTGAACACGATGCAGCTCAAGAACGGCGCCGTCGTCAAGTCGGATTCCGAGCGCAGTTTCCTGGGGGCCTATGGGCTCATCCTCGTGCTCTACGCATCCGTGCTGATCTACGGCATCAACGTGGCGCGATCCGTGGTGGAGGAGAAGACTTCGCGCATCTTCGAAGTGCTGCTGTCGACCGCCTCCTCGGACTCCCTGATGCTGGGCAAGTTACTCGGCGTAGGCGCGGTCGGGCTGACGCAGATGGGAATCTGGGTGGGTCTCGTGGTCTTCTACGCCGGCTCGGCGATGGCGGCCAATCAGGGGATTCACGGACTCACCTCGCTGGGGATCACGAAAGCGGAGCTGGGCTTCTTCGGGATCTTCTTCCTCGGAGGCTTTTTCCTCTACAGCGCCCTGGCAGCGGCGCTGGGTTCGAGTGTCAGCGGGGAACAGGAGGTGCAGCAGTTCAGTTTCATCCTGATCTCCCCACTCGTGGTGAGCGTGGTCCTGCTGCCGTTTGTACTGGGGAATCCGAACTCCACGACCTCCGTGGTCCTGTCGCTGCTGCCGCCCTTCACGCCCATCATCATGTACATGCGGATTTGCGCGCAGATGCCGCCGTTGTGGCAGGTGTGGCTTTCGGTCGTGCTGCTGGCTGCGGCTGTGTGGGGGATGGTATGGCTCGCAGCCCGCATCTACCGCATCGGCGTACTGATGTACGGCAAGCGGGCCACGCTGCCGGAGATGCTGCGCTGGCTGCGTTACAGCTAGAAGAACTGGGCGAGGCGGAACCAGCCGGGCGAAACCTCCGTTCCCGCAGCCTCCGGCGGACGGCTCGATGCCCCTGGGCGAAGCTGACCGCGCTGGAAGAGCCCGAAGATGGAAAGCGGGTCACCGACCCTGAGGGGTTGTTTTCCCCATTGGGATCGTGCGGCAGAGGATCGACCGCCTGCGGCCGCAGGTTGGTCGGCAGGAAAATGCTGAAAACCGTGCCATGGCGCCGCGCATCGACCGATGAGCGGAGCTGAATCTCGCCCCCATAACGCTGGACAATCGAGCGCGTGACCCAAAGCCCCAGGCCGGTGCCACGCTGACCCTTGGTGGTGAAAAATGGCTCGCCCAAACGATGCTGCACTTCAGGCGGGATTCCGCTGCCGCTGTCGCCGACCGAGATGCGGATGCCGCGCACGCCGGGATCGGACCAGCTGCGGGTTGAACGGACACGGAGGCAGAGACGCCCGTACAGGGCGGAGGCTTCAATCGCGTTGGTCACGATGTTGGAGAGGACCTGGCGCATCTCGCCCGGATAGACGACCGTCTGCTCCGTGCTGCGGTACTGGCGCTCGACGCGAAGGCCCTTATCCGCGATGCGGCGGCTGTAAAGCGAAATGACCTCTTCGAGCAACTCGTCGATGCGGGCCGGTACCGGACCCGTGGTTTCGCGCGTGAAGCGGAGGGTCTGGCGGCTGATCTGAGCGACGCGTTCCAGTTCCCGCTGGGCAAGGCGGAGATAACCCCTCCCGGTCGGCGAAAGGTCCTGGTCCTCGCCGAGAAGATAGAGGAGGTTCGTGACCGATTCGAGAGGGTTGTTGATCTCGTGCGCGATGGAAGCGGCGAGGCGGCCGATCGTAATCAGCTTCTGGTTCTCTCGCAGCATCACGGCCGCACGGTCAAGCTCGAGCTGCGCATGGCTTTGCTGAATCGCCGACCGGCGAACTTTGAGGGCCCGCGCGATCGCCGAGGGGAGGCGCTCGATATCGCCAGCTGGAAGAATTTCCGCGGCGCCTTCATGGAGAAGGCGAATCACCTCGGACTCACCCAGACGGCCGCCGGCGAGCAGGACCGGAACGGGCGGCTGGGCAGAACGCGCCCGCTCCAGGGCCTCTCGTACATCCACGTCAGGAAGGCCTTCGGGACCCGCGATCAGCAGATCGATGCATCCGCGGCGGAGTTCCTCAAGAAACTCCCGGCGGTTCTCCGCAAACTCGATAGTGAGGGCAAGACCGGCATGCCGGGCCGCCGCGCGCACAGCATGGTGCGACAGCGCGGAACAGCGCAGCATGAGCACAGCCGGGATGGATTGCCCTGTCATGACGTCGTGACCTTAGATTGCCCACAGCCGCGCTGGACCGCGGCCTGTTTTCTTCATTCCCAACCGGAAGCCGCTCCGCTTCCAGCAACGCCATACGAGCCTCCTGCATCTGATTTCTTCCCCGGCCACGACCGGCCCGACATCTCCGGGGATGCTCAGGCGGACGTTGGCGTCCAGGGAGCCCGCAGTACCTTGCTCAAAAGGATTCGATGTGACGCCGGACGCGGAACGTTGCTTTCGGGCGGAAAGCCCAGGGGGCTGACGACGCAGGGTTTGCGGATGCCCGTGATCTGTGCCGCCGACGGCGGCTAAAGCCGGAATTTAGACGGTCGAGGGAAAGTTTTTGGCATCGCGGACCGGGTATTCTGATCTAAACAGAAGAATCTCGATGAATTCGGGGACGATGAAGAAGCTGATCCTGAAGCTCTTTGCGGCGTTTGGTGTGTTGCTGGCTGGTGCCGCCGGGCAGGCGCAGAGCAATCCCGCCAATTCCGCCGCCAATCCCTATGTCGGGAGCGTGCAGGCGGTGCCTTATACCGCCGAGCCGAAGGCGCTCTCGATGGACGACGCCATCAAGCTCGGGATCCAGTACAATCTTGCGCTGACCCTGGCGCGCGAACAGCAAAAACAGGCTGACGCACAGAAGCTGGAACTGGTGACCGTGTTGCTGCCCGACATCACCCTCCATGGCGAAACGGGCGTACACCAGTTCAATCTCGAGGCAGAGGGCTTTCACCCGTCCATTGAGGCGGCATTCGCACCGCTGCTGCCCCCCGGAACAAGCCTTTCGTCCTTTCACCTGATCACGAAGGTTGATACAACCATCGGCCAGATCAATTTTTCCCAGGCGCTGTTCAACTGGGCCGGCTACGACGTCTGGCGGGCGTCGCAGGCATTCACGAAGGCGGCGTATTACAACGCTCAGTCGGCGCGCGGCCTGGTCGTCCTGAACGTCGGCAACACGTATCTCCAGGCCCTCGCGGCAAAGGCGCAGCTGGACTATGCAAGGTCTCTGCAGAAAACCGACGAGACGGCATTTTACCAGGCGCATGAAGAACACCTCGCCGGCACCGCGGCGAACCTCGACGAGTTGAGGGCGAAGGTCCAGCTGCAGAGCCAGCAGCAGGCCGTGATCGCCGCCCAGGACAATTTCGAGAAGGCAAAGATCGCCCTGAACCGCGAGATCGGACTCAGGCCGGAGCAGCCTGTTACCCTCACCGACTCAAGCCCCTACGCAGAATTGCACCCCATGGACCTGGTGGACGCACGCAACGAGGCTTATGCCAACCGGCAGGACTACCAGGCTCTGAAGCAGGAACTGATTGTCGCCGACCGGGAGCGGACCGCAACGAAACACGAACGCTTCCCCACGCTCACCTTCGGCGGAAACTGGGGCGTGACGGGAATTTCCGGAGGCGTCTATCACGGGACCTTTGCCGCCGTGGGCACGCTGAGCATTCCCATATTCAAGGAAGCCGAATTTCGCGGCGACCGCGACGTGGCCGAGGCGCAACTGGAGGAGATCCGCACCCGGCTTGAGGACCTGAAGCAGAAGATCGACCAGCAGCTGCGCGACAGCCTGCTGGATCTGCAGACGGCGACCGAAACGGTGCAGGTGGCCAAAAGCAACGTGGAGCTGGCGACAACCGCGCTGGACCAGACCCAGCAACGGTTCGATGCCGGCGTCAGCGACAACCTGCCGGTGGCTGAGGCACAATCCACCCTCGCCGCCGCCCAGACGCAGTACGTGAACAGCGTGTATCAGCTGAACGAGACCCGCCTGGGCCTGGCGCGCAACCTGGGCATCATCGACACGCAGTATCGCGTCTTTCTCCAGGGCGGCAATCCACCGCAGGTGAAGAGCGACCAGGCAGTCGGGGAGCCGAAGAAACAGTAACCCGGGCTCCGATACGGCTTCGACGGACGGATCCGGCGCTTCTCCTCCCTCCGCAGCGGTCCGGTACTCCATCGTGCGATCCTTGATGCGTGGAATCGGTTGAGGCGGTCTATCGCCGGCTGCTTGGCGAGGGTCAGGCCCGCGTGGAAGGCGTGCGCCGCTGGCACAACGGTCTCGGATACGCCAAGCTGATCGTCTTCCTCTCCGGAGTGACTGGCGCCGCGGTGCTGATTCGCATGCACGGGCCCCTGATCCTGATCCTCAT
>DATJNE010000190.1:0-5023 GCA_035508305.1 Acidobacteriaceae bacterium | reverse complement strand
GGTGTGGCTGGTCGTCTCGATGGGGGTATTGCGGCTGAGCGGATCGGCTCTGCCGGGGCAGCTGCGGGCGCGTTTTGCGGGTCGATGAGCGAGAAATGCAGGTCCGTTCGACTCGCCGTGCGGCGCTCGGCGTTCGCTCAGGATGACGGGCTATACTTCTGTGGTCCGACCACTGACGTGGCCCGGACTCGAAGGAGCTGCTGATGGGGCAAGGTGGAGCTGCGGCTCAACGGCGAGTCGCACATGCTGGGTCCCGGGGATGTCGGGATTGCGGTAGCGGGGACCCTGCACTGGGTGCGGAATGCCGGGGACACGGTGGCATCGTATTTTGTGATCGAGGTGGGGAAACGGGGCCGGTGGGGCACTAAACCAAGGAACTGCCTGCACAAGGCCCCTGGCGGCGGGTCCGGAACGCAATTGATCGCGCAGAACCTGCTGCAGGAGCCTTGTTGGAAAGACGCGAGGCTAGACCGTCGCCGGGACGGGCCGCTCGGCATTGGCGCTCGCATTCGCGGCCTGCTTCGACTCAGCAGCCTTCTCATTGGAGCCGGGCTTGCGGATATCGATGCCGCCCTTGAAGAAGGCGCCGTCCTCGATGGAGATACGCTGCGCGGTGACGTCGCCGGTGAGCGAGCCCTCGCTGCGGATATCGACGCGATCGCTGGCGGTGACATTGCCGCGCACCTTGCCGAGGACGACAATTTCGCGGGCGGTGATGTTGGCCGCGACCTGGCCGTTGCGCCCGACGGTGACGCGATTGCCAGGCAGGCTGATGGAGCCTTCGACTTTGCCATCGATGTAGAGGGATTCGGAGCCGCTGAGCTCGCCTTTAATGACGAGGCTTTTGCCGATGGTGGCCTGTTCCCCGGTGGATGCATTGGAGACCGGGGCAGGAGCCAGGCGCTGACCGGAGTCAAAACTCGGGGTTGGGGGAGTGGCGGGGCGAGCCGGTTCGGGGCTTTGCGAACCGCTGCCAGTGCCGGGCTGGTTGGGTTTCCACATAAAATGCGATTCCTTCCTTCCAAAGAATGGTTGGTGATATGGCGCCCTGCACCTGGCCTGCCGGTTGGTTCTCGTGGGCCCATGCAGAACTGTGCAGCGCCGACCCTCTTTCCCTCAGGAGGGACGAACTCCTCCGCGCAATCGCCGCCGTTACTGGCATCTTAAACACGTTCACGGGAAAATGGCATCCCCCTCTTGTACCGTGCGGCTGTGGAATGCGAACGGAGCGAGATTTCGGCGACCGCGCCGGGGGTGGAACGCATCTGTTGAGAGGGCGACGCCGGGTTTTGGGCGAGTGCTCCTCGAATATCGGGCTGGAATTCTGCAACGATCCGGAAACAAAGTCTGCAACAGGAGAGAGGATGACGATGGCGAAGCTGGCGCTGTATGGAATGCTGAAGGCAAAACCTGGTAAAGAAGCCGAAGTGGAGGCGTTCTTGAAGCAGGGCGCGGAACTGGCTCGGAAGGAAAAGGGCACCGTCACGTGGTACGCGATCAAAGAGAGGGCTGGTCAGTATGGGATCTTTGACACGTTCAACGACGAGGCGGGACGAGAAGCGCATCTGAACGGCGAGATTGCGAAAGCGCTGATGGCGAAGGCGGGCGAACTGCTGGCCGAGCCGCCGCAGATTCACAAGATTGAAGTGCTGGCGGTGAAGTAAAGGGAGCCGGGAAGCAGGCAGGAAGAAGCAGGAAGCGTGGAAAGGCCGGAAGAAGCGAAGCGGATCCCGGCCGGCGTGTGCAATGATGGCGAAGATTCATGGCACGCTTCCTCTTCGGTCCTTATGAATTCGACTCGGGCACGCTGGAGTTGCTGCGCAACGGCGCTTCGGTGCGCCTGCAGACGCAACCTGCGCACGTGCTGAAGGCGCTGATTGAGAATCCCGGCCAAATTGTTTCTCGCGAGCAGTTACGGCAAACGGTTTGGGGCGAGGCGACTTTCGTCGATTTCGAGAACGGGCTGAACTTCTGTGTCTCGCAACTGCGGGCCGCGCTGCGCGACGATGCCGCGCAGCCAGTGTATATAAGGACAGTACCGCGCAGGGGCTACCAGTTCGTCGCACCGATGCGCGTGCTCGATGGGGCAGAGCCGGAGAGGCCGATCGGCGGAGTTCCCTCGCATGGCAGGTCGCGGTCGCTGGTGCGCACGGCGATCCCGTGGGGTGCAGCGGCGATCATCGCTGCGGCCGGCGTGGTGCTCCTGCTCCGCCATAGTCACAGCGTTCACACCGCCCCGCCCATTGTCGGGGTTGTGCGCTTCGACAACGAAACCGGAGCACCGGCATTCGATGCTTTTGCCAACAATCTGACCGACGAGCTAATCGGCCAGATGACGGATCGCGAGGGGAAGCATTACACCGTTGCCGGCAATGCGAGGGTTCTTTTCCTGCCGCGCGAGCAGCGCGATCTGCGCAACATCGCCTCCAGCCTGAATGCGTCCTATATCGTGCTCGGGCAGGTGCAGGCGAGCGGGGACCGGATTCGCGTTTTGGCGCACCTGATCCGCGCCTCGGATCAGACGCACCTCTGGGTGGTTCGCGAGGAGCGGCCGGCGAGCGAGATGCCAAAGCTGGATGGCCAGCTCGCTGAGGAGATCGCCGCAGTCTTCGCCGACCGGCTGGCCTCGAATCCCGATCGAGCCGGCTCATTTCAGGCGGGAAGCCACTGATTTCCGGCGAGATCGCGCCTAAGGTGTTTCTCAGCGGCTGAACACTCGATCTCACTTGCAGTGGGGTGCGCGCTCGGGCATGTTCGCAGTGCCGGCGGGTTCAACACGCCGCCGCAAAAGTGAGGCTTACCATGCAGCAGCAGCCTTCTCGTCGCGCCATGCTCCGACTTGGCGCTCTTGCCATCGCTGCCACCGGTTCGACGCCGCTGACGGCGGCTGCGGAATCAGCTGAGGAGAATACTGCGCCGATGCTCAACGATTCGTTTCCTGCTCAGGCCGCTCCGCTGGTGCGCGAGATGGTCACGGTTTCTCACTTCAATCTGAATCGCCTGAAAGAACTGGTGACGGCTCATCCGGCGCTCGCGACCGCGGCGTGGGACTGGGGCTTTGGGGACTGGGAGACGCCGCTGGGAGCGGCCTCGCACATGGGCAATCACGCGATTGCGGAATTTCTGCTCGTACACGGCGCGCCATCCACGCTTTTTTCGGCGGCGATGTTCGGGCAACTGGACGTCGTACGGTCGATGGTGGCCGCGCAACCCGGCATCGAGCGCATCCACGGACCGCACAGCATCAGCCTGTTGGCGCATGCGCGGATGGGCGGCAATGCGGCTCGGGCGGTTTTCGAGTATTTGGAATCACTGGGCGACGCGGACACTGCTCCACCGGTTCCTCTCACGGATGCAGAGGCCGCACGGCTTTCAGGGACCTATTCCTTCGGAGCCGACGAGACCCGTCATATCGAGGTCGACGCCGACATGAAAAATGTACATAAACCCCATGTACACCTGGGCGCCGCAGCTGAACTGGACCCGCAAAGGGACAATGACGCGGCCGCTGTTTCATCGGGGGGAGATGATGTTCTTTCCAGGGGGCGCCCCGTCGGTGCGGATTCAGTTCAACGTGGAAAAGGAACAGGTGGCCATGACGGTCACGGATGGCGACGTTCGGGTATCGGCGATTCATCTCTGAGACAAGCCGGTGTTCGGCTGATTTGACACTGGCTTTACATGGGAAAGATCGCCCGGCAACGGCTGCGTCGCATAGCATCGTAGCCAGGATGAACGATCGCGAATTACTGAAGCACATCGAGCAGCTTCCGAATGGGCGGGCTGGGTTCAAGCAGCTGGTGCGCGAATTGAGACTGGGCGGGGGGCAGGAGCGGCGCGACCTGCGGCAACAACTCGGGCGGTTGACGGGCACGCGGCGTTTGGTGCAGGTGGACGGCGAGCACTGGGTCATTGCCGAACGGGCGCAGGCGAGCGCGGGTGGCACGGAAGGTGGGCGCGCGGGGCGCAGTGACTCCCGGCACGCGGGCATTCGCAGCGAGGATTGGGTGGCGGGGCGGCTCGATCTGCATCGCGACGGGTACGGATTTGTGCGGCCGGACCCGCGACATGCGGGTGCGAAAGCGCGGGTGGATGAGGACGTGTTTATTCCGCCCGGCGAGATGGGTGGCGCGATGCAGGGCGATCAGGTGCTGGTGGAACTGACGCCGCCGCGCTTTGGGCAGAGGGATGGACGACGCGCCGGGCGGGTGGTGCGCATCCTGACGCGGCGCAACCCGACGGTGGTGGGGATCTTTCACTATTCGCGCCGGCTGGAAGGGGAGACGGGCAGGGGCGGAAATCTGGTGGTGCCGGTCGATGAGCGGATGACGCAGCCGGTGGTGATCCCGGAGGGGATGGAGTTGCCGGCGGCTCCCGGCGAGGAGAAGACGCCGCACCGGGTGCTGGGAAGGGAGGCGCAGCGGGCGCGGCATCATCTGGCGAGCGGTCACGCAAATCTGGAGGGCCTGGTGGTGGATGTGGAGATCACCGACTGGCCGACGGCGTCGCGGGCGGCGCGGGGGCGCGTGATCGAGGTCCTCGGCGCTGAGGACGATTTCGGCGTCGATGTGGAGATGGTGATTCGCAAACACCATTTGCCGCGGGTTTTTCCGGATGCGGTGCTGGCCGAAGCTCGGGAGGTGGCACGCTTTGATCCGGACGCCGCGGCACGGCGGCGGGATTTTCGCAACCTGCCGATTGTGACGATTGACGGTGAGACGGCGCGCGATTTTGACGATGCGGTGCTGGTGCGGCGCGGCGAGGACGGAGTGTGGGAGCTGCAGGTGCACATCGCCGATGTGGCGCAGTATGTGCGGCCGGGGACGGCGCTGGATCTGGAAGCGCGGTTGCGGGGGACGTCGGTGTATTTTCCGGATCGCGCGATTCCGATGCTGCCGCAGGAATTGTCGACGGACATTTGCAGTTTGCGGCCGGACGAGGATCGGCTGGTGCTCTCGTGTCTGATGCGGATCGATCCGCAGGGAGAAATTTTGGGATACGAGGTGTGCGAGGGGGTGATCCG
>DATJNE010000189.1:0-18184 GCA_035508305.1 Acidobacteriaceae bacterium | reverse complement strand
GGAAACGGGCGGCCTCAGACGCTCGATCGTTTCGCAGCGCAGGCGTTTCTCTTCTCAAAAAACGGAGTTGCTATGAACGCACCGCAGGAAAGCGCGTCCGCATCGACATTTCGGCTCGATGTCGAGCTGCATCAACTATTGACCCAACCAGCCGATGCGGTCAGGCTGCCCCTCCCGCCGCTGGGAAAACCGCAGAAGTTTCCCGATCCTGTCTTTCCACAACATCCGGAGATGCTGGGTCCTGTTCCGGAAGACGACAGCTGGCGGGCTCCGGAGAAACGGCACTGGACGGGCAGCCAGATCTATCGCACCATGCGCGGCTGGCTCTTCCCCTATATCCGCTCGCGGGTCACGGCGGGGGATTTTCATCCGCTGATCGCGTATCTGTTCACCGAGTTCAAGTGCAACCTCGATTGTCACTACTGCTGGGCCTTTGACAACAAGGTCAAAGGAATGACCGAGGATACGGCAAAGCGGTCGGTGGACTGGCTTTACGGGACAGGATGCCGGGTGCTCGCCTTCATGGGCGGCGAGCCGCTGCTGCGGCCTGACTTCATTCACCGCATTACGTATTACGCGGCAAAGAAGGGCTTCTGGATCTATCTTCCGACCAATGCGCGGCTGTTACGCACCGAGGTCATCGACAGGCTGGCGGATGCCGGACTGGCGACGTTCAACATCGCCGTCGACGCCGTCGACATCAAGCCGGGACTGCCCAAGGCGCTGGCGCCCATCCGCCAGGAATTCGACTACCTGATCCGCAAGCAGTACGACTACGGATACTCGGTTTTTCTGAACATCAATATCTGCCGCAACAACCTCAACGACGTGCGCGAACTGACCGAAATCGCGCACGGGCTTGGTATCGCCACCGACTATCACATCAACGAATCCCCGCTGATTGCGCAGGACGAGCATTTTAAGCATGCGGAAAACAATGTTACGTATATCACCAAAGAAGACTGGCCGGCGGTGGAAGAAACAATCCAGTGGTTGGCGGAGAAGCAGGATTCGGGTTACAAGATGGTCAATTCGAACACGCGGCTCTGGCAGATGGTGAGCTTCATGAAGGGAAACCATTTTGCGTGGAACTGCCGCGCCGGCCAGAACTCGATGATTATCCGTGTCGACGGAACGCTGGCCCCGTGCTTCCCGATGTACACGGCGAACTACGACTGGGGCGTCGTCGGCCATCATAAGTTCGATACCAAACAGCTCGACCACCAGAAGGAGAGCTGCCAGACACACTGCTTTTCGACACTGAATCACATCCTCGGCTGGTGCTACAACGACCAGCGCGTGATCAAGTACTTCTTCAAACAGCTGGCGCACGGCTTCCAGGGCGTGCAGGGCCAGATGTAAGCACGTCGAATCCCCAGGGCCTCCACAAATTCATCGGTGAACGATCCTACCCAGAGGAGAAGTGTATGCCGACAACGGTTCATGAAGTCGTACAGACCGACTTTGAGATGGAAATCCAGGCGCGCATCGACGCGGAGCGGGCGCGGCTGCGCGCGGAAGCCGGGCTGGCCCGGATGCGTGAGTTCAAGAAGCCTGTCGAGCGCTCCTTCACCGGCGCCGAGCGTGACCGTGTGACCATCCTCTTCGGAGGCCTGACCTGGAAACACGAGGAAATGATTAAGTCGGTTTTCCACGGATCGGGTTACCGCTGCGAGAACATCCCGACTCCGGTCGTCGCCGACTTCCAGGCCGGCAAAGAGTTCGGCAACAACGGACAGTGCAACCCGACTTATTTCACGGTCGGCAATCTGGTCCGCTATCTGCAGAAACTGGAGCAGGAGGGGCTGAGCCGGAAGGAGATCATCGACAATTACGTCTTCTTCACGGCCGGATCATGCGGGCCCTGTCGCTTCGGGATGTACGAAGCCGAGTATCGCTTCGCCCTCCAGAATGCCGGCTTTGACGGCTTCCGCGTGTTGCTCTTCCAGCAGACCGACGGCATCAAGGCGGCCAGCGGCGAGCCGGGGCTGAAGTTCACGGTCGATTTCGGCATGGGCATGCTCAACGCGCTCAACCTCGGCGATGTGGTGAATGAACTGGTCTACCAGGTCCGCCCCTTCGAGATTACAAAAGGCGAGACGGATCGGGTGATTCGCGATTCAGCAAAGACCCTGACCGATACGCTGCGGGAGCGGAAGCGCTGGCATATCGACGACGCCGCGCCGAAATGGATGCTGCCGCTGCTGTCGAAGAACGAGAAGGTCAAGGGAATCCTTTGCACGCTGGGCAAGGTGGGACACAACCTCTACGGCAAGGAGTACGTGGACGCGCTGCATGCCTGCCGCGACCGCATCGGCGCCATCGAGGTCGACCGCCTGCGCGTGAAACCGGTCATCAAGATCACGGGTGAATTCTGGGCGCAGACCACTGAGGGCGACGGCAATTTCAACATGTTCGCTTTCCTCGAGAAAGAAGGCGCGCAGGTTCTCGTGGAACCGATCGCAACCTGGATCGCCTACATGATGTACGTGGCGAAGGAAGGGGCGAAGGCCCGCGCCGATGCTCAGGCTCCGTATCGCGATCCGAAGTGGTACGAAGTGAAGAAGCGGGCGGCCAACGAGTTCGCGCTGTTCCGGAAGACGGCGGGGCTGAACCTGGGCAGCGCCATGTGGACCTATTTCTATCATCGTACGATCCGCCATATGGGCGATACCGCTCATCACCTCGTCCCGCAGAAGGAGCTGGCGCGTCTGGCTCATCCGTTCTATCACCAGCTGGCCCGCGGCGGAGAAGGCCACATGGAAGTGGGCAAGAACGTCTATTACACCGTCAATCACCTGTGCCACATGGTTCTGGCGCTCAAGCCGTTCGGGTGCATGCCGTCCACGCAGTCCGATGCGGTGCAGTCGCGGGTGGTCAGCAAATTTCGGGACATGATCTTCCTCCCGATCGAGACCTCGGGCGAAGGCGAAGTGAACGCGCACAGCCGCGTGCAAATGGCGCTGGCCGAGGCGCGCGCGAAGGCGCGAGCCGAGTTCGATGGTGTGATCGAAAAGACAGGCAAATCCGTGGATGATCTGCGCGATTACGTCGAGCGGCACCCGGAGCTGAAGCGGGCGCTCTACAAGGTGCCGCATCGCGACGGAATCGCCGGTACCGCGGCTCAGTTTGCGTGGCATGTCAGCGATCTGATGGACCGGAAGGGCACCAGGGGGCGACGTTCGCGCTCCAGGGTTGTTGCCGCCCAACTCTCGCCGGCCGCCTGATGCGGGTTGTCGCCGCAGGACGAAGAGAGCGGTTGGGCGATGTTCGACGGGCTCCTGGCGGTGGTTCCGGTTCCGGTATTCCGAGCCATCGCCAATGCCATCAAGCCTCCGCTATTCCAAACACCCGTCAACCAGGAGAAGAGACTGATGCAGCAGTTTCTCGTAGGGCTCGACGTAGGTTCGACAACGGTCAAGGCAGTCGTCGTGGATGGCGCCACAGACGCGCTGCTCTGGCAGGACTATCAGCGGCACGAGACGCGGCAGCCGGAAAAGGTCCTTGAATTCCTGCAACGGATGGAGAAGGACGCCGGCATAACGCCGCAGAATACGCGCATCTTTGTCACCGGTTCCGGCGGCGGCACACTGGCCGACATGATCGGGGCCAAGTTCGTCCAGGAAGTCCATGCTGTCGCTCTGGCTGTCGAGAAGCTTCACCCCGAGGTGTACTCCGTCATTGAACTGGGTGGCCAGGATGCAAAGATCATCGTCTTCAAGGACGACGAAGAGACTGGCCGCAAGAAGAAGATCCCGTCGATGAACGACAAGTGTGCGGGCGGCACCGGAGCCGTCATCGACAAGATCAACGCCAAGCTGAAGATCCCCGCTGCCGAGTTGGGAAACCAGGGGTATCACGGCGTCAAGCTGCACAAAGTGGCCGGGAAGTGCGGCGTCTTCGCCGAGACCGATATCAACGGACTGCAGAAGACAGGCACGCCTTCTCACGAGCTGATGGCCTCGCTCTTCGAAGCCATCGTGCTCCAAAATCTGAGCGTGCTCACTCGCGGGAACACGCTGCGTCCGCACGTCCTCCTGTTGGGAGGACCGAACTCCTTCATCCGCGGGATGCGCGAAGCGTGGCAGGCCAACATTCCGCGCATGTGGAAAGAACGCAAGGTGCAGATCCCGGACGGCGCAACGCCGGAGGATCTGATCAAAGTCCCCGAAAAC
The DNA here is from genome assembly GCA_035508305.1 of Acidobacteriaceae bacterium. Lineage (GTDB taxonomy): Bacteria > Acidobacteriota > Terriglobia > Terriglobales > Acidobacteriaceae > Palsa-343. Next base: position 14,009 of record DATJNE010000189.1, on the reverse strand, counting down.
GCGCAGTACTTCGCCGCGCTGGGATCGGTTGAGTTCGGCAAAGATGAGGAACGGGAAGTCGGCCGCTATCTCGGCACCGAAAAGCTGCAGTGGTACATCGAGTACGGCCGTGCCGAGGAGAAAGCGGCTTCCGGCGGCAAGGGCCTGGTCGCCGGCAACGATGAGCTGGAACAATTTCGCGATGCTTATCGGCGGAAGAAGTTCGTTCCGGCGCAATTCCTGCCCGGCCAGGTCGTATCGGGTTTCGTCGGGGTGGACGGAGGCTCTACGTCGACCAAGGCGGTCCTGCTTGATAAAGCCGGCGAGATTCTGTGCAAGGCCTATCAGTTGTCGAACGGCAACCCGATTCAGGACACGATCGAGATGTTCGACAAGCTGCGCGACCAGGTGGAGGTGAAGGGGGCGCGGATGGACGTGCTCGGGGTCGGCACCACCGGCTATGCCAAGGACATCCTGAAAGATGTGCTGCAGGCGGACGTGGCGCTGGTGGAAACCGTCGCGCATACCGAGTCGGCCCTGAAGTTCTATGACGATCCCCATGTCATCGTCGACGTCGGCGGACAGGACATCAAGCTGATCGTCCTCAAAGACGGCCGCGTGAAGGACTTCAAGTTGAATACGCAATGCTCGGCGGGTAACGGCTACTTTCTGCAATCGACCGCAGAAGGCTTCGGGATGAAAGTCGAGGAGTTCGCCGACATCGCCTTCTCGGCCAAGTCCATGCCGTCGTTCGGCTATGGCTGCGCGGTGTTCATGCAGTCCGACATCGTCAATTTCCAGCGTCAGGGCTGGCGCTCGGAAGAGATTCTCGCCGGGCTGGCCGACGTGCTGCCCAAGAATGTCTTTCTCTACGTCGCCAGCATCCCGAATCTCGCGGCGCTCGGCTCGCGGTTTGTTCTCCAGGGCGGCACGCAGAACAACCTCGCGGTGGTGAAGGCCGAAGTCGATTTCATCCGTTCCAGCTTCCGCGCCAACGGAAGGGAGCCGGAAATCATCGTGCACGAGCACTGCGGCGAATCGGGCGCTATCGGCGCGGCCCAGGAAGCGCTGCGCCTGTGGAAGAACGGCAAGCAGACGACTTTTATCGGTCTCGATGCCGTTCGCAATATCCGCTACCGCACGACGCGCAATGAGGACACGCGCTGCTATTTCTGCAAGAACAATTGCCTGCGCACATTCATCGATGTGGACGTGAGCGGCGGCGCCAGCGTCGAAGCCATCGCCGCCCCCGTAGTGGCGGATGATCGCGCCGCAACACCGGAAGAAGTCGCGGCGGTTGTTGCGAATCTGCCCAGCCTCGAACAGATCGAGGCGAATCTTCCGGCTCACGGATCGTCCTGCAGTACCGGACACGACCACGATCACTCCGGCGGAGGCTGCGGATGTGGGTCCTCCCCGACCACATCCCTGCGCGCCAAAGTCGATCCCCTTATCCAGATCCAGGCCGCGCCGGGCGCGAAGAAGCCGGTAGAGATGCCCAAGCCCACCGGCGAATTCCAGCCGCGCAAGACCAAAGTTCCACTGCGGGTGGGCGAACAGCGTCTGATCATCGCAACCTGCGAAAAGGGGGCAGTCGAGGACCTGAGCGACATGAAAGGCATCAAGGCCGATATCGACAAGATCAAGGCCGCCAATCCTAACTTCGTCGACATCGCCGCGCGCGACGTCTTCCGTGCCCGCGAGGTTTCCATCGTCGCTGATCCTGTCCCCGGCGTGAAAGGCCTCTTTGTGTCGAAGCAGACGAAGGAGCGCGCTGCGCTGATGGAACGGCGGAAGGACTTCCGCATCGGCATTCCGCGTCTGCTCAACACCTATACCTATGCGCCGATGTTTAACGCGTATTTTGCGAGCCTGGGCGTCGAGTCGGAAAACATCGTCTACTCCGACTACACCACGCCGGAACTCTACCGCGCCGGAGCCAGCCGCGGCGCGGTGGATCCCTGCTATCCCTCGAAGATCGGTATCGCGCATGTGTACAACCTGCTTGCCGTGAAGCACAGCAAGAAGCCGCTGCACGCCATCTGGTTTCCCATGTACGACGTGCTCCACACTTCGCTGGTGAATCTGACCGGCTCCAACGCGTGCCCGACGGTAACGGCAACACCCAACGCCGTGAAGGCGGCGTTTACCAAGGAGAGCGATCTCTTCAGCGAGAACGGCATCGTTTATCTGGATCCGATCCTCAACCTGCAGGACAGGAAGATCTGCGCCGACCAGATGTACAAGACGTGGTCTCCGATCCTCGGCCTCTCGCGCGAGGAGAACGACCGCGCCATCGCAGCCGGCTTCAGCGCTCTGGATGACTACGAAAACGAAATCCGCCGCGAGGCTCGCAAGGTCCTCGACCAGCTGGAGCGCGAGGATCGCATTGGCATCGTGATGCTGGGCCGCGTCTACCATCATGATCCGGGTCTCAACCACGAGATCATGGAGGAATTCCAGAAGCTCGGCTATCCGGTGTTCTCGCAGAGCACGCTGCCCATCGACGAAGACCTGCTCGATCGTCTCTTCGGTGATGAGGTCCGCGCCGGACTCATCACGCATCCCCTCGACATCAGCGACGTCTGGAAGAACCGCTACTCCACCAGCACGAACCACAAGGTGTGGGCGGCGAAGTTTACGGCACGCCATCCGAACCTGGTCGCGCTGGAAGTGTCGAGCTTCAAATGCGGCCACGACGCTCCGATTTACGGGGTGATCGAAGGCATCATCGAGCAATCGGGTACGCCCTATTTCTCCTTCAAGGACCTCGACGAGAACAAGCCGTCCGGATCCATTCGCATCCGTGTGGAGACGATCGACTATTTCCTGCGCCGCTACCGCGAAGACATCATCGCCCGGCACAGGAAAGAGCGGCTCATCGAGGAGCAGCTGGCAGCCTTCGAGCGCTCGCTGCGAAAGCCAACCCAATGTGAGGAATACGAGCTTGCCGCCGCCGGGGATTAGCCTGTTCCGTTACCCCCACCAGCCGTTTCCGCCGGACACGAGGACCCGACTTATGAGGACGCGATTGGCGCTTTTCGCTCGTTTCTTCCTTGGGTTCTCCGTTGTAATCCTGTTCGTTCCTGGGGTTCGTTCTCAGGACGGCGCCGCGACTGCCCAGCCCACCACCTCCGAGATTGTTCAGCGGCTGGTTGCGGAGAATCAGCAGCGTTCGCAGAAACTTGGTGTGTATACTTCCCGGCGCCATTACCATGTGGCCTACCACGGATTCCCTCATGCTGCTGAGGCGGACGTGGTCGTGGACGCCGTTTGCAATGGGCCCGGTTCGAAGCAGTTCGACGTCATTTCCGAATCCGGCTCCCATGTGCTGGTCGATCATGTGCTGAAAAAGTTGCTGAGGGCGGAGCAGGACGACTCGCACCACCGCTCCGACAGCGCACTCACGCCGGCAAACTACACGTTCACCCTGCTCCGAACCGAGATTGACGGAGGACGGCCTGTCTACGTGCTGACGGTTGAGCCGAAGCAATCGCATGGGCTTCTCTATCGCGGAACGATCTGGGTGGATGCGCAGGATTACGCGGTGGTGAAGCTGAACGCTGAGCCTGCGAAAAGCCCGTCGTTCTGGATCCGCAATGTTCAGATCAACCGGCAGTATGAGAAGGCGGGCGACTTCTGGCTTCCGCGGAGCGATCGCAGCGAAACGAAAGTGCGGCTAGGCGGTGTGGCCACCCTGACGATCGATTATGACGATTACCGCTTTGTCAGCACCGAGGCGATCGATTCCCCGGCATGGCAGGTTCCGGCGGCCCCGTAACAGGCCAATCTCATTCAGTTGGACTCGCCCCTTCCCCGAGGGGACGGCATAATGGCTGGAATGCGAGTGGGCGTGATTTCCGACACGCACGGACTGCTGCGGCCGGAAGCCGTGACGGCGCTTGAGGGAGTGGACCACATTCTGCATACGGGCGATGTGGGCGATCCGTCGATCCTGGAGGAGCTGAGGGAGATTGCGCCGGTGACGGCGATCCGAGGAAACATCGATCGCACCGGGCCGTGCGCCCGGCTGCCGGCGACCGATGTGGTGGAACTCGGCGGGATCACCTTCCACATGCTGCATGACGTGAAGGACCTCGATCTGGATCCGCGGTCGGCGGGGATCGACGTGGTAGTAAGCGGGCACTCGCACCAACCCGGGGTCGAACGCCGGAAGGGCGTGTTGTTCCTGAACCCGGGGAGCGCTGGACCCAGGCGATTTTCTCTGCCGGTCACGGTGGCGAGGGTGACGGTCGGGGACGGTGAGGTGAAAGCCGAAATCATCGAACTCCTCTCTCAGTAGGTCCAGCTGCAGTCGCGGGTGAAGTCCGTGGTGTCGGAGCGCACCCAGTTCGCACCACGCTTTTCGACGGCGAAGATGCCTCCGGAACCGCAGAATCCGCCACAGTTTCGGATGACCGAGACCAGCGCGTGGGTGTGGGAGCGGTCGAAGCCGGGCACGCCAAGGAAGCGGACGTGGCGGAGTTGCCGGTAGCGAACGCAGGCGGTTGACGAGGTGTCGTGCGCCTGGAGGCATGCCTCGGCCTGGACGGTGTTTTCCGGCGAGAGCACGGTGTAGCCCTGAGGAATGGTGAACTTCTGTTCCCAGAGATGGCTTTGCTGGTTGGCGGCGACGAAGGCGTCGTTCATCTCGCGCTCGCCTGGGGTGGAGGGTTTGAGACAGGAGCCGCCGACCTGGGGGATGTCGGTGCGGGACCCGGCGGCGAAGGCGAGAGGCTCGTCGCTGTGGGACTGGTAAAGAGCGGAGTAGACGGTGTAGGCGTCGGCTGAGAGCGGCCCGCCGCCAGGCTCATTGAGGGGGCTGGTGCGGGAAAGGTCGACAATGGAAAGAGGGGCGGGAGCGGGCGGATGATGGCGTGGGATGAGGCGAAAGCCGATGATGGCCACTGCAGTGAGGACCAGAGCGAGACGGACGCCGAGTCGCGCGGAGAGACGCATGGCGACAGAGTACCGCGGAGGGCGGGCCACCGGCCGGCGCGCGGCATCCGGAAGACTCGTGGAGATCGGGGTTCACGCCGATAGGGGAAGCAGGGAGACCCGGGACAGAGGAGGCGGCCATGGCCGCACTGGCGGAGGCGGGGTGGGAAATCGGGATTCTGGAAGAACGCCTGGACCGGGCATTGAAGGAAGTATTCGGGACGATGGTGGGGGTGGAATGCACCGAGGTGGGTGATGCGGCGCAGCCCGGAGGGGAGACAGTGTGCGCTCTGATCGGACTGGCCGGGGCGATGACAGGTCTGTTCGGTGACCATCCGGTGTCAGCGCCGGTAAGCGGAACGGTGCCGGACCGGCAAGACAACAGGCTGCCTCCGTCTAACCGTTCAGGGTCTCCTGCAGCTTGTTCAGGGTGCTGTTCAGGTTCTTGTCGTTGCGCCGCTGCTCGTCGATCTTGCCGATCGAGTGCATCACCGTGGTGTGGTGTTTGCCGCCAAACTGGCGCCCGATCTCCGGCAGCGAGGCTTCCGTGAGCTGCTTGGCCAGATACATCGCGATCTGACGCGGCACGACGACGGCGCGCGAGTTGTTGCGCTGCTTCAGTTCGGCTACGCGCATGCCGAACTGCTCGGCGACGGCGCGCTGGATCGATTCGATGGTGATCTTGCGCACCTGGGTGTCGATGAACTGCTTCAGGCACTGCTGCGCGGTCGGAAGCGTAATCTCGAGCCCGTTCAGGCCGCACCATGCGATCAGCCGCACCAGCGCGCCTTCCAGCTCGCGCACGTTCGTGCGCACGTTCGACGCGATGAACAGCGCCACATCCATGGGCAGCGGCGCCGGCAGGTGCTCGCTCTCGGCTTTCTTCTGCAGGATGGCGACCTTGGTCTCCAGATCCGGGGGCTGAATGTCGGCGATCAGGCCCCACTCGAAGCGGCTGCGCAGGCGGTCTTCGATCTCAGCCAGCTCGCGCGGTGGCCGGTCCGAAGCGATCACGATCTGCTTCATGTTCTCGTGCAGCGCGTTGAAGGTGTGGAAGAACTCTTCCTGCGTGCGCTCTTTCTGCGAGAGGAACTGAATGTCGTCGATGAGGAGCAGATCCACGGTGCGGAAGCGATCGCGGAAGCTGGTCATCTTGTCGAAGCGCACCGAACTGATCATCTCGTTGGTGAACTTCTCCGCGGAGACGTAGGAGATCGATGCGCCGGGCTGACGCTGCTTCACCTCATGGCCGATGGCGTGCATCAGATGCGTTTTTCCCATGCCCACCCCGCCGTAGAGGAAGAGCGGATTGTAGGCCTTGGCCGGCTGCTCGGCGACCGCCATGGCGGCGGCGCGCGCAAACTGGTTTCCGGGTCCGCAGACGAAGGCGTCGAACGTGTAGCGCGCATTCAACTGGGCCGCGGTCGACCAGTCGAAGCGGGCCTGCTGCGGCCCGGCAAGCGGGGCCGGACGTGGCGATGCGCCGTTGGGGTGCAGGCTGTGAATCTGCGTCGATGAGGAAGGGGCAAAACCTCCGTCCTCGCGCACGCGGGGCAGCGTAGGATCCTCGTCGGGTGTGATGAAAGTGACGTCGTCGAAGTCCAGGTGCAGGTTTTCGATCGCCTCCTGGATCAGGTCGCCGTAGCGTTCGCCGACGTGTTTGAACTCAGGAGTAGGAATGCGCACAAAAAGCATCCGTTCGCGCGTGTAGCTGTATCGAGTCGGCTTCAGCCAGGTATCGAAAGACTGCCGATTAACTTTTTTTTCGAGCGCGGCGAGAATTTGTACCCAGGGATTGAGAGCGACAGGAGACGTAACGGCAAATGACATGCGCAATCCTCTTGTACCAAACACCCGGGAGCGGAAGTGACCTTTCGTATCGCGAGCCAAAATACAGAAAACCCAAGGTGAACCCTGGCGTGTGGAAACAGGGCGAGTTCAGGGGCAATTCCGTACTGGCCGGGAGTGGCTCCGATCTGTCACGCATCGAAGCATCGGTCAAAAATTTCTTCCGACAACCGCAGAGCGTCGAAAAAATCTTTAGTGAACGTTGCCGATAGTAGCACAGCCGGAGGCGAAGAGATGCGACTTCGAAACAGAAAATTTTCCGCGCACGAAAGTTGCACAGCGAGTGGTGAAAAAAGTAAGCGCACCGCGATTTTTGCCGCTGCAAATGCGATGCGATATACTCAGATCTTGCCGTATTGAGGCGTGTTCTCAGCAGTTGCGCGGCCCATGAGAGCAGTTGCGCGTCCGCGGATTTCATCGCAGCGACGAGATGCGCATCCAGCCTAATCTCAAGAAAATCAGGAGTCGGATTTTTCCATGCCGAAGCGCACATTTCAACCCAATCGCCGCAGCCGCTCGAAGACCCACGGCTTCCGCAGCCGTATGAAGACGAAGAGCGGCGCTGCGGTCCTCTCGCGCAGGCGCGCCAAAGGCCGCAAGCGTGTTTCGGTCAGCGCGGGCTATCGCGACTAGGCCTTCCGTCCCTCGTCGATTCAGCAAGGCCGCCAGCCGCGCGCTGGCTGCCACCCCAGGATTGCGACAGAATGGAGATATGCCGGAGGCGAAATTTGACTGGCGTCGCGCCCGTCTGCGAAAGCACGCGGACTATCAGCGCGTGTATCGCGAAAGTCGCCGGTATTCGTCCGCTTCGATGAGCTACTTCTTCCGCGCACGACCGATCCAGGATTCCGCGGGCGCGCTGCCGCGCGTTGGCCTCACTGCTGGCCGCGTCCTCGGCGGCGCGGTGGAACGGAATCGCATCCGCCGGCGTATGAGAGAAGCAGTGCGCCTGCATCTGCAGGAGCTGCCGCCGCATGTCGACGTCGTTTTGCATCCGCGTCGCACGGTGCTGGAGATCGAATTCGCTCGGCTGGAAGGCGAAGTCGCGCGCATCTTTTCGCATGTGGCGGCGGGGGGAAGAAAATGAGCGCGAATCTTACGCAGCGTCTCGACAGTCTGCGATCCGCGATCGCCGGGGCGCTCCTCGTGTTTTATAAGCATGCCGTTTCCCCCGCGTTCCATGCCATCACCCCAGGCGCGTGTCCCTTCCAGCCCACGTGTTCTGAATACGCGGCCATCGCCCTCGCTGAGCACGGCATTCTTCGTGGCGGGCTCATGACGGTCCGGCGCCTGGTGCGCTGCCATCCGCTGCACCACGGCGGTTTCGACCCGGTACCTCGCAAACGCGGTGCCGGGCACTTTGGTTATTCAGGCACCAGCCCAATTTCCTGCGTTGCGCAGACGGAAGACAGGTAACGGAAGTCTTGGCAGAGATACAGAATCCCAATCAGCAGGGCGGCAGCGGCAGCGGCGGCGATATGCGCTCGCTCTTCGGCTTCATGGTGGTTTTTCTGCTGATGGTGGTCGCCTTTCAGTTCTTTGAGCCGAAGAAGGCTCAGCAGGCCGAACAGCAGAAGTCGAAGACCACGCAGAGCAGCGCCGCTCCTGCATCCGCACCCGCGGCCACATCGGGTGCGGGAACCTCGGCGCCTGCACATGCATCTGCCACTGTTACAAATGTCGTACAGGCGCCGGGCGAGACCGACACCGTCGTGCAGAACGAACTCTACCGTATTACCTTCACCAATCGCGGCGGCGCCGTGAAGTCCTGGCTCCTGATGAAGTACAAGGACGACACGCAGAAGAATTTTCTCGATCTGGTCAACAAGGATGCGGCGGCGAAATTCGGCCTGCCGCTGTCGCTCTTCGCTTACGATGCTGCCCTGAAGAACCATCTGAATTCCGCCCTGTATGTGCCTTCGGCGACCGGCACCGTCAGCGTTCCCGGAACCGGCACGGCCACGCTGAACTACGACTACTCTTCCGGCGGCCTCACCGTTCATAAGAGCTTTCACTTCGATTCCAGCTACGTCATCAGCGCCGACGTTTCCGTAACCCGGAACGGAGCGCCCGTCACCGCGCTTCTCGCATGGCCATCAGGCCTCGGCGACCAGACCACGCTGCAGGGCTACGCCGCGGCCACCATCGCCACCTCCGACGGTGGCAAAACCGACCAAATCGCGGCTAAGAAAGTCGCCGGTGGCGACACCTTACACGGCTCCTTCGATTACGCCGGCGTCAGCGATCTCTACTTCTCCGCGATCTTCATGCCCGCCTCGCCGGCCGACACCAGCGTGGTCACGCTGCACGAATCGCTTCCCATTCCGAAGAACCCGGCGCATCCAGACCCCAACGCCGTGGAGCAGGTGCCGCTGCTCGGCGCCGCTGTCGGGAACGCGGGCGGGGGAGTGAGCACGAGGCTGTTTGCGGGACCGAAACTCCTTGGCCTGCTGGAGACGGTCCACGCCGCCGACGGCGAGAATCTCGAGCACGTTGTCAGCTTCGGCTGGTGGGGCTGGATCGCCAAGCCCATGCTGCTGGTGCTGCGTTTCTTCGTTGAGCACGGCATCCCCAACTGGGGCTGGTCCATTCTCATCCTGACGCTGATCCTGAACATGGCAATGATCCCGACGCGCGTCATGATGATGAAGTCGTCGATCAAGATGCAGCGGATCCAGCCGCAGATGGAGGCCATCAAGGCGAAATACGCCAAGTACAAAACCACCGACCCGCGGCGCCAGGAAATGAACAAGGAACTGTTCGATCTGCAGCGCACCGAGGGGGTGAACATGTTCGGCAGCTGCCTGCCGATGCTGCTGCAATACCCGCTCCTTTTCGGCTTCTATCGCATGCTCGAATATGCCATCGAGCTGCGCCAGGCACACTGGCTCTGGCTGCCCGACCTTTCCGCTCCCGACGCGCTCCACATCCTGCCCCTCTCGGTCATCATCTCCATGTTCCTCTCCCAGTTCCTTATGCCCTCGCCTGGCGTGGACCAGAACCAGCAGCGCATGATGGCATTTATGATGCCGGCTATCTTCGGCGTGATGATGTGGAACATCGGCTCTGGCGTCGCCCTTTACTGGGCTGGCAGCAACCTGCTTGGCGTCGCCACCCAGCTGGTCATGAACCGGACCAGCATGGGCCGTGAAATGCGCGCCATTGCTGCCCGGCGGGCGGCGAAACGGGCGGCGAAGACAATCAATGCCAGGCGCTGAATCGCGTCCGGCGAGGATTTAGTGGCTCAGAAGATCGTCAACGTGATCTAATAACTCGGGGGCCCGGTAACTAATAGATTCAATGCCGATTGACGACTATTCCGCCGCAGCGCAAAAAATCGCAGATTTCCTCAACACCCTCATTCGGCTGGGCCATCTGCGGATGAAGTTTCGCATCACCGCCGGACCGGGAGCGATCGACCCCGCCGGTCTCGAAGCCCGCGAGATTTACGTCGAATTAGCCGGACCCGATGCAGGCCTGCTCACGCAGAGGGGCGGTGAGCTGCTGCGCGCCCTGGAACACGTCGCGGCCAAGGTCCTGCGCCTCGAAAATGAGGAACACGACAAGATTTCCTTCGACGCGGAGAATTTCAAAGCCCTGCGTGCCCGCGAGCTGAAGCTGGCCGCCGAGACTGCCGCCGAGCGCGTGCGCCGTACCGGACAGCCGTACAGCTTCGCCCCGATGAGTTCCCGCGAGCGCCGCATGCTGCACCTGGCTTTCCGCGCGTATTCCGATCTGGAGACGGCCTCGTCGGGCGAAGGAATGCGCCGCTATGTCGTCGCCTACCCGAAAGGCTATGAGCGCCGCGATTCCGAACCGCGAGAAAGCCGGTTCTCCGGACGACGCCGTTAGCGCGGCAGCAGTTGCCGCCGCGCGGCAAGGGAGTCGCGACCGTGCAGCCTCATCCGCAAACAAAGGAACGGGAGTCGATCGCGCAGGAGACGATCGTGGCCATTTCCACGCCTCCTGGCCGCGGCGGCATTGGCATCGTGCGCCTCTCCGGATCTCACGCGCTCGACATCGCGAGGGGCCTGGTCCGCGCCGGACCCGCTCTCGAACATGCACGGGCGCGTCTCGCCGAAATATTGGATCCCGATGGTGGCCACAAGTTAGATGAAGCGGTGGTTACATATTTTGCGCGGCCGCGCTCCTATACCGGAGAGGACCTGGTGGAGATCGCGGCCCACGGCTCGCCCGTTGTTCTCGATCTGCTCGTTCGTCTGGCTTTGCGCGCCGGGGCTCGTCTGGCGCGGCCGGGGGAATTCACGGAGCGAGCCTTTCTGGCGGGACGCATCGATCTCACCCAGGCCGAAGCCGTGCGCGACCTCATCGAGGCGCAGACCCTCTATCAGGCCCGAGTCGCCGCCGAACAGATGGGAGGTGCGCTCTCCCGGCGGGTCCAGCCGGCCAAACAAGAGCTGGTGGAACTGGTCGCGTTGCTGGAGGCCGGCATCGATTTCGCCGAAGACGACGTCGAAGTCACGCCGGACACGGAAATCGTCACACGCATCGATACAATTGCGGCTGTGCTGCAGGTTCTGTCCCGTTCCTTTGGGCACGGCCGCATCGTGCACAGCGGCCTGCGCCTTGCCATCGTAGGGCGCCCCAACGTCGGGAAGTCGTCGCTCTTCAACCGCCTGCTGGAGCGTGAACGCGCGATCGTGACCGCGCAGCCCGGAACGACGCGCGACCTCGTCTCCGACCGCCTCTCGCTGGGCGGCATCCCCGTTGAACTGGTCGACACCGCGGGCCTGCGCGAAGCGAAAACCGAGGCCGAAGCGATCGGGATTCGCAAATCGCGCGAGGTGCTCGCCGACGCCGATATCGTGCTCGTCGTTCTCGACGCTTCGGTCCCGCTGCGCGACGACGAGAAGGAGCTGATTACGGCTCTTGCCGGTCGACGCGCGCTGGTCGTCCGCAACAAGTCCGATCTGAACAGCGGCAGCGATGTGGCGCCCGAGCTTCCGCTCCGCTGCGTGAGCACTTCCGCCCTCACGGGTGACGGCGTCACGATCCTGCGCGACGCCCTGGCCGAGTCCGTCCGGAACCCAGCGGGCGAAAGCGATGCCGGAGTGCTCACCAGCCTGCGTCACTTCGAAGCGGTCAGCGGAGCCCTTGCCTCGTTGTCCACGGCCCGCGAAGCTGTCGCGCAAAGGACACCGCACGAGATGCTGCTGCTCGACCTCTATGCGGCGTTACGCTGTCTCGACAGTCTCACCGGTGAAACCACAGCCGACGATATCCTCCATCAGATCTTCTCCACCTTCTGCATCGGAAAATAGCGCCGTTCTGCTGCATGAGGCCGCCGGATGCGCCAGCCTCGTACAATGATCGGCGAACATGAAGATGCCACGAGTTCACCACACAAAAGCTCGCCTCGCAGTCACACTGGCAGTACTCTGCGCGTGCGCCGTCCCGCATGCCATCGCGCAGGAGCAGACTTCCACCCCCCGGAAGGTCATCCTCGACACCGACATCGGCGATGACATCGACGACGCTTTTGCCCTGGCGCTGGCCGTCTCCAGTCCGAAGCTCGATGTCATCGGCGTCACCACCGCATGGGGCAATACCGATCTGCGCGCCAGGCTGGCCGCGCGCCTCCTCCGGGTCACCGGACACGGGAGCATTCCCGTTGCCGCCGGGCCCAGGACTCATGCCTCTTCGGTGTTTACTCAGGCACGCTGGGCTGAAGTCGAGCCCGAACCCGCCAACGGCTGGCCCGATGCAATCGACTTCGCCCTCGAAGCGATCCGCCGTTACCCTGGGCAAATCACTCTCATCGCGATTGCGCCCTTCAGCAACGTCGGTGCACTCATCGACCGGGATCCTGCGACGTTCCGCAAGCTCAGGCGCATCGTTCTCATGGGCGGCTCCATCCATCGCCGCTACGGCGATCTGGGCTACCTGCCCGATCGCGGGCCCGAGCCCGAGTACAACATCATGGAGGACATCGCGTCCTCCCGAAAGCTGTTCGCATCCGGCGTGCCCATCGACATGATGCCGCTTGATTCCACGCAGTTGAAGTTTGACGAAGTGATGCGTGACGTAGTGTTCAGCCGCGCCACGCCGATGACAGACGCCCTGCTTTCCTTATATGAGGAGTGGCGAGCCTCGACCGGCAGCCCGACGCCCACACTCTACGATGCGATGGCGGTCGCTGCTGCTATCGATCCCGGCTTGTGCCCCACAACTTCAATGCACATCGAGGTCGACGACAAGGGGTTCACGCGGTCCGTCGCCGGTGCGCCGAATGCGAACGTCTGCCTCAGCTCCGACTCCGACCAGTTCTTCCACTTCTACATCCCGGCAATCCTGAAAGAGCCCGCGCAATAGCGAACTCTTCCTGAGCGATCCCGGCAGCGTTTCGCCAAACGGAATGCGCCAGGCTTTTTCCGCTGCAGTGTGCCAGCATATTCTCTATTCAGCAGTCTCGGAATTCTTCACGCTTATGACTGCCTCTTCCAGGGATCGATTCGACCTCACCGGCCGCGTGGCGCTCGTCATCGGCGGATCTTCCGGTATCGGCCGTGCCATCGCTCTCGGCCTGGCCGACGCCGGCGCCGACGTGGTCGCCAGTTCGCGCCGCAGCCGCGAAGTCGCCGAAGTCGCAAAAGAAATTCGCGGCAAAGGGCGCCGCTCCCTTGCCATCACCTCCGACGTCCTCGAGCGCAGCACGCTGGAAAACCTGCACGCCGAGGTTGTCACCGCTTTCGGCAAGGTCGACATTCTGGTGAACGCGGCGGGCACCACGCGGCGTATCCCGACACTCGCAATGGCGGAGAAAGACTGGCGCGCGATTCTTCGCACCAACCTCACGGGTATGTTCCACGCATGCCAGATCGTTGTGCCAGGCATGGTGAAACAAGGTTGGGGGCGCATCATCAACATCGCGTCCCTGGCTACGTTCGTCGCCTTCTTTGAGGTCGCGGCCTACGGCGTCAGCAAAGCCGGCGTGGGCGCCCTCACCAAATCGCTGGCGATCGAACTGGCGCGCCACGGCGTCTGCGTCAACGCCATCGCCCCCGGATTCTTTCCCACCGAACTGAACGAAATGCTTCTGGAGAGTACGCCTCGTGGCCGTGAGGTCCTTATGCGCACTCCGCTGGGACGCTACGGCCGTCTCGAAGAGCTGGTCGGCACAGCGGTCTTTCTCGCCTCGGAAAGCGCATCCTTCGTCACCGGCCAGGTTCTCGCCGTCGACGGCGGCTTCCTCGCCAGCGGCGTCAACCAGTAGCGGACCTGGC
>DATJNE010000188.1:0-10527 GCA_035508305.1 Acidobacteriaceae bacterium | reverse complement strand
GCACCGCTGGCGGGATGTGTGGCCGCGCTCCGCTCACGATGACATTGGATCGCCGGTGCGGATGCGGTTGCGCCAGTGGGTCCAGACGAACCAGACGACGGCGGCGAGGAGGAGGATTTCGACGCCGAGGTGGAAGCGGTGGAACCAGGCTTTGAAGCGGGGGTCGGTATCCCAGGCCTGGCCGAGTCTCATGCCGGCCCAGGCGAGGGCGAAGCACCAGGGCCAGGATCCGAGGAAGGTGTAGAGGTGAAAGCGGAGCTGGGGCATGCGGGCGATGCCGGCAGGCAGGGCGATGAAGGTGCGAATGACGGGGAGGAGACGGGCGAGGAAGACGGTGATGCCGCCGTATTTGGCGAAGTAGTGTTCGGCGCGGGCGAGGTCGTGGAGGTCGAGGAGGACAAACCGGCCCCAGCGGGTGATGACGGGGCGGCCGCCCCAGGCGCCGATCCACCAGGCAAGGGCGGAGCCGAGGTTGCAGCCGAGGGCTCCGGCGGTGGCAACCCAGAAGAGAGAGAGGCGGCCGGTGTGGACCAGGTATCCGGCGAAGGGCATGATGACTTCGCTGGGCAGGGGGATGCAGGCCGACTCGATGGCCATGAGGAAGCAGACGCCGGCATAGCCGGTGGCGGAGATGACGCCGATGATGAAGGCGGCGACGGCGGCGAGGATTTTTTCACTCATGCGAGGGGGACGACGGCGATACGGAGTGCTGCGAAATATGATGTGTTGCGAATCTGAGTGTTGCGAATCTGAGTGTTGCGAATCTGAGTGTATCGTGGGCGGGCGAAGGGGCCGGGCGGGAGCGTATAACCGGGGTCGTGAGAACCGGACGGGCGGAGTAACGGGCGGGGCGGACTACTGGTTGATCATGCCGGGCATGCGGTTCCCCTGGCGGTTGAGCTGGATGGAGATTTTGGCGTGCCAGGGTTTGAGGCGGGCAACATCGGGTGTGCCGGCATCGGCCGCAGCCTTGAGCTGATCCTGCAGCTCGGCGGAGTTATTCGAGGCGCGGGCCAGCGGCGCGAGGCTCAGGAGTGCGAAGGGCAGGACGGCGAGAACAACGCGGGAGCGAACGTGCACGGGAGCCTGCGAAGATGCCGCGACAGGACAGCACCGGGATGACAGGGGTGAGCGAGGCTCAGGAACGGGGCGAGGCGGCCGGCGCATAGGCGAGGGTCAGCACGGTGATGTCATCCTGCTGGCCGAAGCATTGCGCAGCGGAAGCAATTTCGCCGGCGGACCGGCTGCTGATCTGACGGGTGCGGTCAAAGCCGAACAACTCGCCCGTGGCAGAGCGGGCTTCGACGATACCGTCGGAGAGAAAGGTGAGGGTGTCGCCGAGGGCCAGCTGGAAGATGGTTTCGCTCCAGCGGTGATCGGGCGCGAGACCGAGAGGCAGAGCGGCGTCGATCTTCAGCTCTTCGCCGTTGCGGTAAGGCGCGAAGTGGCCGGCGTTGGCGAGACGGAGCGCCCCGGTGTCCGTAATCTCAGCACAAAGGCAGGTAGCAAAGCCGCCGAGGCGCATCCCGGTCATGACGCGATTGAGGTGTTCCAACAACGCGGCGGGCGAATCCTGTTCACGCTCCTGGGCCGCACCCAGCAGCACGGCTGCGGTCATCGCGGCGGCCGCGCCCTTGCCGCTGACGTCGCCGAGGAGAAGGCGCTGGCGGTTTCCGGGCAGGACGGTGCAGCTGTAGAAATCTCCGCCGACTTCGCGTGCGGGAAGGAAGGCGATACGGATGTCGAGGCCGGGCAGAGTGTCGACCGACGCCTGAGCCAGGGTGCGCTGAATCTCCTGGGCGGCCTGCATCTCGCCGGCCAAAGAGGCGCGGTGCAGGGCAACCTGGCGCTGATCGCGAAGGTGGAGGGCAATGATGGCGGCGATCACGAAGAACTGCGCGATGGTGGAAACGGGAAACATCCAGTTGCGGAAAATGTTGGGAATGCCGGGCAGGGCATACAAATCGGTGAGGAGCGCGGCGAAGAAAATCAACTGGCTGAGACCCCATGCAAGGGCCAGCGCCGCGATCGGCCGGACGGCGGGCGGAATGCGCTTCCAGGGCCAGAAGGCGACGAGGCAGGCGGTGCCGAGACAGGTCTGCACAACGGTGTAGGCCGGTTGCAGGACGGACCAATCCAGGGAATCGAGACGGAGCGCCATCGACAGCGGGACGAGAGCTTCAACCACATGCCAGACGGCGAAGAGGACGAGAATGCCCATGGGCAAGCGGAAAATCAGGGGAACGGGGCGGCCCGCCAGGGCGAAGGGGAACCAGTACTGACTGAAGATGCTGACGGCGGTGCCGATGGCGGTGACAGCGAGAAAGAGCCCGACCGGCACCCGGACCATCAGGGTTCCGGCAAGCAGAGAGCCAAAGACGAGACCGACACCGATGCAACCGGCGGCCAGAACAATGGGCGCAATCCGCGTTCGATCGTAGAGGGAGAAGCCAAGCAGGACCACGCCCACGATTCCGATCACGATGAACGGCACGTCGGTGAGGAAACTCACAGGAAGCAGGCTCGCGATGAATCCCGCGCGGTCGTTGGTGAGAATCCGCCGGTCGCCGAGTCGAATCTGAGGCGTGTTGAAGACCGCAGGCAAAAGCATAAGTGGGGTATAACGGCTGCGTATGCGAAGGACGAGGACGCTGGAGCCGGGGTGAACGAGCGATCGCGGCAGGGGAAAAATCCGAATCATGTCAAGGGTGAAGTTGCCGCTGTCGAGGTTGCCGTTGCCGGCGACAGGGGATCCGTCGAGGAAAACTTCATAGGCTCTGCTCAGGCGGATCTGCACGGCGGGAGTGTCTGACTCCGGGAAGGCGCTGAAGTCAAGATGGCAACGGAGCCAGATGCCTGGCTCGGAAGGGCTGGGATTCCCGGCGGACCAGGGCAGCCATCCGGATTCATCGAGACCAGGAGCAGCCCACGCCGGGTTGTCGCCCGCACGCCAGACACAGGAATGAGGAGAGACGGTGAGGATTCCGGACAGAACCGGCTGGGCGCGGAGGGGAGACGACGCCGCGCATGCGAGCAGAAGGAACGCGCCGACCGTGACTCGTGTTGTTGAAACGCGGCAGGTTCGTTGCAACACGCACTCCGGGAGAGCGCTCCCATGGTGACAGCGCATCCGATCGTTGGGGGGACGACATACAGAATACGGCAGGGGGCGGGGACGGGACCGCTCCGCTTCTGCGCGACGCGCCGGTAAGCAGCTACACTGACGAAGCCGCATTGCACTTTGCTGTGGACCGGAGGCTGCCACGATGGGAGGCATGATCAGCGCCTGGCGCACCATGGGCCAGGATCCGTCGGTATTGAAGCAAAAGGTGAAGCCGGGGACGGCGCGGCGGACCTTTGCCTTCGCTCTGCCGTACTCCGGCCTGCTGGCCGTGTTTCTTCTTGTGGTGGTCGTCGATGCGTCCATTACCATCGTCAATCCGCTGCTCTATCGCCGCATCATCAACGACGGCATCCTCAGGGGCAACGCGTCTCTGATCATCCATCTGGCCATCGTCATCGGCTGTCTGGGCCTGTTCGACGGCGCGCTGGGGATCGCGCAGACGTTTCTGTCCTCGAAGATCGGCGCGGAGATCGTGCTGTCGCTGCGCAATCGGCTGTTTGAGCACATCCAGCGCATGCCGTTGGCGTTCTTCACGCGCACCCAGACGGGAGCGCTGGTCAGCCGGCTCAATACCGACGTGCAGGGCGCGCGGACAGCGTTCACCGACATTCTCTCGAATGTGGTCGGCAACCTCATCACGGTCCTGCTGATTCTGGGCGCGATGTTCGTGCTGTCGTGGCGCATCACGCTGGGCGCCCTGGTGCTGCTGCCCATCTTTGTGCTGCCGGCGCGCTTCTGGGGCCGCAAGGTGCAGGCGATCACGCGCGAGACCTACGATCTGGCCGGCAACATGAACAACCTGATGGTGGAGCGCTTCAACGTGGCCGGGGCTCTGCTGTCGAAACTCTTCGGGCGGCCGGCAGACGATGCACGCACCTTCCGGGAGAAAGCCACGCGCGTATCGGACATCAGCGTCAAGCTGGCGATCTACAGCCGGCTGTTCTTCACGGCACTGGCCGTGGTGGCCATCGTCGCCTCGGCTCTGGCCTATGGGTGGGGAGGAGTTCTTGCGGTGCGTCACGTTCTCGATGTGGGGACGGTGGTGGCGCTGACCGCCTATCTTGCGCGCCTGTACGCGCCGCTGGTCGGCCTGTCCAACGTCCAGGTGAGCATTATGACGGCGCTGGTTTCGTTCGAGCGGGTCTTCGAAGTGCTGGATCTTCCGCCGATGATCCGGGAAAGCGCGCAGGCTGTACCCATTCCTCCCGGGCCGGTGTCGATCGAGTTCGACCACGTCGCGTTCCGGTATCCGTCCGCGGCGGAAGTCTCGCTGGCGTCGCTGGAATCGGTGGCGGTTCCGGACAAGCGGCCGCAAAAGACCGTGCTGCACGACATCCGTTTCCAGATCGCTCCGGGAAAACTGGCGGCGCTGGTTGGGCCTTCGGGAGCGGGCAAGACGACGATCACGCATCTGATTCCGCGCCTCTACGACGCGCAGAGCGGCGCGGTGCGGCTGAGCGGCGTGGATGTGCGGGATCTGCAGCTCGACTCCATCAACCAGCGAATCGGGGTGGTCACGCAGGATGCGCATCTGTTCCACGACACGATTCGGGCGAATCTGCTGTATGCCAGGCCCGAGGCGAGCGACGAGCAAGTGCTGGCGGCGCTGCGCGACGCGCAGATTCTGGCGCTGGTCGAGAGCCTGCCGGACAAGCTCGACACCATGGTCGGGGAGCGGGGCTACCGCTTCTCGGGCGGCGAGAAGCAGCGCATCGCCATCGCGCGTCTGCTGCTGAAGGCGCCGGACATCGTGATCCTGGACGAGGCCACGGCGCACCTGGACTCGGAATCCGAAGCCGCGATCCAGCGGGCGCTGGAAACAGCTCTCGCCGGGCGGACGTCGATCGTGATCGCGCACCGGCTTTCAACGATCCTGAAGGCGGACGAAATCCTGGTGGTGCAGGAGGGGCGAATCGTGCAGCGCGGCACCCACGCCAGCTTACTGGCGGAGCCGGGCATCTACACGGAGCTCTACCAGCGCCAGTTCGCGGACGCCCCGGAAAGAAAAGAACGCCAGGCGGTGTGACCGGCGCCGCAAAGCCCTGCCGGGCTGCTGCCTACAACGGAGGTGCCAGACGCCCCCCGAACTAGTTGTAGGCGAAACGACACCGCAGTCATTGCAAGGGATTCACTGAGGTGACAATCTTATAGTCCCGAGATGATCGTTGTTCCGGATCGCGAGGCGCAGATGCCGTTCCTTTCCATGGCGCTGCGCGGCGCGCCGACCGAAGCGCGGATTCAGACCGCTTCTGCGGGACCGGGCAGTCAGCTCTGAGGCTCAGGAGAAGGAGTTTTTCGCAATGGCAAAAGACAGCAATGGTCATGGATTAGGTTTGCTTCTGGGCGGACTGGGCGCAGGCGCTCTGGTGGGAATTCTGTATGCAGCGAAACCCGGCCGTGAGAGCCGTGAGGGCATCGAGAACGGCGCTCGCGAGGACAGCGAGTATCTGCGCGCCCGCACACGGCAGGCAGCGGAGGCGGTGAGCGCGATTGTGGACCAGAGCCGGCAGCAGGTGGCTGCGCTGGTGGACAGGAGCCGGGAGCAGGTGAACGAGTACGTGGATCGCACGCGCCTGGCCGCGGAAGAGGCTAACGCCTTCGTGAACAGCAGCAAGCAGCAGGTGACGGCGCTGGTGGACAGGAGCCGGGAGCAGCTGAGCGAGTACGTGGATCGCAGCCGGCAGGGCGCGGAAGAAGTGCGCGCGATGGCCGACCAGAGCAAGCAGCAGGTGGCTGCGCACGCGGACCGGAGCCGGGAGCAGGTCAACGAGTATGTGAATCGCACGCGCCAGGCGGCGGAAGAAGTCAGCGCGGTTTTCAATGACAGCCGGCAGCAGATAGCGGGGCTGGTGGACCGGAGCCGGGAGCAGATCGGCGAATACGTGGATCGCACACGGCAGGCGGCGGACGAGATCGGCACGCTCGTCAACGACAGCAGGCAGCAAGTGGCGGCCTTCGCCGACAAGAGCAGGGAGATGAACGAGTACCTGGATCGGAGCCGCCAGGCGGCGGAAGAGGTCAGCGCCCTTGTGGAAAGAAGCCGGGAGCAGGTGAGCGAGTCCGTGGATCGCACGCGCCAGGCTGCGGAGGAGATCGGCGCGCTGGTGCTGAAAAGCCGGGAACAACTGAACCAGTATGTAGATCGCACCCGCCAGGCCGCGGAAGAGATCAGCGCCCTGGTCGACCAGAGCAAGCAGCTGGTGAGCAAGTACGTGGATCGCACGCGCGAGGCGGCGGAAGGGGTGAGCGCGATGGCCAGCCAGAGCAAGCACCAGGCGGCTGCCGTTGCGGACAGGAGCAGCGAGCCGGTCAGCGAGCCGGTGGATCGCACGCGCGAAGCCATCGACCGCGGGCGCGCGCAGTGGGAGCAGTTCCTGGAGCAGAGCCAGTATTTTGTCGGCGACACGACGGGTGTTGGCGCCGCCGTTCACGCGGGCCACTGAGGACACTGTCCTTCGGCTTGCGGAGTCCCGAGGGCGGGCCTCGCGCCCCGGGCGGAGCTAGGCGGAGCGCACGGTGCGGCGTTCGATGCGCTTTTCGTAGCGCTCGCCCTGGAGGATGCGCTTCACATAGATGCCGGGCGTAACGATGTGGTCGGGGTCGAGGGCGCCGACTTCGACGAGTTCTTCGACCTCGGCGATGGCGATGGGGGCGGCGGTGGCCATCATCGGATTGAAGTTGCGGGCGGTCTTTCGATAAACGAGGTTGCCGGCGCGATCGCCTTTCCAGGCTTTGACCAGGGCAAAGTCGGCGCGGAGCCAGGACTCGAGAAGGTAGGGACGACCGGCGAAATTGCGGGTTTCCTTGCCTTCGGCGACGACCGTGCCGGCTCCGGCCGGAGTGAAGAAGGCGGGGATCCCGGCGCCGCCGGCGCGGATGCGTTCGGCCAGAGTTCCCTGTGGGATGAGGCGCAGGTCGAGCTCGCCTTTGAGAACTTTCTCTTCCAGCAGCTTGTTTTCGCCGACGTAGGAGCCGGTGTGGGAGGCGATCATGCCGGCTTCGAGCATGAGGCCCATGCCGAAGCCGTCGACGCCCATGTTGTTGGAGATGGTGTGGAGGCCGGTGAGACCGCGGCGGCGGTTCTCCTCGACGAGGGCGTGGATGAGGTTTTCCGGGATGCCGCAGAGGCCGAATCCGCCGAGCATGAGGGTCGAGCCGGAAGGGATGTCGGCGACGGCGGCAGCGGCGGAGGGAAAGACCTTGTGCACGGTAGCTCCGGAATTGGGGTGACGGAGCAGGATAGCGGGCGGGACGGAAGATGCGCCAGCGGAACGATGGAGTGGAGCTACTCGGAGCGCAACGCGGTCATGGGATCGATAGCCAGCGCGCGGCGGGCCGGGACCAGGCAGGCGACGATAGCGACGGCGATCAGGACGAGGGAGACGGCGAGAACCACCAGGGGGCTCTGGGCGCCGTTTTCAATCCAGCGGGCGATGTAGCGGTTCAGCGCGAGGCTGGCCAGCAGACCGGCGGCGATGCCGAGTCCGACGCTGGTCCCGGCGGAGAGCGCGACGACGCCGAGGATGTCGCGGCGGCGGGCCCCGAGAGCGACGCGGACGCCGAGTTCTCCGGTGCGCTGCAGCACCGTGTAAGAGACGACGCTGTAGAGTCCGACGGCAGCCAGCGCGAGAGCCAGCAGGGAGAAGGCGCCGAAGAGCAGAGAGATGAGGCGGGCGCGTGCATATTCCGGCTCGCGCTCGATCCAGCCTTCGAGGTCGCGCGTGTCGCCGGCGGCCTGCTGGTCCGGGTCGATGGAGGCGATTTGCTGCTGGACGGTGTGCAGCATGGCGAGCGGGTCGCCGGAGGTGCGGACAAGAATCTGCGTCCAGGGCCAGGCGATGAGCGTGTAGGGGACATAGACAGCGGGCGCGACGGGCTTCTCGATCCCGTCGTCGAGCGAGTCGCGCACGACGCCGATGATCTGGAGCCAGCCGTCGCTGCCGGGCGCGGTGAGCTGACCGGGGGGCTGGCTGGTGAGGCGCGGGATGCGGACGGAATGGTCGAGCGCGTCGGCTCCCTGCAGATAGCGGCGCAGGAAGGCCTGGTTGACGAGGGCGAGGGTTGCGCCACGGGCCACTTCACTCGGATCCCAGAGGCGGCCCGCAAGCACCGGAATGCGGAGGGTGGTGAAGTATTCCGGGCCAACGACTTCGACGTGGGCTTCCTGGCTTTCGGCAGCGGTTTTACCGAGGATGTCGACCGGGACGAGCATGCCGCTGTCGGGTGGGGTGGCGTCGGTGGAGATGCCGGCGGCGATCACGCCGGGGGCGGCGGCGACTTTCTGCTCCAGCTGCATCTGGAATCGGGTGCGCGTGGCCCAGGTGTTGTAGCTGGTTTCGCGGATGGGGATACCGACCGCCATGACGTGCTGCGGATCGTAGCCGAGGGGCACGCGCATCATGTGCAGGAAGCCGGCGATGGCGGCGCCGGAGGCGGACATGAGCACGAGGGTGAGGGCGATCTGGCCGGCGATGAGCGCCGTGTGCATGCGCCGGCCTTTCACGCTGCCGGTGAGGCGGCCGGAGCTGGACTGCATGACGTGACTGATCCGGGGCTGCGCGGACTGGAGCGCGGGGAAGAGTCCGAAGAGCACGCCGGTGAGCAGCGCAACGCCGACGCTGAAGAGAAGAACGGCGTGATTGATGTGGAAGTCGGCCTCGTGGGGGAAGGAGTATTCGGGCAGGCGCGCGACGATGAAACCAACGGCCTGGTAGGCGACGAGGACACCGAGAGCGGCTCCTGCCAGGGAGAGCAGCAGAGACTCGGTGAGGAGCTGGCGGACGATGCGGACGCCGCTGGCTCCGACGGCGGCACGAATGGCGAATTCATGCTGGCGGGCGGTGCCGCGGGCAAGGAGAAGAATGGAGACATTGCCGCAGCCGATGGCCAGCAGCAGAGCGACCGCGCCGAAGAGCAGGCCCATGGTGCGGCCGAGGCGCTCAACATAGGTTGTCGCGATGGAGCGGACGCTGACCCTGAACTGCTTCGGGAAGTAATCGGGCGCAGCCTGCTCGAAGCGCTGATAAAGGGGCTGGATCTGGGCAGTGGCGGCGGCAGTGCTGACGCCGGGCCGGAGCAGGAGGTAGGCGAGGAAGTGATGATTTGGATCGCTGCCGAGGTTGAGGGGCAGGTAGACGTCGGCATCCATCCAGGTGAAGCGCGGCGGCAGGACACCGATGATCTGGTAGGTCTTGTGAGAAAGCTGCAGGGTTTTGCCGACGATGGCGGGATCGCCGCGATCGTGGCGCTGCCAGAACTTGTAGCTGAGAACGGCGACGGGCTGGGGATCCTGGCCGTCGGGCGCGTCGGAGGGGACGATATAGCGGCCAAGGAGGGCGGGCATGCCGAGAATCTGGAAGGCATTGCCGGTCATGCTGAGGGCGCTGACGTCTTCCGGCACGTCGCCGCCGGTGACGGTGAGGTTGTT
This sequence comes from Acidobacteriaceae bacterium, assembly GCA_035508305.1. Classification (GTDB taxonomy): domain Bacteria; phylum Acidobacteriota; class Terriglobia; order Terriglobales; family Acidobacteriaceae; genus Palsa-343. The sequence goes on along the minus strand of DATJNE010000188.1, from coordinate 976 downwards.
GGGGTCCGCGGCGAAGACGTCCTCGACGGCGCTGGTCTGGCGCACGTCGCGGATCTGGGGTCCGGTCACGCCCCAGATCCCGTCGCGGCCGGCTTTGTCGGTGATCCAGATCTGGCAGATGCGGTCGACGGCGGCATACGGCCACGGATGCAGGACGGCATCGTAGAGGACGCTGTAGACGGCGACGGTGGCGCCGATGCCGAGGGTGAGGGAGAGGATGGCGGCGATCGAAAACCCGAGGTTGCGCCGAATCTGGCGGCCGGCGAAGCGGAGATCCTGAAGGATGGTCTGCATCCGCGTCTCCCTGGAGATGGAGTGAGCCTGGGACCGTAACTCTGCAAGCACGCTGCGGGCCAGAGCGGGCGACGGGTGGGGCGAAGGGAGAGCCCGGGAAGAACCTGGCTGCTCTTCGGGCGCATGTCGCAGATCGGGAAGGATTGGAACCCGGGGTTGGCTGGAGGTGGTCTTCCGACGGGGGTTAGGGCCGGCCGGACAGGTGATTTATGCAGCGGGCGGCGTGTCCGCTTCCGTGGGGCGGTGTCCGCCAGCGAACAGGGACCAGCAGCTGAGAATCGGGTGGGAGCCGGCACGAGGCCGGGCCACTCTCAGTGGCGAGGAGTGGTCTTCTGCGGTTTCAGGTTGCGCGGAGCCTGGGCGGGATGTTCACGCTGGTGGCGGGCGACGGCCTTCGCAATATCCTCGGGGGTGAAATGCGAATGATGGTCCGATTGCAGGACATCGTTGACGACGGGCGGGGTGGTTTTGGGTGGATTTGCTACCGGGTTCATAGAGGCTCCTTGACGTTCAGCGGATCGCGGCGCGGACGCTGACTCGAGGAGGTTGCCGGGGGACGGCGCGATCGTTGCAGGGTCGCACTGCTACCGGTAGCGCTGCGGGGGACCGATCGGGCCGGAGGGCTCGCCTGGTCCAGGCGGACCGCGCGACACAACGTTGACAACTCCATTATAGGTCTGCG
>DATJNE010000187.1:0-13680 GCA_035508305.1 Acidobacteriaceae bacterium | reverse complement strand
AACGCGCAGCGGCTGTTGCGGGGCCATGTTCAGGGCTTTGCGGGCAGGGTCGGATTTGCTCTTCGCGGGGCAGACCTCGACGCACAGCTGGCAGCCGGTGCAATCTTCAGGTGAAACCTGAAGTGTGTAGAGTTCTCCGTCCATGCCGCGCCACTTGGGCGTGGCGGATTTGAAGGTCGCGGGAGCGCTGGAGAGCAGGGCGGAGTCGTAGATCTTGGCGCGGATGACGGCGTGCGGGCAGACCATGACGCACTTGCCGCACTGGATGCAGAGGTCCTGATCCCAGACAGGGATGAACTGAGCGATGTTGCGCTTCTCCCATTTGGCGGTGCCGGTGGGGAAGGTGCCGCCGGGAGGCAGCGCGCTGACGGGAAGGAGATCGCCTTTGCCGGCGGCCATCGCGCCCAGCACATCCCGCACGAAGGCCGGGGCCTGTTTCGGGATGGCGGGCAGGATGTCGAACTTCGCAGTGACGTGGTCCGGAACCTTGACTTCGTGGAGGTGGGCGAGGGCCGCGTCGACGGCGGCGTAGTTCTGCTGGACGACGGCGTCGCCCCGCTTGCCGTAGGTCTTTTTGATGGCCTTCTTGATCTGGTCGATGGCCTCGTCGCGCGGCAGAACGCCGCTGATGGCGAAGAAGCAGGTCTGCATGACGGTGTTGATGCGCGTGCCCATGCCGTTTTCACGGGCGACGGTGAAGCCATCGATGACGTACAGGCGGATATGCCGGTCGAGGATGGTCTTCTGGATGGTGCGTGGGAGATGCTGCCAGACTTCGTCCGGGCCATAAGGGCTGTTGAGAAGGAAGACGGCGCCGGGCTCGGCGGCGGCGAGAACGTCGATCTTCTCGAGGAACTCGAAGCCATGGCAGGCGATAAAGTTGGCCCGCGATATCAGGTAGGTGGAGCGGATGGGCTCAGGACCGAAGCGAAGGTGGGAGGTGGTGAGCGAGCCGGATTTCTTGGAGTCGTAGACGAAGTAGCCCTGCGCGTAGTTGGACGTCTCGGAGCCGATGATCTTGATGGAGTTTTTGTTGGCGCCGACGGTGCCGTCGGACCCCAGTCCGTAGAAGAGGGCGCGCACGGTGCGGGGGCTCTCAGTGGAGAAGTTCTCATCCCAGCGCAGGCTGGAGTGGGTAACGTCGTCGTCAATGCCGATGGTGAAGTGGTTCTTCGGGTGCGGCTTCGCCAGTTCGTCGTAGATGCCCTTCGCCATGGCCGGAGTGAATTCCTTCGACGAGAGGCCGTAGCGGCCGCCGATGATGACCGGGAACTGGGCGAGCGGCAGACGGCCGGAGGAGAGCGCTTCGGAGATGGTGGTAACGATGTCCTGATAGAGCGGCTCGCCGGTGGAACCAGGCTCCTTGGTGCGGTCGAGGACGGCGATTTTGCGGACGGTGTCGGGGAGGGCTGTGAGGAAGGCCTCAGCGGCAAAGGGACGATAGAGGCGGACTTTGAGGAGTCCGAGTTTTTCGCCCTGGGCGTTGAGTGCGTCAATGGCCTCCTCGGTGGCTCCGGCGGCGGAACCCATGAGAATGATGACGCGGTCGGCGTCGGGGGCTCCGTAGTAGTCGAAGAGGTGGTATCCGCGGCCGGTTTGGCGGGCAAAGCGGTCCATCACGTCCTGCACGATGACGGGGCAGGCGAGATAGAAGGGGTTGCAGGCTTCGCGGGCCTGGAAGAAGACGTCGGGGTTTTGCGCCGAACCGCGAAGGACGGGGTGGTCCGGCGTGAGGGCCCGCTCGCGGTGAGCGCGAACGGCCTTCTCTTCGAGCAGGGCGCGGATGGTGTCGTCGGAGATGGGCAGGACCTTGTTGATTTCGTGCGAGGTGCGGAAACCGTCGAAGAAATGCAGGAAGGGGATGCGGGCTTCGAGAGTGGCGAGGTGCGCGACGGTGGCGAGATCGGCCGCTTCCTGAACGGAGTTGGAAGCCAGCATCGCGTAGCCGGTCTGGCGGACGCCCATAACGTCGGAGTGGTCGCCGAAGATGGAGAGCGCATGGGTCGCGACCGAGCGGGCGGTGACATGCATGACCGTCGGAGTCAGCTCGCCGGCGATCTTGTACATGTTGGGGATCATGAGCAGGAGGCCCTGGGAGGCGGTGAAGGTGGTGGCGAAAGCGCCCCCCTGGAGGGCTCCGTGCATGGCGCCGGCGGCGCCGCCTTCACTTTGCATTTCCGCGACGACGGGGACGGATCCGAAGATGTTGCGCTGGCCGTCGGCGGACCACTGGTCGGCAAATTCGGCCATGGGCGAGGAGGGCGTAATGGGATAGATGGCAACAACTTCGGAGAAGCGGTAGGCAACGGAGGCGGCGGCTTCGTTGCCGTCGAAGATCGCGGTTTTCTGAGAGGCGCTCATGGTTCTCCTTACTGGGGATCGAGGGGTTGCGAGTGCGAAATCGCCGGAAACCACAACAGAAAAGTCTGCGCTGGGGGCAGCAGGGTCGGCTGTGATGCAGAGCACATCTGTGCGAGGATGGAGTGTTCGAAAGAACAGCCGGAGCGGGCGCGCCCTGAGTGAGCGGCGACAACTCGCGGAAGGCGAGATGTGATTCTGATCACGGAGGATGGTAGGCCGCAGCGCGTAGGCTCTCAGGAGTCGCGGCGGGTAGCCGGAGAGTGGATTGTCGATGATGGGACAAGCGGAGCATCCCTGGCTGACGGTCGCGGGGCTTCTGATTGGCGGTGTGGCGTTTGGATTTACGCCGCTGGCGCTGGCGTGGCTGTGGGCGAAGGTCTTTTCGCCGCAGAAGCCGGGCGTTGAGAAGAACGCGACCTACGAATGCGGACTGGAGTCGAAGGGCGATTCATGGATGGGCTTCGGCGCGTCTTACTACTTGTATGCGATTGTTTTTCTGGTCTTCGACGTAGAAGCCGTTTTTCTGCTGCCGTTTGCTGTGGCTTTCACAGGATTGTCGCTGGGGGCGTGCCTGGCGATGCTGGTCTTTCTGCTGCTGCTGGTGGAGGGACTGGTTTGGGCGTACGGCAAAGGCGTGCTGGCGTGGGTCTAGCACGGGCAACGGGGTACAGGTTACGGGTTACGGGGACCGCGGATGGCCGATGATCTGAAAGAGCTGAAGATCGAGCTGAGCAAGAACGGGATCTTCACGACCACGCTCGAAGAGCTGTACAACTGGGGGCGAAAGAACTCCGTGTGGCCGCTGACGTTCGGGCTGGCGTGCTGCGCAATCGAGATGATCGCGACGACGATGGCGCGCTACGACCTGGCGCGCTTCGGAGCGGAGGTGTTTCGGCCGTCGCCGCGCCAGGCGGACCTGATTATCGTCTCGGGCACAGTGACCAAAAAGATGGCGCCCCAGGTGGTGCGGCTGTACAACCAGATGCCGGAGCCGAAGTATGTGATCGCGATGGGCGCCTGCGCGATCTCCGGCGGCCCGTTCCGCGATGGGTACAACGTATTGAAGGGGATCGACCGATACATTCCGGTGGATGTGCATATCCCCGGATGCCCGCCGCGGCCGGAGGCGCTGATTCACGCCTTCATGACGCTGCAGAAGAAGATCGATGAGCAGGCCCTGGCGGGAGCGACGCGGCCACGGCATCTGCAGAAGGATCTGCCGAGCGAGTTTCCGGTGCCGGAGTTCGGCGAGCATGATCTGGAACCGCCCCAGAACAGCAGCGTGTTTCACGAAGCTGCAGGAAATCCATTGAAGGTGATTCAGTAATGGCGCTTCCCTCCCCTGACGAGATCAAAGCGCAGATCGAAGCCGGCGTCCCCGGCGCGTCGGTGACCGTGATCCGAAATGGGAGCCCCGCGGCGCAGCATTCGCTGCTGCTGGATCATGCCCATGCCGCCGCGGTGGCCGGGTTCCTGCGCGATCACAGGGAGTGGCGGCTGGACTATTGCTCGCTGGTGACGGGCGTGGACTGGCCGGACACGGAGACGTCGGAAAAGATCAAAGTGAAAAAACTGGTGAAGGCCGCCGATGGCACTGAGTCCGAACAGGAAGTGGACGAGGTACGGAAGACGAAGGTGCCCGGCTATCTGGAGGCGGTGTACCACCTGTTCTCGATGGAGAAAAAGCACGGGCCGGTGGTGCTGCGCCTGCGGACGGGAAACCGCAGCGACGATACGCATGTGCCGTCGCTGACGCCGGTGTGGCGCGGCGCCGAGTTCCAGGAACGCGAGGCTTTCGATCTGTACGGCATCGTCTTCGACGGGCACCCGGATTTGCGGCGAATCCTGATGTGGGATGGATTCAGGGATTATCCGATGCGCAAGGACTACGTTCCGCCGGCGGATGAGATCCCTCATATTGAAGTGCAGGCGACCGGGCCGGAGGCGCACGCATGAGGGACGCGCTGCTGGACCGGGATGTCTACGAGCCGGAAGAAGGCGAAATCATGGAAGTGTCGATGGGGCCGCATCACCCCTCGACGCACGGCGTTTTCCGGATGGATGTCAGGCTCGAGGGCGAGCGGGTGGTGAAGCTGAAGCCGGTGTTCGGGTATCTGCACCGGAACCACGAGAAAATCGCCGAGCACGGGGCGTATCTGGCGGCGATTCCCTACACCGACCGGCTCGACTATCTGTGCTCAATGACGAACAACTGGGGCTACGTGCTGGCGGTGGAGAAGCTGGCGGGGCTGCAGGTGCCGGAGCGCGCGGAATATCTCCGTGTGATCGTGGCCGAGCTGACGCGCTTCCAGAACCACGCCGGACTGATCGGATTTCTGCTGCAGGACATGGGCGCCAGCGGCACGCCGCTGATGTATGCCTTCCGCGAACGGGAAAAGATTCTGGACCTGTTCGAATCACTGAGCGGCGCGCGCATGATGTGCAACTACATGCGCTTCGGCGGGCTGCGCGTGGACGCGACGAAGGAATGGCTGGACGAAGTGCGGGCCCTGGTCGGGCGGCTGCCGGGATTTGTGGATGAATACGAGGCCTTGCTGCGCGCGAACGAGATCCTGATGGCGCGGACGCAGGGCACCGGAATCCTCCCTCGGGAGCTGGCGATCAACGCCGCAGTGACCGGGCCGATGCTGCGCGCCAGCGGCGTGAACTACGACATCCGCAAGGTGGATCGCTACGGCATCTACGACCGGTTCAGCTTCAGGGTGCCGCTGGGCGAGCATGGCGACGTCTACGACCGCTACATGATGCGCCTGCTGGAAATGCGGGAGACGGTGAAGATCCTGGAGCAGGCGCTGCAGGAGATTCCCGAGGGACCGGTGATGGACCCGAAGGTGCGCCTGCGCGGCTTGCGGCCGAAGGCGGGCGAAGCCTACGGGCGGATCGAGTCGCCGAAGGGGGAGCTGGGATTCTTCCTGATCAGCGACGGGTCGATGAATCCGTATCGTTATCGGGTACGGCCGCCCAGCATGATCAACCTGACGATCCTTGAAGACATGTGCCTCGGGCACAACGTCGCGGATGTCGTGGTCATTCTGGGCAGCGTGGATATTGTGCTGGGAGAAGTGGATCGGTGATGGAAGTTGCCAGTTGTTAGTTGTTAGTAGTTAGTGGTCTGTCTGGCAACTACAAACTGGGGACGAAGAACCGGGAACTGGGGACTTTTCATGCTCGGTGAAGGGATCATTCAGGGGTTAGTCGAGACGGCGCGGAACTTCTTCGGCAGCTATGTCGAGAAGGATCGGCTGACGACGGTGCAGTATCCGGAGGAGCGGCACGAGTTGCCGGAGGCTTCGCGGAACTTTCCGTTTCTGCTCTACGACGGGACCGATGCGGAAGCGGGGCTGCGCTGCGTCGCCTGCCAGATCTGCGAGAAGGAGTGCCCGCCGCGCTGCATCCACATTGAAAAGAGCAAGGACAAGAAGCCGGACTTCGTGGGCAAGATGCAGGCCTATCCGGCGGTCTTCAACATCGATGTGTCGGTGTGCATGAGCTGCCAGATCTGCGTGGAGGTTTGCCCCTTCGACGCGATCCGGATGGACAAGGTGTATGAGCTGAGCACCAGCGACCGCTTCGGCGGGCTGCTCTACACGAAGACCGAGCTGGCGAAGCCGAACGAGTACTACCAGGAGATTCATCCCGTGGAGGCTGCGGAAACCGACGAGCGGCGCGCGAAGGAAGCCGAAGAGGCGAAGGCCAGGGCAGCGGCGGCCGAAGCAGCGGCGAAGGCGAAGGCGGCAGCAGCCGGTGCGGCGAGCACGGAACCGGCGGTGACCCGGTGACAGCGTTCAGCGCTCGGCGTTCAGCAGAGCAGCCAGTGGCCAGCGGCCAGCGGCCGGCGACCAACAACATGGGAAAGACGGCGGTGCGGAGATGAATGTGTCCGCGCAGGCTGCCGACCAGATTTTCGTCACGCTCAAGCACTGGATCGTCGGCTATGTTCCGGCGCCGTGGCAGACGCTGGTATCGATTGTGATTTCGGTGGCCACGATCATCGTGGTTTTTGCTGCGCTGTTCGCAATCACGACGGTCTTTGAGCGCAAGGGGCTGGGGCGGATGCAGAACCGTTATGGCCCGAACCGCGTGGGGCCCTGGGGCGTCTTCCAGCCGCTGGCCGACGCGCTGAAGTCGCTGACCAAGGAAGACATCGTCCCGCGCCGCGCGGATAAGGTGGTCCATTACCTTGCGCCGCTGGTGCTGGTCGGCGTCGTCTTTCTGACGTACGCCGTTCTGCCGGTGGGCCGGAATATGGCGGCCGTCAATCTGGACACGGGAGTGCTGTATTTCTTCGCGGTGGGCGCGGCAACCGAGCTGGCGGTGTTCATGGCGGGGTGGTCGAGCCACAACAAGTATTCGCTGCTCGGGGCGATGCGTGCGATCGCGCAGATGATCAGCTACGAGATTCCACTGATTCTTTCGTCGGTCGCGGTCATCATGATCGCAGGCACGCTGTCGCTGGTGAGCATTGTGGACCAGCAGGCGCGATATTCGGCCGGCATCGCACACTGGAACGTCTTCAAGCCGTGGGGCCTGGCGGGATTCATCCTCTTCATGATTGCGGCGACCGCGGAGACCAACCGCAGCCCCTTCGATTTGCCGGAGGGTGAGTCGGAGATCATCGCGGGATACTTCATCGAGTATTCGGGATTCAAGTTCGCACTGTTCTTCCTGGCGGAATATCTGGAGATGTTCGCGGTGAGCGGCCTGGGGATCACGCTGTTTCTGGGCGGGTGGTCGTCGCCGGTGGGTTTCCTGCGGTGGGTTCCCTCGTGGCTCTGGTTCTTCGGCAAGCTGCTGGCGCTGATCTTCGCGTTCATCTGGGTACGCGGAACGCTGCCGCGTCTGCGTATGGATCAGCTGATGAACTTCGCGTGGAAATTCATGCTGCCGATGACCCTGATCGTCATTTTCTCGGCGGGCCTGTGGCGCTTCCTCTCGCCCGCGGTGGTGGGGCCGCAGCCGCTGGGGGGTGTGATACGCTGGCTGGTCTGCGCACTGGTCATTTTTGCTCCTTATATCCTGCTGGCCCGCACGCTGGAGCGCGGCCGGAAGATCGAGAAAAGAACCTATCGCTTCGCGGAGTAACAGGACCCGTGGGGCGGTCGAGCCGGCTGGTGATAGGAGTCACAGTCGCCCAGGGGCTGCTGTGCAATTGTAGGAAAGGCCCGGTGCGGCGGAGCAGGCCGCGCCGCGGGTGACAATCGAACCCGGTTCGGCAGGGCGTGCGCCGCAACCTTGTACGAAGAAGGATGACCGCTTCTTTCCTGATTCTCGCAATCCTGACGCTGGCTGGAGGAGTGGCCGCCGTGACGCTGCGGCGTCTGGTGCACTGCGCGCTGGCGCTGGCGGTTTCCTTCGCCGGACTGGCGGCTTTGTATCTGAACCTGGGAGCTGAATTCGCGGGGCTGGCGCAGCTGCTGGTCTACGTGGGCGCGATTGCGATTCTGATCGTCTTCGCCATTCTGCTGACCCGCGGCAGCGAGACGGAGGACCGGGCGGCTTTTTCGCCCGCAGGATTCGCAGGAGCCGTGCTGGCGCTGGCGGTATTTGCGGTACTGGCCTGGGCCGTTGTGACGAGCGGCGCAGCGCACAGTGCGGGGTTGGGCTCCGCGCCGCCGAGCACCATGCGGGAGATTGGCTTCGCCCTGATGCAGCGCTACGTTCTGCCGCTGGAAGTGATCGCTCTGATGCTGACGGCGGCCATGATCGGCGCGGTGATCGTGGCGGTGCGTGAGAGGGCGAGCGAGGCGGGAACGACTGCCGGAGCCCTGCCGCGCCCGGAACCGGGACGGGAGTTGCGCACGCGATGACACCGCTGGCTGGTTGTCTGCTCGTTTCTTCGTTGCTGTTCTCCGTTGGCCTGGCGGGCGCGCTCACGCGGCGCAGTGCGATCCTGGTGCTGGCCGGCATTGAGCTGATGCTCAACGCCGCCAATCTGAACTTCATCGCTTTCTGGCGCTTCGGCGCCCATCCTGAGGCCCTGACCGGGCTGATGTTCGTCATCTTCTCGATCGCGGTGGCGGCGGCCGAGGCAGCCGTCGGCCTGGCGCTGATCCTGGCCATCTATCGGCATGCGCGCACCAGCGACGTCAGCGAGATTACGGAGATGAAGGGATGATCACGGTCATTCATGTGGCGTGGATCGTCCGGAATCTCTGGCTCATTCCGGTGCTGCCGATTCTGGCGGCGGGACTGAGCGCGCTGCTGGGGCGGCCGCAGCGGCGCTTGGCGGCCGGGCTGGCGATCGGGTCGATGACGATCGCGCTGGTGCTGGCGCTGATGGCCTTTGCCGAAGCGCTGGCGCATCCGTTCCTGCAAGTGAGCAATTTTGGGTGGATGCAGTTCGGCAATGAGTGGGTGCAGCTGGGCTGGCTGCTCGATCCGCTGGCTGCGGTGATGCTGGTGATGGTCACCTTTGTGGGACTGCTGATCTTCATCTACAGCATCGGCTACATGGCCCACGACGAGAACTTCACCCGCTTCTTCTGCTTCCTCTCGCTGTTTGCGGGGGCGATGCTGGGCGTGGTGCTCGCCAACAGCCTGCTGCTGCTGTTCATGTGCTGGGAAGTCGTGGGGCTGACGTCGTACCTGCTGATCGGATTCTGGTTTCAGCGGCCGGCGGCGGCCGCGGCGGCCAGGAAGGCCTTCATCACCACGCGCGTGGGCGACCTGGGGCTGCTGATCGGCATGGTGTGGCTCTACGCGCAGACCGGGACACTGGTCTTCTACGACTACGGGCGCGGGTGCCTGGAGCAAAGCGCCACGGCCGCGATGGCGGCGCACGCCACGGTGGCGGGGATGGCGGTCTCGACGGCCATTGGGCTGCTCATCTTCTGCGGAGCCGTGGGCAAGTCGGGGCAGGTGCCGCTGCATGTGTGGCTGCCCGATGCGATGGAGGGCCCGACCCCGGTCAGCGCGCTGATCCACGCAGCGACGATGGTGGCGGCCGGCGTGTATCTGGTGGCGCGGGTGTATCCGCTGATGGCCGCTTCTTCGAGCACGCTCCAGGTGGTGGCGTGGGTGGGCGCGATCACGGCGCTGTTTGCGGCTTGTATTGCCGTGGCGCAGAACGATATCAAGAGAATCCTGGCGTACTCGACGGTGTCGCAGCTGGGCTACATGATGCTGGGGCTCGGTGTGGGCGGCGTCGCGGTGGGTATGTTCCACCTCATCACCCATGCGTTTTTCAAGGCGCTGCTCTTCCTGGGCGCAGGCTCGGTGATCCACGGCTGCACCGAGGAGCAGGACATTCGCAACATGGGCGGGTTGCGGCGCTTTATGCCGGTCACGTTTGCGACGTATTCGGCGGGCATGCTCGCGCTGTGCGGTTTTCCGCTGTTTGCCGGCTTCTGGAGCAAGGATGCGATTCTGCATGCGGCGCATGGATGGGGAATCTCCCGGGGCCCGTTTTATCTGGGAGCGATCGGCGCCCTGCTGACCGCGTTCTATATGACGCGCCAGATGTACTACGTGTTCTTTGGGCCGCAGCACCTCACGGATGCAGGTACCGGTGCGGCGACCGCCGCAGGACATGGACCCGCCGACGGAACGCACGGCGAGGATGTGGAACCCGTGGCGGCGGCACGTCCGGGCGAGGTTTGCGCCATCGAGGATCCGCACGAGAGCCCGAGCGTGATGACGGTGCCGCTGTCGATTCTTGCCGTGTTTGCTGTCTTTCTCGGGTTTGTGGGAACGCCGGCGTGGCCGTGGTTCCAGGCCTTCCTGGCGGGCGGAGCGGCGAAGTTCGACCTGGCCGGATTCTCCGAGCCGGGGCTGATGTCGCTGATGGTGACCTCGTCGCTGATTGTGTTTGCCGGGCTGCTGCTGGGGTGGTGGTTCTACGGGCGCAGGCCGATTCTGCGTGCCACCGATCCCGACGCTCTGGAACGGCTGGCGCCGCCCTTGTTTCACGCGCTGGGCAACCGGCTCTACGTGGATGAGTTGTACAGCGTGACGGTGATCGCGCTGGTGCGCTTCTCCGCAGCCTTCGCTTCGTGGCTCGACCGCTGGATCTTCGGCGGCGCGGTGCGGATGGTCGGCTGGGTCGTGACCGGGGTGAGCTGGCTGGATGCAGGCGTCGACCGCTTTGTCGTCAATGGCGGCTTCGAGGAGGGTTGCCGGGAGGTGTCGCGCGGCGGGCGATTGCTCTCGCGGCTCCAGGATGGGCGTGTGCAGACCTATCTGCGGGTGATTGCGGCGGCGCTGGTGGTGCTGGCGGTGTGGCTGTTGTGGGGGCGCCGCGGATGATCACTCTCCTGACGCTGTTTCCGATCGTGGGCGGACTGGCCGTGCTGGCGCTGAGCAAGCTCGGCGATCTGGTCGCACGCGCGATTGCGGTGACCTTTGCGGCCGGCGCGTTGGCTGTGGCCGTGCTGTTCTGGTATGGGCTCGATCCGGCGAACCCGGGCATGCAGTTTGAGGAGATCCACGCGTGGGTGCCGGCGCTGGGGATCACGTATCACGCCGGGGTGGACGGGCTCGGCGTGCTGATGCTGGTGCTGAGTGCGCTGGTGGTGCTGATGTCGCTGGCCGCGTCGTGGCGGAATGAGAATCATGGGCCGGCGTATTTCGCGCTGGTGTTATTTCTGGAAGCCGGCTTATTTGGCACATTTACGGCGCTGAACTTCGTCCACTGGTTCATCTTCTGGGAGCTGAGTCTGATCCCGGCATTTTTCCTGGTGCGCCTCTGGGGCGGCAAGGGACGCGCCAGGGCGGCGGCACAGTTCTTTCTCTACACCATGGTGGGCAGCGTGGCGCTGCTGCTGGCGTTCCTGGCGATCTTCCTGGCAACGGGGCAATTCGATTTTCTGCATCTGGCGCAGCTGGGGCAGTCGGGCCAGCTGACCACGGCCCTGGCGCAGAATCTGCACTGGAGCGGCAACCCGGAGCATCTTTCGATGCTGCTCTTCTGGGCGGTTTTCCTGGGCTTTGCGGTGAAGACGGCGGTGGTGCCGTTCCACACCTGGCTGCCGGCAACCTATGCCGAGGCGTCGAGCGAGACCACGATGCTGCTGACCGGCGCCATGTCGAAGATGGGCGTCTACGGGTTCCTGCGCGTGCTGCTGCCGATCTTCCCCACGCAGATGCAGCATGCGATGAAGCCGTTGTTGTGGATGGCGGTGGCGAGCATCGTGCTGCCGGCCTTTGCCGCCTGGGTGCAGAAAGATCTGAAGCGAACCTTCGCCTACTCGTCCATCAACCACCTGGGCTACTGCGTGCTGGGCGTGTGCGTGGCAGCGCGGTTCACCGGACCCGGAATGGCCCTGGCGACACAGAAAGAAGCCGCGCTGACCGGGGTGCTGCTGCAGATGTTCAGCCACGGGCTCACGGCAGCGGCGTTGTTCTGGTTCATCGCGCTGCTGGAACGGCGGAGCGGCGGGCTGCGCGGGCTGGAGGAGTTCGGCGGACTGCGGCGCGTGGTCCCGGTGTTTTCCGGACTGATGGGGATTGCCATCTTCGCTTCCCTTGGGTTGCCGGGGTTGAACGGCTTCCCTGCTGAGTTCCTGATCTTCAAGGGCGCGTTTCCCCTGGCGCCGATTGCCTCGTCGATCGCCGTGCTGGGGCTCCTGATGACGGCGGTCTTTCTGCTGACGGTGATCCAGAAGGTCTTTGCCGGGCCGGTGAACCCGAGGTGGGAGACGATGGCGGACCTGACGCTGACCGAACGGCTGGCCCTGGCGCCGGTGATCGGGCTGATGTTCGTGCTGGGGCTGTATCCGCAGCTGATCACGGGTATGGTGCACGGCGCCGTCATGCAGTGGGTGCTGGGGATGAGGTTCTGATGCTCGCCTGGACGATTTACATTTCGTTCCTCGGCGCCCTGGCGGCGCGGCTGAGCCCATCGAAGGCGCTGGCGCGCTGGGTGGCGCTGGCGACGGCGGTGGCAGGGCTGGGCATCGGGCTGGCGACCTGGAACCACTGGCAGCCGGGCGAACTGCTGACCGTCGCGAACCACGCATGGATTCCGCAACTCGGGCTCTCGTATCACCTGGCGGCGGATGGCATCAGTCTCACGCTGGTTTTGCTCACCGGTCTCGCGGCGACCTCGGGCATCCTGTTTTCGTGGAATATCGAGAAGCGAACGCAGGAGTTCTTCGCGTTTTACCTGGTCCTGATCGGCGGTGTTTACGGGGTCTTTCTCAGCTTCGATTTGTTTCTGCTGTTCGTGTTCTACGAGATCGCGATCATCCCGAAGTATTTTCTGATCGCGATCTGGGGATCGGCCAGGCGCGGGGCGACGGGCGACGATGTGGGATCCCAGCGCGAATACGCCGCCATGAAGCTGGCGCTCTACTCCTTTGCCGGCAGCGCGCTGGTGCTGGCCGGGATGGTGGCGACGTGGGTTGCATCGGGCGGGCGGAGCCTGAGCTTCGAGGCGCTGACCGTGGCGCACTTCTCGACGCACCTGCAGATGGCGCTTTTCCCGCTGGTGTTTGTCGGGTTTGCGGTGCTGGCCGGCATGTGGCCGTTCCACACGTGGGCGCCGACCGGACACGCAGCGGCTCCCACGGCGGCCTCCATGCTGCTGGCCGGGGTGGTGATGAAGCTGGGCGCCTACGGGTGTTTGCGCGTTGCCATGATGCTCTTCCCTGCCGGCATGGATCCGTGGGGTTTCCGCGTGCTGGGTCTCGGCTCGTGGCGCGAGGTCTTCGCGCTGCTGGCGGTGATCGGAATTGTCTACGGCGCGAGCGTGGCGCTGGTGCAGCGCGACTTCAAATTCGTCATCGGCTACTCGAGCGTTTCGCACATGGGCTTTGTGCTGCTGGGGCTGATGACGCTCACGCAGATCGGCCTCGACGGCGCGGTGCTGCAGATGTTCTCGCACGGCGTAATCGCCGGCCTTCTGTTCGCCGTGGTGGGGCGCATGGTCTACGACCGCACCCACACCCGCGACCTCAACGAGCTCGGCCCGATGCGCCTGGCCCACGCCATTCCCTTCGCCGCCGTCACCTTCATCCTCGCCGCCATGGCCTCCATCGGCCTCCCCGGTTTCAGCGGTTTCATTGCGGAGTTCCAGGTCCTCGTCGGCGCCTGGCAGTCGTTTGCGTGGATGGTATTCGTCGCCGGGTTCGGGATCCTCGTTGGAATAGCATTCACGTGGCGCGCGCTGATGAAAGCGTTCTACGGCGAGCCGACGCCCGGCGCTGCGGAGCATGTTCTGCCGCCGATCACCGCGCCGGAAAAGCTGGGCGCGCTGCTTCTGCTGGCGTGCACGCTGATCGTTGGACTCTATCCGCGGATTCTGACCGACCTGATCCTGCCCACCCTGAATTCACCGCTGTTTGACGGCTTGCGCCGGGG
>DATJNE010000186.1:0-4160 GCA_035508305.1 Acidobacteriaceae bacterium | reverse complement strand
GAAGACCGGCGTTGCCTGCGGAAAATATTTCCGGCCGCTGATCAGATAGGCGCGCCACGCCCGGGGTTGGGCCTTTTGCGGCGTGACCATCCAGCCGTACTCCACCTTCAGCGCTTTGTCGATTGGGCCGGCTTTGTTGATGAAATTTACGCGGAGCGTGACCAGGCCATCGTGGCGGCGCAACTCCTGGGTGGGCAATGCAGGGTCGAGGCGCCAACCCTTGGTGTTGTCCGCGAACCAGGAGAATCCGCGAAAGGAATCGGTGAGGAACACGTAGGGGACAAAATTGCCGACCATGCTGGTGAGGGAGGAATCGCGGGAGTCCCACTTATCCGGGGTCGAGCCGAAATAAGAGGACCATCCGCCGCTGGTGGTGACAAAGGAGGGCGCCTCACTTTCGGGCATGTCGACAACCAGAGAGAGGCGGCCGACATTGGCGGAAGTGGGCTGGATGGTCATGGTGTTCCAGACGAAGCCATCGAACTCAATGCGGGTTCGGGCGTCTACTGTGAGGGGGCCGGATTTGCTGGTTCCTTTTAATTCGACGAAGGCATCGGCCTGTCGGATCAAAGTGGGTGAGGCGCCGGCGAGAGTTACAAGGGCGCCATTCACGACTGCCTCTATTCGCATGGGACCAGTCAATTGCGGGATGCCTGAGTTGGTCACTTTCTCGGCGAGTCCTGCGCCGGTCATCACATAACGCTTGTTCCAGAGCGACACCGTGGCTGCATCCCAACGAACTGGGCTCCACGGCGGGATCACCTTGTCCGAGATGCCGACGTCGTTCGGGAGCCAGGAGAACTGGTAGCCCTCGAGCTTGACGGGCTTGGTGACGGTGGCTACGTCATGGCCGTTGTGATCGGACAGGACGGCTTGTAGCTGATACACCGCGGGTGGCGGGCTCAGAACATCAGTGGCAATCGGCACTCGTAGGCTGGCCAGATCGAGGGGGAACTCCGAATAGTCTTGCCAGAAGGGCGAGATGGGGCGCTCTGCAACGGCCTTGCCGGTGGCGGTGTCCCTCAGTTCGACCCGGCCGTGGGCGACGGAAGTGCGATTCGGCATGTAATAACGGTCGATCTTCACCACCAACTGCTTCGATAGCGGAGCGTAGGAGGCGTCCAGGCCGAATGCATCTTGGTAGGGCTTCGCGAGCACTCTCGCGGGGGGATGCCGCACATAGCCGTCGACGGTGTAGGGGATGACCTGGTGGTACAAGATCGTGCTGCCGGACTTGGCCGTGATGGTGCAGAATCCGGCGGCGGGGATTCGCTGATAGCCGTTGGTGGCGGAATTGAAGACATACTCTTCGCGATGGCCCGCGGCTACCGAGAGTGTCTTGGCGAGAACGGTGTCACCGGCCGCTGGCTCGGCGCCGGTCCCGAAGCGCATGGTGACCGTCACTTCCGCGCTGCCGGCATCCGAGGCCGAGACGGCAATCGGCACGTTGAGCCGGCCGCTCGAGAGGCTTTCGACGTCGAGCAACTGGAAGGCGGGCCCGTGTGCAGTGAAGTGCAGAAAGCCATGGCGGGCGATATCGGCGAAGGCGCCGCCGGGGGCCCATGCCCGGAACCCGGTTCCATCGGCGAGGACGTCGGTGGCGAACAAGGCCCGCCAGGTAGCGCCATCGGCGATGTGGTCGAAACCGAAGGCAGCTATGGGCGCACGGGCCTCGATGGTCCAGCCCTCGGCACTCTGCCGCGAGGCAACCTCCCACCGGCCAGACCAGGATCTGGAGGTGAAGCCGAGAGACGGAATCATCTTGACGTCCAGCACGGCGGGGTAAGCATTGACCACCGTCTGGTAGGTTGTGGCGGGCGTGGTGGCGGGACTGATCCAGATTTCGTTGGAGGGGTCGGCCACAATCGCATCGTCGTCGGACCGGCGGCCGCTGACGGAGATGATGGCCAGTTGTTCGCTGCGGTAGTTTCGGAACGCGACGTAGAGGTATTTGTCGTCGTAGGTGATCCAGGCGGTGCTTTGCGCACGGGACAAGGCGCCGTCAAAGGCCTTTACGAATCCGGTGCAGGCGGCGGCCTGATCCCACTCGCCCGGCTTCAGATCGCCGTCGATCGTGGGTGGCTTGCTGGTTTTGGGCACCGCCATCTCCGGAAGGGGCAAAGTGACGGTGGCCGCGCCGAGCGCCAGGAAGGAAGCGGCCAGCGGAATTACCAGAAAACGGATGAACAGGTGGAGCATTCTTGTAAACTTCCAGTTCAACATCTTCCGGTGCCTTTGGTGCAGTAGGGATAAATGCGGGGGGATGTCGGCACGGGCTGCGCGGGTGGCTAGGAACTTCGGAACTTCGGGAACTTCGGGGACATCCATGATAGGTCTTTGTCAAGGGAAAAAACATCCCCCTGACGCGCTCAGGAGGAGCGCGAAAATCCACACACTTCGGTTCTCTCAGCCCGCGTTTCTGCCTCTCGGCAGCGGTTCCAGCAGGGCGCTGAACCAGACATCCATTTGCAGTCTCGGGCCCGGCACGCGGGCCTTCACAGAAGATTGAGTTTGTGTTTCCCTGCCAGCCTCAAAACAGAGAGTTGGGAGCCTCGGGAGATCGCTCTCCGTCGCCCAGTCCCCGAGCGGTAAGGCCTGGCAGGATGCGCGCTGATCGAATCCGTTTCCTCTTTCTCCGCCTTCTACTCTTAGTTAGGCGGCGCTTTGTTGCTTCTCGGCAGCTTCCGTTTTCACTACAAAGTTTCGCTGCCCGCGGTCCACCGCCAGTAAGTACGCCACTAACTTCCGGGCCACAGCCAAGGTCGCCCGGTTATGGTTTCCCTTCTGCTTTTCCTTCTCGTAGACCAGCGCTAAGTCCGCGTTCCACCGCGGCGCCAGCTTGGCCGCCTCCACCAGCACCGTCTGTAAATGCGGGTTGCGTTGTTTGGAGAGCGGCGTCCGCTGCGCGACGCCAGCCGAGCTGCGTTCGGCCCCGCACAGCCCGCAATAACTGATCGCATCCTTCACCGAAGTCATGCGCGTCACATCGCCCACTTCCAACACCCAGGTCAGCGCCGTCACCGGCCCAATCCCCGGAATGCTCATCAATCGCTTCACCCGCTCCGCCAGTTGACCATCCCTGGTCAACGCTTTCAGCAACCCACGCTCGGTCTTCTCCAGCCGCACCAGCATCTCGCGGTTCAGTCTCAGCAGCGGCTGCAGCGACTTATCGATCTCCTGATTCGTAGCTAGTAACTCAGTGAAGTAACCTGGCTGATGTAACTTGGCTTTGTTGTAACTGACGCCGGCTTCCATCAGCAGTCCAGCCATCTTATTCTTGAGCTGCGTCAGTTGACGAACCATCAGATTCCGGTAGCGCAACGTGCGCCGGCGCTCGCGGGTCGCACTCGATGCCATGTAACACTCCGGCAGAAAGTCGCATCGCAGGCAGTCGGCAATCTTGGCGGCGTCTACCCGGTCGTTCTTCTTCTTCGCCGCGGCAATGGCACGCAGCATGAGCGGATGCGCTACCTTCGCTGCCGCTGCCTGCGGCCGCAACTGATCGTACACCCAGCCGGTGAACAGGGTCGCCTCCATGGCCACTGTCCAGGGCTGGGGAAGATCGCGCATCCACCGATCCACATCTGCTCGCGTGGCCGCCACCTCCCCTTCGCCGAACACCTTGCCGGACAGGTCCTTGATGCAATAGCTGATCGTCTTTTTGTGAATGTCCAAGCCGATGTAATACATTTAGTCTCTGAGGAGCCTCCTTGGGTTTGACTCTGAATCAGCCTTCCGCTGAGTTCAACCTTTTGTACACCAAGCGCTCCTCCTCTTCTGACCTATCCATTCAAACAGAGAGACATGGTACGAAGTTAAAAATCAGAAGGCCGCCGCGCAGGCATTGCAGAGGTCGTTTCGCAGGCCCTGACGGGGAGTCAATGGCCGGCGCAGTTCCTTCTCCAATTGCTGTACGAAGGCCTGGGCGGCGTAGACGACGAGCAGGTCAAGGTAGCTGCGGCGGTCGGCGTCGGTGAAGAAGACCCGCTGACGATCAATGCAGCGTTGCGTGACGTGGTATGCACGGCCGACGGCAACCGCGCGGGCAAATCGTGCCATCTGCTGGTATAGTGGCCGACAGTGCGAAATCCTCACTTCGTACCATGTCCCCGAAGTCCCCAAGAGTATGAGCCCTGAACCTGACTTCTACCTCATATCCG
>DATJNE010000185.1:0-30441 GCA_035508305.1 Acidobacteriaceae bacterium | reverse complement strand
AGGGAGATCGATCATGACAGAGATCCACAACGGCAACGGCCACCACGCCCCCAATTCTCCGACCACGCTGCGGCTGAAGGTCGGGCTCGCCGAGATGCTGAAGGGCGGCGTCATCATGGACGTGATGAACGTGGAGCAGGCGCGGATCGCCGAAGAGGCCGGCGCGGTGTCGGTGATGGCTCTGGAGCGCGTGCCGGCGATGATTCGCGCCGAGGGCGGCGTGGCGCGCATGGCGA
Organism: Acidobacteriaceae bacterium; assembly: GCA_035508305.1. Taxonomy (GTDB): domain Bacteria; phylum Acidobacteriota; class Terriglobia; order Terriglobales; family Acidobacteriaceae; genus Palsa-343. The sequence continues at coordinate 30,205 of DATJNE010000185.1, read as the reverse complement.
ACCCGAAGCTGATCAAGGGCATCATTGAGGCGGTTTCGATCCCGGTGATGGCCAAGGCGCGCATCGGACATTTCGCCGAGGCGCAGATTCTGCAGGAGCTGGGCGTGGACTTCATCGACGAGAGCGAAGTGTTGACGCCCGCCGACGAGGCGCATCACATCGACAAGCATGCCTTTACCACGCCGTTTGTGTGCGGGGCACGGAATCTGGGCGAGGCGCTGCGGCGGATTGCCGAGGGCGCGGCGATGGTCCGGACCAAGGGCGAAGCGGGCACGGGTGACGTCGTGCATGCGGTGCAGCACATGCGCCAGATCGTGCGGGAGATGAAGGCGCTGACGGTGCTCTCGGAGCAGGAGCTGTACACGGCGGCGAAGGAACACCAGGCGCCGTACGAGCTGATCCGGATGGTCGCGCAGACAGGCAGGCTGCCGGTGCCGAATTTCTCGGCGGGAGGCATTGCGACGCCGGCCGATGCGGCGCTGATGATGCAGCTGGGGGCCGAGGCGATCTTCGTGGGGTCGGGAATCTTCATGAAGGAGCGGGCGACGCCGCTCGACGTGGAGAAAAATGCGAAGGAGCGCGAAGAGGCGGTTTCCCGCGCGAAGGCGATCGTGATTGCGACGACGCACTACAACGACCCGAAGATCGTCGCTGAAGTTTCTGAGCTGGTGACGGGAACGATGAAGGGTTTGGCGGCTGCGGCGATTGAGGAGAAGCAACTGCTGCAGACCAGGGGCTGGTAGGCCGGCCGCGCGATGCGGCTTCGCCATGGGAGTAGCGAAAGGAGTGACCGTGCAGATTCAGGTCGAATTGCCCGATGAAATCGCGGCAGCGCTCGCTGCAAACGATCTGCCCCGCGTTGCGCTGGAAGCTATCGCTCTCGAAGGCTATCGGTCGCGCCGGCTTGGTGGGGGCCAGGTCCAACACCTGCTGGGGTTCGGCACGCCGATGCAGGTTCATGCATTTCTGAAGGAACACGGCGTGTACCTGAATTACTCCAGCGAGGATCTGCAGAAGGACATTGCGGTGACGGACCAGCTATTGGGAGAGCTTGATAGACCCAAGCGTCCGGCATGATTGTTGTCGCTGATACCTCGCCTCTCAACTATCTCGTCACAATCGGCCACGACGATTTGCTGTCGAAGTTGTTCGGCGCGATTGTCATTCCGCCCGCCGTGCCGGAAGAACTAAGCGACCCTGATGCGCCCGAAGCCGTCCGGAGATGGGCAGCTGTTCGACCGGACTGGCTTCACATCCAGGCTGCGGCGGGTGATATCCTGCCCATCCGGAATCTGGGTCGGGGCGAGAGCGAAGGGATTGCACTCGCCCTCCAGCTGAACGCCGATTTGATTCTCATCGATGACGCGGAGGCGCGCGAAGAAGCTGAGAAGAGAAAGCTGACCGTTACCGGAACTCTCGGGGTGTTACGGCTCGCAGGTATTCAAAACCTGGTGGACTTGCAGGAAATCATCGAAAAATTGCTGTCGACCAAGTTTTTGTGTCCCCTCGTCTGCTGGCCGATCTTCTCGCCGAAGTGGCACAGCGAACAAGAAACGATGATCGATAAATGACACCGCCTGACCACCAGAATCTGGCATCCCTGCCCCGCATCGGCGTGCTCGCCCTTCAGGGCGACTACGAGGCCCATGCGCAGGCGCTGCGCGAGGCAGGCGCGGAGCCGCTGCTGGTGCGCAAACCGGAGGAACTGGCGGGGATCGACGGGCTGATCCTTCCGGGCGGCGAGTCGACGACGTTTCTGAGGTTTCTGGAGCGCGGGGGATTTCTGGCGGCGCTGCGGGAGTTCGTCCAAAGCAAACCGACGTTCGGGACCTGCGCCGGGTGCATCCTGCTGGCGAAAGAAGTGACGCATCCTCCGCAGGCCAGCCTGGGCGTGCTGAACGCCACCGTGGAACGCAATGCCTACGGGCGGCAGATCGACTCGGCGATCCAGACCGGAGAGACGAAGCTGCCGGGCGGGCCGCTGGAGATGGTGTACATTCGCGCGCCGCGGATCGCGAAGACCGGCGACGACGTGCAGGTTCTCGCTGAGCGCGACGGCTTTCCGGTGCTGGTGGAGCAGGGGCACATCATAGCGGCGACGTTTCACCCGGAGCTGTCCGCGGACCGGCGCGTGCACCGGAGGTTTGTGGAACTGGTGAACGACTGGCCGTCGAGGCGAACGCGCTCCGCACAACCGTGACCCAGGCGAGCCGAGCTGCAGATTCTTCGTCCTGAACTGTTAGCCTGAGTGTTCCGCCACCGGCTACGTGCCGGCGACGGGCCGATTTTCATGAACTGGCTTCCACCCAACGGCGCGCTGCGCGGTGTTGCCCTCGATCACCTTCTGGGCTGGAATCTCTCCATCATCTTCTGGCTCTTTGTTGGGGCGCAGGTGCTGCTGGTGGCAGCGCTGGTTCGCACCTGGCTGATTCGGTCCGGGAGCAGCGCCAGAACTGCGCCGGCCCATGCGGGACGCACTTACTTTCTTGCGCATGTTCTGCCCCTGCTCGCCATCGCCGCGCTCTACGTGTGGATGCTGGTGAGCAGCCACCGCCTGTGGGCGGCGCGCCGGGAACAACCGGCGTGTGGCCCGGCAATGCAGGTTGAAGTCACCGGAGTGCAGTTCCAGTGGTACTTCCGGTATCCGGGGCGCGACGGAATTTTCGGGACGACTAAACCGGCGCTGGTCAGCGCGCCCACGGGGAATCCGCTGGGGCTGGACCCGGCAGATCCGCATGCCGCGGACGACGTCGTGTCGTCGATGCTGGTGCTGCCGGCGGGGCAGCCGGTCGACATCACGCTGCGATCGCAGGATGTGATCCACGGTTTCTTCGTGCCGGGGATGCGGCTGAAGCAGGACGCGGTACCGGGCATGACGAGCCACCTGCACTTCACGCCGACGGTGCCGGGCGACTACGTGATCCTGTGCTCGCAGGTGTGCGGGCTGGGCCACTATCGCATGCAGGCGCGGCTGCGCGTCGTATCGCCCGAGCAGTTCGACTCCTGGCTCAACGCAAGGGAGAACGCGGTTCTGAGCGCGGCGGCAGCGCCGGCTCCCGGGGCAGAACGATGAGTCTGCGGCGCCACATCTTCACGACGGAGCCGAAGGCGCTGGCGCGGCTCTACCTCTATCTGAGCCTTTTGGCGGTGGTAACGGGGACGCTCCTGTCGCTGCTGATTCGGATTCACCGGACCTGGCCCACGGTAGCGATGCCGCTCTATGGCGTCATCCGGCCGGAGGACTACCTGGCGCTGGTGACGATGCATGGCACGCTGATGATCTTCTTTGTGCTGACGGTGGTCCCGCAAAGCGCATTTCCGAATCTGGTGCTGCCGGCGCAGATCGGCGGCCGGGGGATGGCGTTGCCGCGGCTGAATGCGGCGGCCTTCTGGATCACGCTGGCTTCCCTGCTGGTCCTGCTCGGAGCGTTTTTCGTGCCGGAGGGGGCGCCGATCTCAGGCTGGACGAGCTACCCGCCCCTGAGCGCGCTGGCCAGCGCCGGGCCGGGGCAGGCAACGGGGATGGATCTGTGGCTGGCGAGCATCACTCTGTTTTGCCTCGCCGCGGTCCTTTCGTCGGTCAATTTTCTGGTGACGATCCTCGCGCGGCGTGGGGAGGGGATGACCTTCGGGCGCCTGCCCCTGACGGTCTGGTCGTGGCTGGCTTCATCGGGTCTGACGGTGATTGCGTTTACGGCGCTTTTTGTTGCGGCGGCGATGCTCTTCAGCGACCGGCACCTCGGCACCAGCTTCTTTTTGCCCGCGGGGCTGGTGGTCAATGGCATTCCGCGGGCGGGCGGCTCGGGCTCGCCGATGCTGTGGCTGCATCTGTTCTGGTTCTTCGGACATCCGGAGGTTTACATCACGATTCTGCCCGGGATGGGCCTGGCCTCCTCGCTGCTGGCAAATTTCACACGGCGGCCGGTGCCTGCGTACCGGTTTATGGTCGCGGCGACGCTGCTGATCGGAGTGCTGGGACTGGGCGTGTGGGGACACCACATCTTTGTAACGGGGATGAACCCCTACGCAGGAACGGCATTCGGCCTGACGACGATGGCGATTGCGATTCCCAGCTCGGCGGAGGTGCTCACGTGGCTGGCGATGCTGTTTCGCGGGCGGCTGCGCATCAACACGCCCAGCCTTTTCATCCTGGGTTTTCTGTCGTTCTTCATCGCGGGCGGATTGACGGGGCCGATTCTGGCGCAGCCGGCGCTGGACGCCTACCTGCACAACACCTTTTTTGTCGTGGCGCACTTCCATCTGGTCATGGCGATGGCGGGAGTCTTCTCCATCTTTGCCGGCATCTACTACTGGTATCCGCTGCTCACGGGGCGGCGCATGAACGAGGCCCTGGGACAAATCCACTTCTGGATTTCGCTGATTGCCGCTTATGGGACCTTCTTTCCCATGCATCTGGCAGGACTGGCGGGCGAGCCGCGCCACTATGCGCAGCTGGCCGGACCGGTGGAGTCGTTTGCCAGGCTTCTGCCGGTGGAACGCGGAATCACCTGGTCGGCGTTCTTACTGGCGGCGGCGCAGCTGGTCTTCCTTTTCAATGTATTTTGGAGCGCTCGGGCCAGGGTGGCGCCGGCTGGCGCGAATCCCTGGCGGGCCACAACCCCTGAGTGGTCGCCGGCGGAGCATCCCATCATCAGCGGCGGCCCCTACGATTACGGTACGGACTACCCGGGAACGAGCAGCGGATCGCGTGAGGATTTTCGGCCCCAGTGGAAGCCGGAAAAACCTTTTTGATGCCGCCTCCCGTCCAAGGGAGTGTTCATCCTCAGCCAAAGCGGTATAAGCTTTTAGAACTCGAATCGGAGCCCCCAATGCCCGCCACCTTCACCCGCCACACCGTTGAGACCGAGCGGAAGGATCCCGGTTTTGGCGGCAAACCCCCGGTCGATCGGCGGCCGACGGGGGGAGGCGGAGGGGACGAGAACTGGGACTCACGGCATTCGCGCCGGCACGGACCGCGCGAACAGCTGATGCGCTACCGGATGGCGGTTTTCTCGATCCTGGCCGCGGATCTGGTGTTTTTTGCCGTTCTGGTAAGTGCGTTCTTCGTGCGGCAAAGCTCGGTGCATATTGCCGCCAACGACAACGTCATCTCGGACTGGCACCCGCTGAACGCGCCGCCCATCCTGTGGATCAATACGGCGATCCTGCTGCTGTCGGCGGTCACCATCGAGGTGGCGCGGAGGCAGCTTTTTCATGAGATCGACATTATGGAGGAGTGGCTGGGACTGGGACGGCCGGCGGTGCGGCGTGCGGCGCCGTGGCTGATCGCCACGATTGTTCTGGGGTGCCTGTTCCTGGCCGGCCAGTGGATGGCTTGGCAGCAACTGGCCCAGCAGGGGCTGTTCTTCTCGTCGAATCCCAACAGCTATTTCTTCTATCTCGTGACGGGGACCCATGGCGTCCACCTGCTGCTGGGCATCGGCGCGCTGGTCTTCGCGCTGGTGGCAATGTTCCGGTTCCGGCGCGTGGAGCTGCGGCAGATCGCGGTGGACTGCACGGCGTGGTACTGGCACGCCATGGGATTGTTCTGGCTGTTCCTGTTCGTTCTGATTGTGTTCTTCCAGTAAGGCTGCGGCCGCGGCCTGATGGTTGGGCGCTGCGGCGCGGCTGTACCCTGTAGGGTGATGCGTTACGCGATTGTTCTCCTTGCTCTGGCTGGCGTTGTTGTGTCGGCTCTCGCCCTTCACGTGCATGATTCGACGGGCGTCGAGCCGTGCGATATCAACTCCCACTGGGATTGCGGAACGGTGAACCGCAGCTCGTACGCGGTGGTGCCCGGAATTCTGTGGCACCTGCGCGACGCGCGCCACCCGGGAGCCATAACTGGCCCGGCGCCGCGCACCGGGTTTCCCGTGGCCCTGGTCGGCATCCTGGGCTACGCGGCGATCGCGCTGTTTTCGCTCCTGCGGCAACGCGCGCTGACGGTGGTGCTGGCTGCCGGAGCGCTGGGCTTCGCCCTTTATCTGAGCAACATCGAGGCCCACGTACTCGAGGTGTGGTGCCTCTACTGCGTGATTTCGCAGACCCTGATCGCGCTGATTTTTCTGCTGGCCCTCGTCACTCTCTTTATTCGTCCGCGCACTCCACGACGCGCTGACGCCGTATGATCGCAGGAGAAACCCTGAAGTTCTTTGCTTGCCCTGACTCTGCGAACGCATGGAACGGACACCCCTCAATGTGATCCGGTGGCTCTTCGACCGGGACTCCGGCCCGCGTAACCGGTTTGCCCCGCGTTGGATTTTTCTGCGCGCGCTGGCGGGTATCTATTTCTCGGCGTTTCTGGCGCTGTTTTTTCAGATTTTAGGACTGATCGGCACGAACGGGATTTTGCCTGCGGGACATCTGCTCTCCGCGATCGAGCGCCAGGCGCCCGACCTGAGCCGGTTCTGGTACGCGCCGACTCTGTTCTGGATCTCGTCCGGGTCGACCATGATGATGGCCGTCGTATGGGCGGGCCTGATCGCATCGGTTCTCGCCTTCTTCAACGTCTGGCCGCGGTTCAGTTTCCTCGTCTGCTTTGTCTGCTTTCTGTCGTTTGTCACCGCGGCAGGGGACTTCTCGAGCTACCAGTCGGACGGGATGCTGCTGGAGGCCGGGTTCCTTGCGCTCTTTTTCGCGCCGCGCGGGCTGTGGCCGGGGTGGGGGATCGCTTCGCCGCCCCCACGAGCTGCGCTGTTTCTGCTCCAGTACGAGTGGTTCCGGATCTACTTCGAATCCGGGATCGTCAAGCTGCTCTCCGGCGATCCGGAGTGGCGGCACCTGACGGCAATGGACGAGTACTACCAGAACGGGCCGCTGCCGACCTTCCTCGGCTGGTATGTGCAGCATTTTCCGCACTGGTTCCAAGTGGCGACGGCCGGCGGCACGCTGGTGATGGAGCTGGCCATTGTGTGGATGCTGTTCCTGCCCCGCCGTGTGCGGCTGATCTGTTTCTGTATCGTCACGCCCTGGGAGATGGGCGTGATCCTGACCGCGAATTACGCCTTCCTCAATTACCTGGTGCTGTTCCTCGGCTTCCTGCTGCTGGACGACCGCAGCCTGTTCTCGTGGATCCCAGGGCGCTTCCGCGATCCGCTGGAGGCGCAGGTTCCGCGGGAATCGGTCACGGTGGCTGAGGAACGGCTTTCCATCCTCACCACGCCGGAATGGGAGAAGAAACGCGCGGACAAGGAGGAGGAGCCGGAGAGGAGTCTGGCGGAGCGGTTTCGCGGCGTGTGGGGCCATGTGCGCGCCATCCGGCTTGCCGTGACCGCTGTCCTGCTGACGTGGATCTTCTACGCAACCACGGGCGAACTGGTGCGGATGCCGTGGCCGGACTTCCCGCTCTTCACCCTGCCGATTACGGCGCTGGAGCCGCTGCGCATCGCGAATCAGTACGGGCTGTTCGCGGTGATGACGCGCGGGCGCTACGAGATCGAGTTCCAGGGCTCGAACGACGGGGAGAACTGGACGCCGTACCTCTTCCTGCACAAACCGCAGGCCGTGAATGAGGCGCCCGGCATCTACGCGCCCTACCAGCCGCGCTTTGACTGGAACCTGTGGTTTGCCTCGCTGACGGATTTCCAGAACGCGGAGATCGTGCCGCTGACCGAAGAGCGTCTGCTGGAAGGAGACCCGGACGTTTTGGCGCTGTTCAGGGACAATCCGTTCGCGAAGGCGCCGCCGAAGTATGTGCGTGCGGTGCTCTGGCAGTACTGGTTCACCACGCTGGACGAGAAGCGGCTGAGCGGCGACTGGTGGCGAAGGACGCTGCTGGGGCTGTACGCCCCGGTACTGACGCGCGCACCCAACGGGAAATTCGCAGTGGTGCAGTGGCCGGAGCCATTGCCACCGCACGATTAGCCACGTCCGAACCAGGCTCTGTGCGAGCGGTGGCGCCCGTCGCGGTCGACGAGAGAATCCACCCTGCACGCTCCGGCGAGGCTTCCCGTTACAATTCCTTCATGCCAGACGCTATGTCTCGTACCCTCCCCTTGGACGATCCGGAAGTCTCCGCTGCGATTGATGCCGAAGTGCGCCGCCAGCACGAGGGGCTGGAGATGATTGCCTCGGAGAACTTCGTGAGCCGCGCGGTACTGGAAGCCGCGGGCTCCGTGTTCACCAACAAATACGCCGAGGGCTATCCGGGACGCCGCTACTACGGCGGATGCGAGTACGCCGATGTAGTGGAGAACCTGGCGCGGGACCGTGCGAAGCAGATTTTTGGCGCCGAGTATGCGAATGTGCAGCCCCATTCCGGCTCGCAGGCGAATGCCGCGGCCTATGCGGCAGTGCTGCAGCCGGGCGACACGATTCTGGGCCTCGATCTGGCCATGGGCGGGCACCTGACGCACGGACACAAGCTGAACTTCTCAGGCAAGCTCTATCACGTGGTCTCGTACGGCGTGCGCAGGGACACGGAGACGATCGATTACGACGAACTGGAGCAGATTGCGCTGCGCGAGAAGCCGAAGGTGATCATCGGCGGCGGCAGTGCGTATCCGCGGTTCTTCGACTTTGCGCGCATGCGGGAGATTGCCGATAAGGCCAGCGCGCTGCTGCTGGTGGATATGGCGCATTTTGCCGGGCTGGTGGCGGGCGGCGTTCACCCGTCGCCGGTGCCGCACGCGCAGATCGTGACGACGACGACGCACAAGACGCTGCGCGGGCCGCGCGCGGGGATGATCCTGTGCCGGCAGGAGCTGGGACCGGCCATCGACAAGGCGGTCTTCCCGGGCCAGCAGGGTGGACCCCTGGTGCACATCATCGCGGCGAAGGCGGTCGCGTTTCGTGAAGCGCTGCAGCCGGGTTTCAAAAGCTACGCCGCGCAGATTGTGGCCAATGCGAAGGTGCTGGCCGAAACCCTGGCCAATGCTGGCTACCGCATCATCTCGGGCGGCACGGATACGCACCTGATGCTGGTGGATGTCTTCGCGAAGGGGATGCTGGGCAGTGAAGCGGAAACGGCGCTGCACGACGCGGGCATCACGGTGAACAAGAATGCGATTCCGTTCGATACGAATCCGCCGCTGAAACCGTCGGGGATCCGCATCGGCACGCCGGCGCTGACCACCCGCGGGATGAAGGAGAAGGAGATGCAGCTGATCGGAGGCTGGATCGCGTTTGCGCTCGACCACCGGACGGACACAGCGGCTTTGGCGCGCGTTCGTGGACAGGTGCTGGAGCTGGCCGAGCAGTTTCCACTGTATGGATGGCTGCGCGAGCCGGCGAGCGTAGCGGGGTGAGGATCTATGTGCCGCAACATCAAGCCTCTTTTTAACTTCGAGCCGCCGGTGACGGACGATGAGATTCGCGCCGCCTCGCTGCAGTTTGTGCGCAAGATTACCGGCTTCAACAAGCCGTCGCAGGCCAATGAGTCCGCCTTCAACGCGGCTTTGGACGAAATCAGCGCTGCATCGTCACGGCTGCTGCACGCGATGACGACCGGCGCGCCGCCGAAGAGTCGCGAAGAAGAAGCGGCCAAAGCGAAGGCGCGCGGCGCGGCACGATTCGGCAGCTAGCCACTCGGTTCCCCTGTTTCGCGAACAGGCCTGACCTGGCGCGCCGGGCCATCGGACCACTCGTCACAGATCGGCTGCGCCGGGACAACGGCCGGAACCGGGACCGATTGCGTTACGTACCTGTCCGTTACGGGGAAACGTGCGCCCGCGAGCGAGGAGCGAAAAACGATGGAGTTCGCAACCCAACTGAAACAGGTTCTGCGGCGTCTGATGCGCGCTCCTCTGTTCACCATGGTCACGCTCGTGACCCTGGCGGCGGGCATCGGCGCCACCATCGCAGTCTTCAGCGTGATCGAAGGCATTCTGCTCAAACCGCTTCCCTACCCGCATCCGGAGCAACTGGTCGGCGTGTGGCACACAGCGCCGGGCCTCAACATCGACGACGTCAACATGGCGCCTTCGAACTACTTCATCTACCGGGAGCAGAATCGCGTCTTCACCGACATCGGCATCTATCAGGGCGATTCGGTCAGCGTCACCGGCCAGGGGACTCCGGAACGCGTCGAGGCCGTTGACGTCACGGATGGCCTGTTGCCGGTCCTCGGGATCGCCCCCATGCTCGGCCGCACCTTCAGTCGAGCCGATGCTGCGCCCGGTGCGCCGCAGACGGTCATTCTCGGCTATGGCTACTGGCAGCGCCATTTTGGCGGCGACCGGTCCGTCATCGGCCATACCATCACCGCCGACGGCAAGATCCGCCAGATCATCGGCGTCATGCCCAGGAATTTTCACTTTCTCGACTGGGCCATCCAGCCGGGAATCTATTTGCCCTTGCAGTTCGACCGCAACAAGACCACGCTGGGCGAATTCAGCTACGAAGGCGTTGCGCGCCTGCGTCCCGGACAGACCATCGCAACTGCCGACGCCGACATCGCCCGGCTGCTGCCGATCGTGTGGACCAGCTTCCCCGCGCCGCAGGGGTTCAGCATCGACCTGTTTAAGAAGGCTCGCATGGGCCCGAATGTGCATCCGCTTCTGCGCGATGTGGTCGGCGACGTTGGGCAGTCTCTCTGGATCCTGATGGGAAGCATCGGAATCGTGCTGCTGATCGCTTGCGCCAATGTGGCCAACCTGATGCTGGTGCGGGCCGAGGGGCGCCACCAGGAACTGGCCATCTGTTCCGCGCTGGGGGCGAGCCGCTGGCGGGTGACGCGGGAGTTCCTGCTGGAAAGCGGAGTGATCGGTGTGGCGGGCGCGGGGCTGGGCTTAGCCCTGGCCTGGGGGGCGATCCGTTTGCTGGTGGCTCTGGCCCCGGCCGGTCTGCCACGGCTCAGCGACATCGGGATTGACCTGCCGATTCTGGGTTTCGCGGTGCTGCTTGCGCTGGTGTGCAGCCTGCTCTTCGGGTCGATCCCGGCTTTCCGCTACGGTCACGTGCGGGCGGGCACCGGCCTGCGCGAGGGCGGCCGCAGTCTGAGCCAGGGGCGCGACCGGCATCGCACGCGGAACACGCTGGTCGTGGTCCAGGTGAGCCTGGCGTTCGTGCTGCTGATCTGCTCGGGGCTGATGATCCGGACCTTCCGGGCTCTCAATCACGTGAATCCAGGCTTCGCTGTGGCGTCGATCCAGACGTTCCACATCGACATCCCGAACGCTGAAGTTCCTGACAACGACCGGGTCATGCGCATGCAGGAGACGATGCTGCACAATATGGCCGCGGTTCCGGGCGTGACCCGCGTGGGCATCGCCAGTTCCATTCCCCTCGACGACAGCCACTGGATGGATCCGGTCTTTGCGCAGGACCACAGTTATAACGCGGGACAGATGCCGCCCCTGCGGCGTTTTCGCTTCGTCTCTCCCGGATTTCTTCCGACGATGGGGATTCCGCTGGTCGCCGGGCGCGATTTCACCTGGAGCGAACTTTATGAGAAGGTCCCCGTGGCGATGGTCTCGGAGAATTTTGCCCGGGAATACTGGGGTTCTCCGCAAAAGGCGCTGGGCCAGCGCATCCGCGTGGCCTCGACCGATGACTGGCGGGAGATCGTCGGCGTTGTCGGAGATACCCATGACGACGGCATCAACAAGGAGGCGCCAACGACCGTGTACTGGCCACTCATGATGAATAACTTCGAGGGCCAGAAGGTCAACATCCGGCGCTGGGTAACCTACGTTGCCCGCAGCGACCGTGCCGGCTCGGAGAGCCTTACCAACGATTTGCGCCGCGCCGTCTGGTCGGTCGACTCCAATCTTCCGGTCTCGGATCTGCGCACCGAGGAGTTCCTGTATGCGCGATCGATGTCGCGCACTTCGTTCACCCTGGTGATGATCGGGATTGCGGCCGGGATCGCTCTCCTGCTGGGTCTGGTCGGCCTATATGGCGTGATTGCCTACTCCGCGTCGCAGCGGCGGCGCGAGATCGGCATCCGCATTGCGGTGGGCGCGCAGCGCAACGACATCACCGGGATGTTCGTGCGCCAGGGGCTGGTGCTGACCGGGATTGGCGTGCTGTGTGGATTCGCCGTCGCGCTGGGTGTCACGCGGCTGCTCGGATCGCTGCTCTTCCATGTGAGTCCGACGGACCCGACTACGTATGCGAGCGCCTGTGTGGCGCTGACTGGAGCAGCGGCACTGGCCAGCTATCTGCCCTCCCGGCGAACGGCGAGCGTCGATCCCGTGGAAGCGCTCAGGGCGGAGTAAGGCTGGCCGTCCCGGCGGCGACGCTTCGCGCTCAGGGACGGAGGGGTGTGTCTAGGTATATTCCCACTTGCGCGCAAACCAGCGCGCGAGCAGGAAGAGCAAGACGCCCGATGTGAGCAGAACGGCGGCCTCGGGGCCGAGGCTGCGGATGGGTTCATCCCGCCAGAAGATCTTCTGGTAGCCCTCGATCGCCCAGGAATTGAAGGTGAAGTAGCCGACCCGAAGCATCGCATCCGACATGATGAATTTCGGGAACATGCTGCCGCCCAGCGCCGACATGGTGAGGATGATGAGCGTGGAGAAGGCGGCAAGCTGGCCCCGGGTGCGGGCGAGGCTCGCGAGCAGCATGCCGAAGGAGGCCACGGCGAACGACGTGATCGCGGTCATCACGACGAATCCCGGGAGGTGCGAGAAGAAATCGAGGTGGAAGATGAGGGCGGCCCAGAGAAACATGATGGTGAGCTGGGCGAAGGCGAGAAGCGCGGACCAGATGAGTTTCCCCAGAAGCAGGGCTGTCATGGTCACGCGCGCCGAGAGCACGCGGTCGAGCGCCCCGCTGTCGGACTCGTCGAGGAGGCTGCCCCCAGCCCCGCTGGCCGTGAAGAGCAGGAACATGACGCCCACGCCGGCCGCGTAGTAGGAGATCATCGGGCTCTTCTTTTTCTCGCCGACCACATCGCGCACGTTCACCGCGACGATGCCGCCATTATCAGGGGCGGAATTTGCGATGCTCGCAGTTCCCTGTCCGGCTGTGGAACCGTTTTGTGTCTGCTGATCCTGCAATTGACGGAGGCGTGCCAGACCGAGCTGCATCTGTTTCCGCTGCTCCGAGGTCAGGCCGCCCACTTCGCGGTCGAAATACTGCGAGCCCATGGTAGCCATGGTTGCGGGCAGCGATGTCATGACGGTCTTCTGCAACATGCCGGCCACGACCTGGGCCGCGACCGGATCGGAGCTGTCATGCAGGATGGTGAAGGTTGGCCGCTGCCCGCCAGGTCCAAAGGCGACTGGATTGGCGCCAAAGCCCGCGGGGATGATGAGGGCGGCGGGGGCATCGCCGTTGCGCACGGCTGCCTCGGCGGTGGCCGCCGTGTAGTCTGCGGGCGCGGGGTTCTCTCTGGTTGGGCCGGGGTGAGTGATCGCGTGGAGCGATGGCTCATGTTCCAGACCGGCCACCAGCACCCGCGAGGCATCGCTGTGATCCTGATCGACCACCAGCACCGTGACGCGCGGGGTGGACGATCCCCGCATGCTGCCGAAGACGAATCCGAAGATGGTGAAGAAGCCGATGGGCAGGATGAACGACATCACAAAGGCGCCACGATCCCGCCGCAGGGCGCGGAAGCTGGTCTGGATCACCGTTCCGATCATGAACGAAGCTCCTTTCCCGTCAGGTGCAGGAACACCGATTCCAGATTCGGGCGCTGCATGGTGACGTCAAGAATCTCGAGACGGTCGTGCGTTGCGGCTTCGAGCAGATCGGCGATTTCCGAAGGCCTCTCCACGGAACAGTGCACCACGCCGTCCTGTGCCGTGCCTCCGCGAGCCTGCGCCCAGGCGGCGAGGTCGATTTGCGTCGCCCCAACATGGATCGTGACGGAGCTGCGGGAACCAAACGACCGCGAGACCAGTTCCTCCTTCGTGCCCTCCGCAATGATCTGCCCGTGGTCGATGATGGCGATGCGGTCGCAGAGACGCTCCGCCTCTTCCATGTAGTGGGTGGTGTAGATGATGGTGGTGCCGGCGCTGCGCAGGGCCTCGACCATCTCGAAGATGCGGTTGCGGGACTGGGGATCGACACCGACCGTGGGCTCGTCGAGGAGCACCAGGCGCGGACGATGGATGAGCCCGGCCGCCATGTTGAGGCGGCGCTTCATTCCCCCGGAGAGCGTTTTCACCGGGGAGCCGGCGCGATCAGCGAGAGCCGCCCACTCGAGGCACCAGGCGATGGCGTCGTGGAGAACCCTGCCGCGCAGGCCCTGATATTTTCCGAAAGCCTGGAGATTTTCCCGGCAGGTGAGGAGTGGATAGATGGCCAGTTCCTGCGGCACCCAGCCGAGATCGGCACGGGCCGCGGCCGAGCTGACGGAATGGCCGAAGATCGCGATGCTGCCGGCGTCGAGGCGCACGCGGCCCACGATGCTGCGGATCAGCGTCGACTTGCCGGCGCCGTTCGGACCGAGCAGGCCGAAGCAGGCGCCCGGCGCGATGGCGAAGGACACGCCGGCCACGGCGGTCACGGCGCCGAAGCGCTTCACGACATCGTCGACCTGCAGCGGCAAAGCCTCTGCGGCGACCGGCTCCGGGTTGTTGCGGCTCGCTGCCACGCCGTCGCGCCCTCAGGGAAGTTGCGCAGCCATGATATCCGTGCGGAGTCGGCCCGTCGCGGATCGCAGCAAATCTGCTGCATCGCAGGCACACTACGGCTGGATGACAGGGACGAAAGAAATCCGGTCGCGGACGACACATTTAACCACACGTTCATCGAGTTCATCGGATTTTCATCGTGGAGCTGTTCGCCGGTCAGCATAATCGGGGAGTGCTCGTACCTTGAGGGGTCGTCAGCTCTCAATCTCACCGTGGTAACGGTCAAAGCCCGCGTCTTTCACGGCCGCGAGCTGTTGCGACGCCACCTTCGCCTGACACTTCGCGAAAAGCCGAGCCAGCGTTCCGCCGGAGATCCGGGCGCGCAGGCAAACCTCCCGGCAGGGCACGGTTAGCCTGGGATCAGTTCTCGTTTTACTGCGCTGTCTGCGCCGGAGGGCTGGGTGGAGGGGCCTGCGGACGCGGGGGCGCGGGCTTCTTCGGCGGCTCCTTCTTACCCGGGGCGAGAATGGCATGCAGCGTGTTGCCTTCCATGCGCGGCATGAATTCGACGATGCCGTTGTCGCCAACGTCCTGGATCAGCCGATTGATGATGGCGTAGCCCAGCTCACGGTGGGCCATCTGGCGGCCCTTAAAGCGCAGCGACGCCTTCACCTTGTCGCCGTCCTGCAGGAAACGGATGGCCTGGTTCTTGCGCGTGACGTAGTCGTGATCGTCGATGGTGACGGAGAACTTAACCTCCTTCACCGTAATCACCTTTTGACGTTTGCGCGCGGCGCGCTCGCTCTTTTCTTTTTCGTAGAGAAATTTGCCGTAATCCTGAATGCGGCAGACGGGCGGCACGGCGGTGGGCGAAACCTCCACCAGATCCAGCCCGCGCTCGCGGGCGATTTTGAGGGCCTCAAACGGAGGGAGGATGCCGAGCTGCTCACCCTTTTCGTCGATCACGCGCACTTCGCGGGCGCGGATGCGATCGTTGATACGGACGAACTGCTTCGCGGAACGCTTATCGATGGGTTTTCTCCTGGGCGTGGCGCAGAGTCCACGCGAAATTTTAGTATATCAACCGCACCTGAATACGATGCATGGTGCCGGCGCCGGGTCGCGCGTTACAGGCGAGGCGGGACATTTCCCGTTCTAGTGGCCGTTTTTGGTGCGCGCATCAAGGTCGGGGATGCGGCTGGCCTCAAAGCTGACGATCTTCCACTCGCCCAGCCGCCGGGTATAGACCCGCGTGTAACGATACAGGCCGCCGATGTCGCTGGTGCCGTTGGTGCCCTCCAGCTGCGCCTGGGAGGTAACGACGGCCGTGTCTCCATAGACGCGCACGCGGGTATCGGTCAGGTCGAGTTTGGTAATGCGGATGGTCCCCGCGCTGCGCTGCGCCAGGGCCTGCTGCTTGTTCTCCACCGTTCCATTCGAAGTGATGCCAACGTAGTCATCAGCCAGCAGCCGGTTCATCTCCCCGATGTTGTTGGTGACGGTGGCCTGCCGCCACTGCTGCTCGAGCGCCTCAATCTCGCGGTGAATCTCCCCCTTCTCGCGGTGGGGCAGCGCCCAGGCGGCGTGGCAGGAGGCCAGCACGATGAGCGCCGCAACAGCTGGCGGAAAGGGCTTGAGGAGCAGGCTGCAGGCCGGGCGGCGGCGCATGGTCGTACCGGATGTTAGCCCGTGTTGCCGCAGGGCGTCAAAAAGGAAATGCCCAAAGGCGCCCAATCGCTGCTGGATCGTCATATCCGGCCGGGAGCGCGACATCCGGAGCAAAGATCGCACTCGCCCGCTACCTTCTCAGACGCGGGAAACGCCGCGATGAGTGCATGGAGTCACACAACCGAAGTCAGGTTTTCCAGCTGCCGCTCCAGCATCAGCTGATACAGCCCGCCGACGGCATAATCCCGGAAATGCGGCGAGGAGCGGTGCGCATCGACGGCGGGCTGGTCGCGGTACTGTTCGTAGATGACGACGGTATCTGGCTCACCGTCGACGATGTGGGGGATGTAGGTGACGCAGCCCGGCTCCTGGCGCGAAGCACGGGCCAGAGCGGCCAGCAGCTCGGCGATACGGGCGCGGTCGTCGGCACGAAACTTCATACGAACAGTGAAGCTGATCATCGAGTGCGATCTCGTTCTGCTGCCAGGGATGCAACGAGCTATTTCCCGGTTATCCGCTGCATCGCCTCCCGGAATTCCGGCATTTCCAGCGTCTGATCCCGATCCGGACCGGTCGAAACGATCCCGATCTTCGCGTCCGTTTCCCTCTCCATGAAGCGCAGATACTCCTGGGCCGCCTGGGGCAGATCGTCGAAGTTCCGGACGCCCTCGGTCGAGGTCTTCCAGCCCCTGAGCCGAGT
This sequence comes from Acidobacteriaceae bacterium, assembly GCA_035508305.1. GTDB lineage: Bacteria > Acidobacteriota > Terriglobia > Terriglobales > Acidobacteriaceae > Palsa-343. The sequence goes on along the minus strand of DATJNE010000185.1, from coordinate 13,372 downwards.
GTACACGGGGCGGATGGCGTCGATGCCGCTGACATCGGCGGGCATGCCTTCGAACAGCTTGCCCTCCAGTTCATAGGCGGTGCAGACCGGGATCCAGTCCAGATCGTCCAGGACGTCGAGCTTGGTCACCACCAGCCAGTCGGTGCCGTTGATCTGGTTGGAATAGCGCAGCAGAGGCAGGTCAAGCCAGCCGCAGCGGCGCGGCCGGCCGGTGACGGCACCGTATTCCTGTCCGCGGGCGCGTAGCACATCGGCGGCCGCATCGTGGATTTCCGTCGGGAAGGGCCCTTCGCCAACCCGAGTGACGTAGGCCTTGGTGACGCCGATGACAGTCCCGATGCGGGTGGGACCGACGCCCGTTCCCGTGGAGGCGCCGCCGGCCGCGGCCGACGAGGAGGTCACGAAGGGGTAGGTTCCGTGGTCGATGTCGAGCATGGTCCCCTGGGCGCCTTCGAACATCAGACTCTGGCCCTCGGCCAGCGCCTTGTTCAACAGGAGAGCGGTATCGGCCACAAAGGGGCGGACCTTCTCGGCGGCGGCAGCGTATTCGTCGTACATCTGCGCCGGATCGAGGGGCTCGGTGCCGAACAGCGCATGCGCGATGGCATTTTTCTCGCGGCAGGCATTTTCGATGTGCGTCCTCAGCAGGTCCTTGTTCAGCAGATCGATCACGCGCAGGCCGTTGCGCGCCATTTTGTCTTCGTAGGCCGGGCCGATCCCGCGGCTGGTGGTGCCGATCTTCTGCCGCCCAGGCGCGCTTTCCGCCGCGAGTTCGATCATGCGGTGGTAGGGCAGGATGACCTGGGCGCGGTTGGAAATGAAAAGGCGGCTGTCGACGTCGATGCCGAGTTCGCGCAGGCGCCCGGTTTCTCTCAGGAATGCGAGCGGATCGAGGACAACGCCGTTGCCGATGACCCCGCGGCAGCCGGGCCGCAGCACCCCGCAGGGGACCAGCTGGAGAATAAACTTCTGGCCGTCGATGATGACCGTGTGTCCGGCGTTGTGGCCGCCGGCATAGCGCGCAACCACAGAAAAGCGCTCGCTCAGCACATCGACGATCTTGCCTTTGCCTTCATCGCCCCACTGGGCGCCAACCACGACTGCGGACTTCGCCTGGGTCACCGGATTCGCCTGCTTTCCCTTTTCCTGCTGATTCCCGCGAGGGTTGCACACACGTTCGCTGTCGCCCTGCTGCACCTGCGAAGCATGAATGTGAGGTAACCGTGGGTGGGCCGGATGCGGGAATCAGTCCATCCGATTCCCCATCATATATTGCTCCGCTTCGGCCCGGAAGATGACCTTGGGAAGGTCAGGGTCCGGCCGGATTGCGGCGTTGCGCCAGCCAGATGGTGTGCTCGCCGCACGCCGGATCCTCGGCCACATGCTCGACCACTGCGAACCCAATCCCATCCAGCAACGTAACGTATTCCTCCGGATCGAGGCTGCCGTGATAGAGCGGTTCGCCCTGAAAATCGGCAATCACTTCCCCGTGCCGCGGCCCGCTGGTGAACATCAGCGCCGCCCCCGGCGCGGCGTGCTCGGCGAAGACCGGGAACACGATGCGCTGGTCCTCGGGGCTCAGATGGAAGAAGCTGTCCCAGGCGAGGATGCCGTCGAACCGTCGGCCGAGATCCAGGGTCCGCATATCGGCGGCGATCCACTCGCCAGCCGGGAAGCGCCGGCGGCAGAGCTCGAGCAGAGGTTCGGAGGTATCGACGCCGGTGACCCGGCGTCGCTGCCGAATCAAATAACCGGAGACCGGCAGCCCTGCGCCGCACCCGAGGTCAAGAACGGAACCTTCCTCCGGAATCAGCGCCAGAAAACGATCCAGCCACGGCTTTTCGAAGAGGCTGCCCGGGCTGCGCAGAGTGTCCCACGCGGCGGCATGGCGCTGATAGAGGCCGACAATGCGCTCCGCATCGGAGATCACCCGCCAACAGTATCACCGCCCGCCGGCACGATAAAGGACCGCGTCCTCAGCTCAGGGGCAGGTCAGCTGCGCCGTCCCGGAAATGGTGCACCCGCCGCCGCAGGCAGTGATGGCGTTGCAGCTGACGCCCGCTCCCAACGGAGGATCGAACGCGAAGACGCTGAACGTCCCCTTCGCTCCACCCGCGCACTGCGCCAGGCCTGTGGAGGAAACCGTCACTGCAGTCGTCGAAAGGCCATTGGCGCATGCTCCCCAGGAGGCCGACTGCGGGGTCACGATCAGGGGTGCGGCGCTCCAGTGCCCCGTCGCCGTGAACTGCACCGGCTGCCCCTGCGCTGTGGCACTCAGCGGGGAAACGCTGATCGATTGCAACTCCCGTCCCGAGATCATGCTGCTGCCGGTCCCGCATGCGATGGCAACAAGGGAAACGGCCGGTAAACAGAGCCCCAGGGCGGGACCGGACAGTCTCACGACACACCCCCGAAAGCTGCATATTAGACAGGAAACGCAGCGCGTTTGTTTTCGCCTCTCCGGTTCTTTCACAGGACCAAAAAACAAGCCTCGGAACCCACACTCCCTCTCCTCTTTTCCACCCCTGCGAACCTGCGATACTGAAGCTTCCATGAGCAGTCCCTGTCCCAGATGTGGCGGAGCGGGCGCGCGGGTCATCGCCGTTCCCGGCGGCGGAAGCAAAGTCGAGACCTGCCTCTGCCAGATCGAAGCGCGAGTCTCGCGATTGCTGCACCGCGCGGCGATTCCCACCCGGTACGAGCACTGCGCGCTGGACAGCTACGAGGCCAGCTTCCCCGGCGCGGACCGCTCGCTCTCCGGCGCTCATCTGATGGCGCGGCGTTTTGTCGACGGCTACCCGGCGACAACCGCGGGCAGAGGCCTGCTTCTTACCGGCTCCATCGGCGTGGGCAAGACGCATCTCGCAGTCGGCATTCTGCAGGCGCTGATCCTGGAGAAAAGCGTGAACGGTCTCTTCTGCGACTACCGCGAGCTGCTGAAACAGATCCAGCATTCTTACAATCCGCAGGTAGCGACCACCGAGATGGAGATCCTGCAGCCCGTCTTCGATGCCGAAGTCCTCGTACTCGATGAGCTCGGCGCGGCCAAACCCACAGACTGGGTGTGGGACACCGTCGCGCTGGTCCTGAACACGCGTTACAACGACAAGCGCACCACGATCATCACCACGAACTATGCCGATCTGCCGCCGGGCGGTTCCGCGAATGGATCCAGCAGCGCCAGCCGGGCGTTGCGCGATGAGACCCTCGGCGACCGCATTGGCGAGCGGATGCGCTCCCGCCTGGCGGAGATGTGCGTGGTAGTGGAAATGCGCGGCGAAGATTTCCGGCGCAACGTTGCCCGCGCGCGATTCGGCTGAATTTGGCCATTCCTTTTCTGCCCCGATGCATCATTCTTAAGTGGAGGCGAAGGAACGAATGGCCACACAGAATGAGCAGCGGCGACCCCGCGTCATGATTATCGGGGGAGGCTTCGCCGGCACCCACGCCGCGAAAGCACTCGCCAGGCTGCCGGTCGACATCACCCTGGTCGATCGGCGCAATCACTTCACCTTCCAGCCGCTGCTCTATCAGGTGGGTCTGGCCGTGCTGTCGCCGGCGGACATCGCATCCTCCCTTCGCACCATGCTGCGCGGGAATCCCAGCGCCGAGGTCCTGATGGACGAGGCTGTCTCCTTCGACCTGGCGAACCGGCGGGTCTGTTTCCGCAGCGGCTCGGAAATGCCGTACGACTACCTGGTCCTCGCCACCGGCGCCACCCACTCCTACTTTGGCCATAACGAATGGGAGCATCTTGCTCCGGGGCTGAAGACGATCGAGGACGCGATCGAGATTCGCCGCCGTATCCTGCTGGCCTTTGAACTGGCCGAGCGCGAGATGCTGGAAACCGGGACGCATCCACCGCTGAATTTCGTCATCATCGGCGGCGGTCCGACCGGTGTGGAACTGGCGGGCGCCATCTGCGACATCACGCGCCGCTTTATGCAGCGCGACTTTCGCCACATCGACCCCAGCAAATCGCGCGTCATCCTCATTGAAGGGGAAAAGCACGTCCTCGCGAACTATCCCGTGGACCTCTCTATCAAAGCCGAAGAGCAACTCAGGGCGCTGGGCGTGGAGATCCGCAACGGCTTGCGGGTCACCGACGTCGAGCCGGGGTATGTCATGGCCGGGGGCGAGCGGATCGATTCCGCCGTGACGCTGTGGGCAGCCGGAGTGCAGGCTTCGCCTCTGGGCAAACTGCTCGGCGTGGCGACAGACAAGCGCGGCTGCGTGGTGGTCAACGCAACGCTCAACCCGGAGGGACATCCGGAGGTGTTTGTCTGTGGCGACCTCGCGCATTTCGAGGAGAACGGCCACCAGGTTCCAGGGGTCGCGCAGCCGGCCATGCAGATGGGCGACCACGTCGCCCGCATGATCGAAGCCGATCTGAACCATCAGCCGCGGCGGCCTTTCCACTATTTTGACAAGGGAGACATGGCGACCATCGGGCGTCTGGCCGCGGTTGCCAAAGTGGAGTGGCCCTTCAAGGCGCACTTCAGCGGATTCCCCGCGTGGATCACATGGCTGGTAGTCCACATTTATTTTCTGATCGGCTTCCGCAATCGGCTGGCCGTGCTCTCGCAGTGGGTGTGGAGCTACTTCACCTTCACCTACGGGGTTCGCCTCATCTACGGCAGCCAGGCGCTCCCTGGGTGGACGGACAAAGAAGGCGCCGATATCAGCGCGGGAGCCCACCCTGAGGAACCAGCGAAGACAGCGGCGGCCGACTAACTCGACGATTCAGTAAAGCGGCGCTTCGCCTGCGGGGCGCGTCTTCCAGCGGCGATGGACCCACAGCCACTGATCCGGATAGCGCCGGATGAACGATTCGATCACCGCCGTGAACCGGGCGGTGTTCTCGGTCACGTCCCGCTCGTCGTCTTCCGTGGACACAAGGGGGATCTCCGGGCCGAAGCGCAGGACATATTTCTTCTCCGCGGCTTCCCAGACCAGAAAGCCCGGCAGCACGGCGGCTCCGGTGCGCAGAGCCACGCGCGCCAGGCCTGAGGCCGTACACGCCGGAACCCCGAAGAAGGGTACAAAGACCCCCTGCGGAGGCGTCATATTCGCGTCCATCAGGATGCCGACCGTGTCGCCCTGGCGCATCGCCACGAGCAGGCCGCGCGCGAAGTCATCCTTGTGGACAACCCGATTCCCATGCAGACAGCGGATGTTGTTCACCAGCCGGTCCACGCGTACGTTGTCCAGCCGCCGAATGATCATCGTCATGGGATGGCCCATGAGCGAATGCCAGAAGCTGGACAGCTCCCAGGCGCCCAGGTGCCCGGTGACGATGAGGACGCCCTTGCCGCGTTGCTGCGCGGCAAGGTAGTGCTCCAGGCCCTCATAACGGAGGAGTGCCCGGGTGTTCTCGCGGGTGTAGCGCGGCATCTGACAGAACTCGCCGAGCTGCCAGCCAAGATGGCGATACACGCCGCGCAGAATCCGGGTGCGCTCCGCTGCCGGCATTTCGGGGTAGGCCAGCTCCAGGTTGCGCAAACCCGCGCGGCGCAGTTTGGGCAACACCCACCATGCAAGGACACCGAGTGCAGCGCCGGCCCTGCGCGCCGCGGTGCGCGGCAACGCGCCCATCAGCCGCAGCAGCGTCCAGGCAAACGCATATTCCAGAGCTTCTCGCATCGATCGCGAAAAGTCAGTCTACATGCACGAGCCCATCCCTCGGGGAGCGAAGACGAGGGTTTGCCCCCGGCCTTCGCTCTCCGTTCTCAATCCGCTTTTACTGCGACTCGTGGAAGTACTTGGCCACAGTCCGGACAAAAGGCCTGGCGGCCTCCGGCACCGGCACTTCGCCGCGCAGGATGCTCTCAAACGTGTGCGGTGCGCCATAAAGAGCGTTGGTGTCGTCGACGTTCTGTGTGACCGCGACGCCGCTCAGATCGACGCCGGCGAACAGGCCTTTGCTGCGCGACCACGTCAGCAGTTCCGACTGCAATTTCCAGTTGGTCGAGGCCTGCGCGTTGCGGCCCACGGGGCCGGCCGCGGCCGAGGCGGTGGCGCCGATCTTGAACTTGCTCTTCAGCAGGTCCTGAAAGCCTTTCACGTTCACGGCAACCAGGACCAGGTCAGTACCCTGGCCGCCGATCTGGAAGCCCCACGATCCGCCCGCCATGCGGATGAACACCGGGCCGCTCCATCCGTGGGGCGTGTGGCAGGTGACGACACCCTGCCCGTATTCGGCGCCGAAGATGAAGGCGCCTTTGATCATGCCGGGAACGACGCCAACGCAGGTGGCCTGCCGGAGGATCGACTCGGGAATCTGCTTATCGGGGGTTGCCATGACCTCGTTCAGCACATCGCGAGACGCGTCGAGGCGGGTATCCAGTTTGGTCGTATCCTGAGCAAACGCCGGCGCGGCCAGCGCGAACGCGCAAAGTAGAACAACAAGTCTTTTCATTTCAGTCATTTCTCCAGTCGCAAAGATGATCCGAGGAGCCCCTCGCTATGGTAACTCAAAAGTGTGTCAGCCGCGCTAAACCACAGATTCGGAACAGGAATCAATCCTGCCAGCGAATCATGCGTCGCGGCGCCGCTACCGAGGCTCCTGGGAGTCGCCCTACGACAAATCCCTGCAGGCTGCTGGCCGGCTCCCGTGGATACGATGCACTGCCGGAGTTTTGGGTTGAAAGCTCCATGCCGCGAATCCCGCTGAAAACAAAGAAAAAAATGGGGCTGCGGATCGCAGTCGCCTGCCAGCCATCAGCCCCGTTCCCCAGATCTGCGTTGTAAGTGTCCTCATTTGTAGCGAGGGGGATCGTAATTTCGCAAGATAACGGAGGTAGGATCAACTTTCGTAATCAACGGGGCTGGGGATGTTCACGATCCGATTACCTGGCTCAACCGCCGGGACAGAGAACCCGGGAGCGGATCAGCGCAGCGGCCCTGGCGCGGGTGCAGCATATCGGAGGCTGGCATGAGTATGGGGAAGGGTGGGTGGAGTTGCTAAGCCATCTGAAGCAATTACAGGTCGAAGCCATACGATGAGCGTCTGCGGAACGGAAAGGTGACACTCTGCCCGCTGTAAACTGTGTCACGAAAAGGGAGTTTCGGTTTGAAAAGAGACTCGGTACCCAACGAAGTCGCTATTCAGCGCGCATATTACCGCCGTATGAGCACGCAATACGACGCAATGCACGTCGAGACTCATGGAGAGCACGACTTTGCGCTCGCTTACATGCGCTCAATGATCGAGTTCCTTGAGATCCGTTCTCTCCTCGACATTGGCTCCGGCACGGGTCGTGCACTTCTGCAAATGAGGGATGCTTTCCCTGACCTGGCCATTCTTGGCATCGAGCCCTCGGAAGAACTGCGGGAGGTGGGCCATTCGAAGGGACTTTCAAAGGGTGAACTGGTCAACGGGGACGCCCAGCACTTGACTTATCCCAATGGGGCATTCGATCTTGTTTGCGAGTTTGGCGCCCTACACCACATTCCTGATCCTGGCCGGGCGGTCTCCGAAATGCTCCGCGTCGCGTCTAAGGCAGTTTTCATCTCGGATTGCAACAATTTCGGCAGTGGCAGTTTCCTGCTTCGAACCAGCAAGCAGCTATTGCGATCCATTGGTCTTTGGCCTCTCGCCGACTTTATCAAGACGCGGGTAAGGGCTATCTGATCTCCGAAGGAGACGGTCTGGCGTATTCGTATTCTGTCTACAGCGACTTCCCTCAGATTGCCGCGGCCTGCCGAAGCGTTCACGTCGTGAATACGGCACCAGCGGGCAGGAGTCCCTACCGCACCGCTTCTCACGTGGCTCTGCTGGCAATCAAGTAAACCCCGGAACAGCGCAAGCTTCAAGGAATCTTTCGCTTGCCCTCTGCAGATCCGGGCGCTTCAGGAAGATCAGCGTCGAAGCCGTGGATCAACCCGAACGCTATAATCGGCCCAGATGGCGGAACCGGCAATCCCTCAGCAGCCCATTCAGGTGGTTCAGGCCGTCTGCGGTGCTTTTCACCATTTCGATCTGGCCCGCGAACTCCACAAACGCGGCCATCTGAAAGCCATCTTTTCGACATTCCCGTGGCTCAGGCTCGCTCGCGAAAACCTGCCGCGGAACCTCGTTCACACCTTTCCCTGGCTGCAAACGCCGCAAATGGTCGTGCAGCGGAGGATAGGCATCCCTGCTGCTCTGAATCGGGAGATCAACTGGCAGGTCGCGGTCACCCTCGATGCCTGGGTGAAGCGGCATCTTCCGCCCTGCGATGTCTTTGTTGGAATCTCCAGCGTCGGGCTTGAAACCGGGCGCCTCGCGCAATCGCGCGGCGCGAAATACGTCTGCGATCGCGGTTCCTCGCACATCCGCTTCCAGGACTCGATTATCGGCGAGGAGTTTCGCCGCTGGGGATTCCACCAGACCATCGTCGATCCGCGCATCGTCGCGCGAGAGGAAGCAGAATACGAGCAGGCTGACGCCATCACCGTTCCATCCGAGTTCGCCCGGCGCTCCTTTATCGAGATGGGCGTTTCTGCGGAAAAACTGCACAAGATCCCCTACGGTGTGCGTCTCGACCGTTTTCGTCCTGAATCTGAGCCTGCCACGGACCGGTTTGAAGTGTTGTTTGTGGGCCAGGTGGGTTTGCGGAAAGGCGTCCCCTACCTCCTGCAGGCTTTTGCGCAGCTGAAGCATCCGCGCAAGCGCCTTCGCATTGTGGGCGGCCTGTGCCCGGAAATTCGAGGCATCCTGCCGCAATTGCCGCAGGAGGACGTTGAGTTTGTGGGCCACCTGCCGCAGCACCAGCTCCCGGCGGTGATGAGCAGCAGTCACGTCATGGTTTTGCCATCGATCGAAGAGGGGCTGGCCATGGTGCAGGCGCAGGCTCTGGCCAGCGGCTGCCCTCTGATCGGCAGCACGAACTCCGGGGCTGAAGATCTGATCGAAGACGGCGTGGAAGGATTCATCGTGCCGATCCGTTCGCCCGAGGCGATTGCGGCGCGGCTCCAGCAGCTCGCCGACGATCCTTCACTCCGGGAGCGGATGCGGGAGGCAGCGCTCGCCCGCGTGCGGCACATCGGAGGATGGTATGAATATGGGGAGGGGTGGGTGGAGCTGCTGGACCACCTCGCCTCGTCAAGAGCCCGATTCAGCCGTGGATGCGCTTTACATCACCCAGTGGACAACAGTTGACTTTAACCACGGCAATGAATGAGCAGGCTCCGTGCGCGCAGCGCGCGTCAAAACCTGGATTCCGTATGCCGAACCACAAGTCATTAATGCAACCGCCCGGAGCCAGATGAGTCGAACCGCACGAGCCGCCAAGGGGTTTGGAGCCTCGATTATTCAGTTTTGCGCTCAGACCCTGGTCCAGGTGCTTCTCGCGCCGATCGTCCTGAGAGTGGCTGGCCGCGAGACGTTAGGCGCCTACGCCGCCATTATGCAGGCTCTGGGACTCTTGAACCTCCTCGACGTCGCAGGTAGTTGGTCTCTCGAGCGCTTCCTTGCGCAGGCGACGGGGTTGGACGACGGCGGAGCCCGTTTTCGCATTCTTCTGACCACGGCTCGCACCATGTACTGGGTCATCTACGGAGTCTATGCAGTTTTGGTACTTGTGTTCAGTTTTTTTATCGGTCCCATTTTTCATCTCTCGCCTGCGGTAACAGGGGAGGCCCGGCACGCGCTTTGGGTCATCGCGATCTGGTCGGTCGTGCGTGTCCCGCTCGTCGCCTACAACAATGCTCTCATCGCTACGCAGGACATAGCCGCTGCCAACATGATCTCTGCGGTCGGCAGTGTTCTGCGCACATTGGCTTCGCTGGGATATGTGCTCGCCGGTGGAGGCCTTTTTGGACTGATGCTGGCGGGAACAACCGCAGAAGTTGTTTCCTTGTTTCTCTATCGCGTTCGATTTCGCCGTATTCACGGAGACCTCGCGCCTGGGTGGGGTATACCGGACAAATCTCTTCTGCGGGAAATGATCAGTTTCGGGAGCCATGCGGCTATCCTGAACGTAGGAAACATGCTGGCCTTCGGCACTGGGAACTCCGTTGCTGGCATCACCAACGGAGCAGCAGCAGCCTCCAGTTTCTACACCTCCCAAATGCCGTCCATGATGGCCTCCAACCTGCTTGGAAGGCTCAGCGAGAGTGCCCAGCCCGCCCTCAATGAGCTCTTTGGGCGCGGTGATTTTGAACGAATGCGGTCTTCGTTTTCCCGTCTCACTCGCCTTCAGTTGCTGTTCGGGCTACCCCTGGGCGCTGGTGTCCTTCTCTTCAATCGCGACCTTGTCGCTGCTTGGGTTGGTCCAACGCAGTATGCAGGCGCCCTACTCACAGCGGCCATCGGTACATACTGCATGATCGGCGGATTGCAGGGGATCGCTATTCGCCTTTCGTATGTCTTTGGCTGGATGCGATTGTTGGCAGTGACCTCAATCCTTCAGGGCTTGGCGAACTTCGGACTCGGTCTCTATCTCGGCCGCAGGCTGGGCCTAGGTGGAATCTCTCTTGCCATGCTCATCGCGGTCCTGCCGCAGATCTTCATCCTTCTGCGAAAAATCGGTAACGCGTTCAACCTCAATATCACCCAACTGGTTGCGAGTTGCGCTCTCAAAGCCATCCTTCCACTAACAGGGGCGTCCGCTGCCGGACTGCTCGTCCATCGATTCGTTCAAATCCGGGTCCATCACTTTGGCGGATTTCTGCTCGAGGTATGTCCTTTCATCGTCGTCTATTCATCTGTCGCATACTTTGTCTATTTGACGGATCAGGATCGCGACGACGTTAAACGCTTCCTTGCCGGAGCGATCGATCGTGGGCGTGACGTCGGAGTCCAGTTTCAACGTGTTTTGGGCATACGGTGAATTGAGCAACGCATGCGTTGAGGAAGCCACAATTGACTCCAGAATTTTGGCCGCTAATCGGATTTTCGACCCATGTGTACGTGGGCTGGGCGGTCAACCAACCGCTTTTCAATCACGACGATCGAATCGTAGAAATGCACAGCACCAATCGCATGCTCGATCGGCACCGTGCTGTCTTTCTTGTGGTACCAGCTGTGCATGTCGTCGACCATGTTCTTAGCGAATTCGACGGCCGTACCTCTTCGACGATAGCCGCCTTCGTAAATCCCCGGATAATAGGAGGTATGCAAATCTTCGATCACATATACTCCGCCATCGCGCAATAACGGGAAAAGCGTATTAAAGCTAATGCGTTGATGGTGCGCGATATGCGAGCCATCATCCAGGATGATGTCGGGGGTACCAAGTTCGCGGATGACGGCCCGCAAAAACGCTGGATCTGCCTGGGAACCGATGCGAACCTGATTGGGGGCTGTTACGCGATTCGCGCATTCCGGATTTATATCGATCCCGTAAATAACTCCATCCTCACCGAAATACTCTCGCCAAATCTCGAGTGAGCCACCTTCTGAAACTCCGATTTCAAGCATTCTGACGGCCGTGTTTCGATACATTCTGAAATGAGTTTCATATATGTCGAGATAGTGAACCCACTTGTGAATGTCCCGACCCTGATGAGCATAGAACATTTTCGCTAAACTCGTGGAGGCGGAGGAAGACAACCGCGCTTGATCCGCAGCATCGAGTTCAAAAAGCCCCAGGTCGAGCGACGTCGTTGACATCCCAAGTTTCCTGCGAAGCCTGCCGATCGCTCTGGAAATCAAGTCACGTAAAGCCACGGTTCGCCTCTGGACAAAGTTTTGAGACGGCGCAAAAAACGACTATATCACCGGCGCGAAGCCAAAATGCTTGCAGCCTGGAGACGCCCAAGCGCGGGAGGGGAAGCGCCGGACGAATAGGCTTCGGTGTACACCCGTCGTCATGGTTTAATCAAACTATGACGCTGAGCCGCGTTCATCTCGAGCGCCTCCTGTCGCTCCCCACCATCGCTGCCTTTCCGTACGCGGACCATCAGCTGATCCCGCCTAGGCCATCCGCGCAGTGGAATCGCAGCAAGCCACATATCGAGCAGGTTCCAAGCGAAAAGGATCGCCGTGCCGGAAATTGCGCCGCAACCTCTATTTCGACGTGTCGTTTCCGCTCCGATCTCAAGGCCAAGATGTCGGCTGCTCGCCTCAGAGCCAGAGGCGAAATCGTGGCTTCGCTGGTCCCGGTATGGACTGGTCGGCGGTGTGGCACCGGTTCCCCGGGGCCCAGTCCGGTCAAATGACGATCGTTCACTGCGGCATTGGCGTGGCTTCGATGGGAGCCACGGAGGTTCTTGTTCCAAAGGCGTTTGAGTGGTGGACCTTTCTGGCACTCGCGACCAATCCTGAGCATCGATTCGACGAGTTATCTTTTGTACCGAAAATTGGCAGCCAGTCCCGTACTGTAGTGATTGATTGCCACTTCCTCAAAGAGCACATGAAGTTCCTCCGTGGAAAAGGACGTATCCTGGTCATTTTTTGGGATGGATGTCAATCCTACTTAGACAACTACTCGCAGCTACTCGACTTGGCCGAAGGCTCGGCCAGGCCGGAGCTACTTTTTGTGGGCGATTTGCCGCCAACTGAGTTGAGAACAGACTTCGATTGCAGGCTCCTGTTCTCACAGGACGCCGGCGATTACCGTCCAGAGTGGCTTTTTGAACTCGCAAAAATCAAGTCATCCCGCCGCTTTGCAAAGGCAGGTTTGAAGTACCGGTCGCTATTGATCAGCGCGAAGGTGCTTCTTCAACTGCTCATCTATCACCGGATCAAGGAGTACAACGGAACAAATTTCGTATACTGCGGTGACTCCGGTCTCGCCAAACTCGCGGGTTTTTGCGACGGCTACGGATTGAGTGTGGCAGAATTTCCCCGAACATTGCGTGACGTATTCGACGAGACTGCCTTCGCCTCACAATGGCTCATGGCAGTCCGGCATCTTCCGGGGCTTTGGTCGAATCGCTTTATAATGCGTTCCCTGCTCCGGTTTCTGGCTCTGAAAGCTCTTGTGGATTCCAATGAGAAATCGATATTCCTCAATATCTATCCGGACCCCAACATCAACGTTTATCAGGCTGGCCTCTTGTTCAGGGAGCACACCTTCCTTGACTTCGGAGGTGCACATGGGGATGAACGAATCTATCCCCGATCCGCAGACCTGCTCTTTCTCAATCGCAGGTCAATACGATTCGATATTCGACAGCCGATGGAAGAATGGCTCGATTCGAACGAAATGGGCCCGGCCGACGTTCTGCCATACATTGTCCGGTTCAGAGAGCAAATCCTGCTCCAGTTTTCTTATGCCGTGCACTCCCTCAAATAGGGACGCACTACATCTTGTACTTCCCTAAATCCTCGTCGCCCAGGTTTTCCAGCCACTTCCGCACGTCCTGTTCGGTGGGCTGCGTTTCGGCGGCATTGGGCAGCACCTTCGCCGCGTGCAGCACTTCTTCGGCGACAAAGATCGGGCAA
>DATJNE010000184.1:0-11300 GCA_035508305.1 Acidobacteriaceae bacterium | reverse complement strand
CGGCACAGCGCTCGGCATAGGAGCGCACGCAGGTCTCGACGGCGAGCGCATGTTTGATGAGGCTGGCCGACTGCGTATGCTCGTTCAGCAACGACCACGCGCGTTCGCGGGAGAAAGAAGATTCAGGCATGAGGGTCAGTTTCCTCTTCGGGTTTTCCTGGCATTTCCTGGATTATTTCCCTGTGACTCACAGTTTTTACTTGACAAGAAGGATACCCTCCCGGCAATGTATCTCACAGGTCGATATCGGTGCGGTCGCGATTTGCCCACCGGATCGATCCGGATCGCTTGCTCTGGCGTTCCGTACAACCTATGGCAACTACGTTAGCAACTGTTGAGGCCCGCGAGGTACTTCGTTGCGACTTCTGTAGCCTGGTACAGTTTCGGACGGCGAATTCACTGTGCCGGCGTTGCCGCAAGCCCCTCGAGATCGATGAACCCGAGTCCCTGTCGCCGCAGCTGGTGGCGAACAACGCGCCCGGTCCTGAGGGAAGCGAAGGCATCAACGTGGCGCGCGCAGTACGCGAGGTGCGGCACGACCGGTGCCTGAGCCAGCGGCAGCTTGCCGGACGCATGGCAGTGCCGCGCACCTACATTTCCAAGATCGAGAACGGCAAGGCGGTGCCGACGCTCTCGTCGTTGCAGCGGCTCGCCCAGGCGCTCGAAGTGGGTATCTGCGATCTGCTGCGCGATGGGCAAAGCCGGCGCGCGCGGGAAACCGCGTCCGTGCTGGCCGATCCATTTCTGGCGGAAATTGCGCCCCTGATCGCGCAGATGGATGCGTTTCATCGCGCGATGTTCCTCAACCAGGTGCGCGAGATGGCCACCGGCCGGCGGCGGTCGGCGTAAGCCCGGACCGCGGCCGGAACCGGCCCCGCAACACGGGATTACTTTTCGTTCATGGGACGCGGCCACGCTGCGTCCCGCCTCTGCCATGGTCTGTATAATCGGGCAGAGAGAGGGAGCCGCTCCCTGCTTCCGCTGTTCGGGCGCGCGCCAGATGCGGAATCGGACACGGGAAACAGGCGCGGCACGGTGCCAGGAATCGTGCCCGAGTCCGTCCTCGCGGGAGCCCCTCGAAAGGACGCGTTGTTACTCAACTCCAGCCGAGTTCATGAACTGCCTGCCGACGAAGCAGCGGTGTATCGCCGTCTGGATGCGGAGCGGATGCCGCAGCACGTGGCCATCATCATGGATGGCAACGGGCGCTGGGCGGGCAAGCGCAGCCTGAAGCGCTTCTTCGGACACCAGCAGGGCGCCGAGGCCGTGCAGTACGTGGTGGAAACCGCGTCGCGCATCGGCCTGCCCTGGCTCACCCTCTATGCATTTTCCCTGGAGAACAATCTCAAGCGGCCCAAGGCGGAAGTGAACTTCCTCATGCGCCTGCTGAAGAGCTATCTGACCAACAACGTGCAGCGCATGAACGACAATAACGTGCGCATCCGCTACATCGGGCGCACGGAAGATCTGCCCGAGGAGGTGCGGGAGCGGATGCACTACGCCGCCGAGGCCACCCGGCAAAACACCGGCACCACGCTGACCCTGGCGCTCAACTACGGCGCGCGGTCCGAGCTCGTGGACGCTTTCCGGCAGCTGGTGGCGGAAGCGCAGCGTAAGGGCCTGAATCCGGAACAGATCAGCGAACTGGACATCCACCGGCATTTGTACACGGCGCATATGCCCGATCCCGATCTGCTGATCCGGACCTCGGGCGAAATGCGGGTATCGAATTTCCTGCTGTGGCAGATCGCCTACACCGAGATTTTTGTCACCGAGCGGCTGTGGCCGGATTTTCGCGGCATCCACATGCTGGAGGCCATCGAGGATTATCAGCGGCGCGAGCGTCGCTACGGCGGCCTGAACGACGGCACGGAGTCGGACGACGTGGAGAGCCTGCCGGCCAATCAGATGGCGGTGTGAACGGGCCAGGGAGCGCGCAGCAGGGTACGAGCGGGAAAGGCGCATCGCGAGGATGCGCCTTTTGTTTTTTAAGGGGAGTTATCGCTGCGCGACTTCCGGCGGAGCGATCCACGTCTTTTGCGGAGCCGTTACCTGGGCGCCGGGGGCCGGGACCTTTATCTTGAGATCTTCCATCTGCGCTTTGCCGGGGAGCGGGGTAGCGAAGCCCAGCTCGTACTGGTTGTTCAGGCGGCGGCTGAAATCGTCAAAATACGGCGACAGCGAAACCGGGTTGCCGAAACCGATCCAGTAGGAATTGCCTCCGGTGGCTTGTGCCACCTGGAGCAGAAGATTCTGGCCTTCGTCATTCGCGTACCAGCTGCGGTCGAAGCGGCCCGTGTTGCGCCAGTAGATGGTATAGACCACCAGATGCGCGTGCACCGCGTCCTGCATCGCGGCCTGGACGTAAGGATCTTCGGGATCGTATTGCGGATGGTAGTAGTCGACCCCGTCGGTGATCATGATGACCTCACGGCGCGCAGAGCGATCGCCGGAGGGCCAGTTCTTCGCCAGATCGGAAAGACAGAAATAGGGGCTGGCGTTCTGTCCGGGAAGGCTGACGGGCAGATGAAGCTTCTGCGCTGCGCTGGCGTGGTTCACGGTCAGGGGCCCGGCGAGAACCGCGCGGCCGTACTCCATGTAGCCCAGCGTCACTTTGACGTTGGGCGGAAGGCTGCGGATGAATTGCGTGATGTCCCGGAACTGGCTGCCCAGGCTGGCGCGAGCGCCCTCATCGATCAGCAGGACCAGTTCCACCGGGGACTGAGTGCCGTGCAGAGGCTGCCAGTTCGTCACCTGGCCCTCTCTGCCGTCGACGCTGACGTGGATGCTCTGCTCGGAGATGTTGGGCGCCGGAGCACTGGGCTGTTTGGGCAGCACGGTCACGATGGCCGTGCCCTGGCCCTGACCTTCGGTTTGGGAAAACGCAAGAGGGGAGATCGCGAGAATTCCCGCGGCAAAAAACGCAAGAGATCGAATGGTTCTGTTCATAGATTCCTCATCCGGGCGAGCCGGCACTCCCGTAAAAGGCGCAGTCCCCCAGAGGGGCCGCGCCGGGAGCAAGGCTGACACTTCACCCATAGTGTTAGATGGGCGAGGAGCGGAATCGTCTCAGTGCAGAGCCGCTTTCCTGCCGTTTCTCAGGGTCGCGACAGGACGACGCAGCTGCGGCCGAAACAGAGCCGATCGCGGTCCGGCGTGTCGCCCGCGACGATTTTCAGCGGCATGGGGCGCTCCATCTGGTCGTCGCGGTGCGCGTGTGCTTCGAGCACATCGTGGGCGCCGATGTCGGTGACGATAAAGCGATCGCCGACAAAGCCGATGCCGTAGGCCCCGGGCGGGAGGGGCCGGCCGTCGATATTGATGGAAACTTCGGTCAGGAAATAGCCTTGGTATTTCTCCTGCACCGCGCTGGAGTAGCCGGAGGTATCGACGAGCACGGCCAGAACGTAGTGGCCATCGGCGAACCTGAGACCGGCGGAGTTGCGCAGCTGGGTGTTGGCCGACTTGCCCGCGTAATAGACGGCATCGGGAAGTAGCTTGGCGGCCTCCGGCGCGTGCAGGATGGTGGCCGGCGCCTGCGCGGATGCGGCGGCCGATGCGGCGACGAGAGCGGCGAGAACAAAGGAAGAATGAAAACGACGCACAGCGTTCATTGCGTGGGTCTCCTGAAAGAGCGTTCCGTGGACAGCGTTCAGCGGCAACGGATCACGGCCTTCAGCTTACAGCTTGCAGCGCACAGGGTTCGGGAAAAGCAGCCGCGATCCCCGGTTTTGGTAACTGCCGCGGTTCCTCGGAGAATCCGGACCTTCGGAAGCAGCGGGGAAAGAATTTACTATCGAGGCTGATGCGCAATACGGACGATTTTGCGGGACGGTGGCAGTCGGTGCGGCGCGCGATGGCGGAGCAGGGCGTTCCGTCGCTGCTGGTGACGCATCTGCCCGATGTGCGCTGGCTGTGCGGCTTCACCGGCTCAAACGCCGCCCTGGCAGTAACGGCGAACAAAGCTGTGCTGTTTACCGACGGGCGGTACACAGCACAGGCGCGCGAGGAGACGCACGGGGCCCGGGTGACGATCGCGAAGAAGTCGGCGCTGAAGGAGTGCTGCACACGGCTCGGGGACTCGGCGGCGCAGGCCTGGTTCGATCCCCAGCACACCACCGTGGCCGACCTGGCGCTGATGCGTTCCGGCGTGGAGAAGAAGAAGAGCCGGGGATTCTTTGTGCCGCTGGAGAAGCCGCTGGTCTCGGCGTTGCGGATGGTGAAAGACAAGGGCGAACTGGAGTTGATGCAAAAGGCGGCGGCGCTGGGATGCCATTTGTTTGAGCAGATGCTGCCCCGCATCGAAGCCGGGATGACTGAAGTGGCGCTGGCGGCGGAGCTGGAGTTTGCCGCCCGGAAACGCGGCGCGGAGGGCATGTCGTTTGAGACGATCGTGGCCTCGGGGCCGCGGTCGGCGTTGCCCCACGGGCGCGCGAGCCTGGCCAGGTTACCCCGCAAGGGATTCGTAACACTGGACTTCGGTGTTATCCTCAAGGGTTATTGCTCCGATATGACGCGCACTGTGCACCTGGGCCGTGCCACCGGAGAGGAGCGCGCCGCGTACGATGCGGTGCTGGATGCGCAGGAAGCCGCAGTGAACGCGGTGCGGCCCGGAGTGACCTGCGGGGACGTGGACAAGGCCGCGCGGGGTGTATTGGAAAAGGCTGGGCTGGGCAAGTACTTTACCCATTCGACCGGACACGGAGTGGGTCTGGAGATTCACGAGCTGCCGCGGATCGCAGCAGGACAGGAGATGCGGCTGGAAGCCGGCATGGTGGTCACGATTGAACCGGGGGTTTATCTGCCGGGGAAGTTTGGGATCCGGATCGAAGACATGGTTGCGGTGACGGAGAAGGGTCGCTGGATTCTGACACCTGTGACGAAAGGCTGGGTTGAGCTGTAGCGGGCCGCGAGACGAAACGATGAAAGCAGAAGAATTACAGGAACTGAAGGAACTGATTGAGTTCCTCAAAGAGAACAACATCGGCGAGTTCGATCTCGAGCGCGGCGACCTCAAGGTGCGGATCAAGTTTGCCCAGGAGGGCGGCGCGGACCTCACCGGACTCGCCCAGGCTCTGCGATCGCAGGCGGCGCATGGGGCCCCGGTGGCGGCAGGGCCGGTACCCGTGGTTCTGCCCGCTGCGCAGGCCGCGGCAGCCACCCCGGCCGCCGAATCTCCGGCGGCGGAGGCCAATGATGAGGCTTCGCTGCATGTGGTGAAATCACCGATCGTGGGCACCTTTTACGAGTCGCCTTCGCCGGGATCGGCGGCGTTTGTGAAGATCGGCGATCAGGTGGAAGTGGGTCAGGTGCTGTGCATTGTGGAAGCCATGAAGCTGATGAACGAGATTGAGAGCGACGGCGCGGGCGAGATCGTGAAGCGGTTCGTGCAGAACGGCCAGCCGGTGGAATACGGCCAGAAGCTCTTTGCGGTGCGTCCCCGATAATCATGCGTAAAGTACTCATCGCCAATCGCGGCGAAATCGCGCTGCGTGTCATTTGCGCCTGCAAGGAGATGGGCATCCGCACGGTGGCCATCTACAGCGAGGCGGATCGTCACTCGCTGCACGCCCGCTTTGCCGACGAAGCCATCTGCGTCGGGCCGCCGCGCTCGGCGGAGAGCTACCTGAATGTGCCCGCGGTGATCAGCGCCGCCGAGATCGCCGACGTCGATGCCATCCACCCCGGCTACGGCCTACTCAGCGAGAACGCCAACTTCGCCGAAGTGTGCCGCGCGTCAAACATCAAGTTCATCGGGCCGCCGCCGGAAGTCACGCGGCTGATGGGCGAAAAGGAAAAAGCGCGCCAGGCCATGAAGCGTGCGAAGGTGCCCATCCTGCCCGGCTCCGAAGGCGTGGTCCAGAGCGAAGGCGAGGCGCTGGAGTGGGCACAGACCGTGGGCTATCCCGTGATCCTGAAGGCATCGGCGGGGGGCGGCGGCCGCGGCATGCGCGTGGTGCGGACCCCTGAGGAATTGCCCGGCCTCTACCAGGCGGCGCAGAGCGAAGCCGCCAATGCATTCGGCAACGGCGATCTCTACATGGAGAAGTTCATCGAGCGGCCGCGCCACATCGAGTTCCAGGTGCTGGCCGATGAGCACGGCACCGCCATGTCGATCGGCGAGCGCGAATGCTCCATCCAGCGCCGCCACCAGAAGCTGATCGAAGAAGCGCCCTCGCTGCAGGTGACGCCGAAGATGCGCGAGGAGATGGCGAAGACCCTGAAGCGCTGCCTCGAAGCCGTCGGCTATCAGAATGCGGGGACCATCGAGTTCCTGATGGATGAAGACGGCAAGCTGCACTTCATCGAGATGAACACCCGCATCCAGGTCGAGCACCCGGTGACGGAGATGATCACCGGCATCGATCTGGTGAAAGCGCAGCTCAGGATCGCCATGGGCGAGAAGCTGGCCAGCGTGGTCCGCGAGCCGGTGCCCATGCGCGGACACGCCATCGAATGCCGCGTGAACGCCGAGCATCCGGAGAAGTTCACGCCCTCGGCGGGAAAGATTACGGCCTTCAACGTGCCCGGCGGCAACGGCGTCCGCGTGGATACAGCGCAATATGCGGAAGGCGTGGTGCCGCCGTACTACGACTCGCTGATCGCCAAGGTGATCGCGCACGGTGACAATCGTGAAGAAGCCATGGCGCGGATGCGGCGGGCGCTGGAGATGTTCATCGTGGAGGGAATCCACACCACCATCCCGCTGCATCAGAGAATCTTTCGCGACGAGGAATTCCAGCGCGGCGAATTCGACACCAAATTCATGGAGCGCTTCTTCGAGCGGGAGAAAGCGGCGAAGCATGCGCAGGTTCAGATCAGCTGAGCCGTGCATCCAATCGGACTGAGATGACCTGGAAGAGCGCCATGGCCGGCATGGGAAACCGCGTCGCTCCGCGGACGTGGCTCTCGCTGGAAATTGCGCGCCGCAGCCCGCATTTTGAGAAAGAGTACTGGCTGCTGCCCCGGCTCAGCCGGCGCGACGCGAATGCCCTCGATGTGGGCGGCAACACCGGCACCTTCGCTTACTACCTGTCGAAGCTTGTGAAGCAGGTCCATGTCTTCGAGCCCAATCCCATTTGCCTGGCGCGCCTCGAACGCCTGCGGCGAAAAAACATGGTCATCCACAAGCTCGCGCTCTCCGATCATCGGGGCGAGGCAACGATGCGCTTCGATCCGGGCAACGACGGCGTAGGCACCATCGAGGAGCGCAACCGGCTGGACAATAATCCGGGGATCCACTCGGTGGTGGAGCGCACCGTG
Organism: Acidobacteriaceae bacterium; assembly: GCA_035508305.1. Classification (GTDB taxonomy): domain Bacteria; phylum Acidobacteriota; class Terriglobia; order Terriglobales; family Acidobacteriaceae; genus Palsa-343. The sequence goes on along the minus strand of DATJNE010000184.1, from coordinate 4,037 downwards.
AAGATTTGCCCGCTCGACGATCTGCGCCTGGACAACATTGCCTTCATGAAAATCGACGTGGAAGGGCACGAGCCCTCCGTGCTGCGCGGCGCGACCCAGCTGCTTGCGGCGCAAAAGCCAGTCCTGCTGATTGAGATCGAGCGGCGGCACAATGCAACCGCCTTTGAGGAAACGGAGGCCGTGCTCACGCCCCTGGGCTATTCGTCGTGGCGGTTGTCCGATGAACGTCTCGTGCCGGTTGCGGCGAGCGAGATCGACGTGTTGCAACTGCTGCCCATGCGCGCCGACCGCCCTTACGTGAACAACTTCATCTTCGTGCCGCCCGAACGCGGAGAAGTGCTCGACAAGCCTGGCGCATCGCGCTGAATGCGCGGGCCGGCGCCCCCAGGGTATTACACGCTGCACAACTCCACGGCCTGGCGCAGGCTGGTCAGCGGATCGCCGGTGGGCAGAAATTCGTGGGCGACGTAGCCCTGGAACCCGGTATCGGCGATCGCCCGCATCACCGCGACATACTCAATCTCCTGCGTATCGTTCAGTTCGTGGCGGCCCGGCACGCCTCCGGTATGGAAGTGAGCGATCACGCCGATGTTCTGGCGGATGGTGTCGATCAGGTCTCCTTCCATGATCTGCATGTGATAGATGTCGTACAGCACTTTCACCCGCGGTGAGTTCACCTCGTGCATCACCTTCGCTCCCCATGCGGTGTGGTCGGCCATATAGTCGGGGTGGTTGACCTTGCTGTTCAACAGCTCCAGGCAAATGGTGACGCCGTTGTCTTCGGCAATCGATTTCAGCCGGTTGAGCCCGACGATCGTGTTGCGCGCGCCTTCGTCATCGGACATGCCGCGGCGGTTGCCGGAAAACGTGATGACGTTGGGCACACCGGCTTTGGCGGCGAGCGGAATGTTTTTGCGGAAGGCCGCCTCGATTGCCGCGTGGTTCTCCACGCGATTGAGCGCATCGGGAATCGTGCCTCCGCCGGCATAGCCCATGGTGCAGATCAGGCCATATCGCCGCGGAATCTCGTACTCCTCGACTTCCAGCAGATCGACGCCTTTCAAACCCAGCTGTACAGCCCACTCGCACAACTGATCGACGGAGAGCTGCTTGTAGCACCAGCGGCAGACCGACTGATGGATCCGCGACGGGCCGGCCGCAGGCTTCTTTGGCTGCGCGGGAGAGGGAAGACTTCCGGCGAAGGAAGCGGCGGCGGCGGATTGCAGGAACGCGCGGCGGGAAGGCATCACAGGGAACAGGGTACAGGCTGCAGGGACAGGTTACAGGCTGTGGAGGAAAGCGGAAAGCAGGGAGCGGGGAACCCTTCCAAAAAATCCGCTCGGCGTCGCCGCGCCGGCGGAACGGGCAGTCGTGTCCTGTAGAATTTTGCAGCATGGCTGTTTAACGCGGAGGAGCGTCCCGACGTGCTCAAAATGCGGTTGTCCTGCCTGGCTGCGGTTCTGGCCCTCTCTCTCACCGGATTCGCCCAGGACTCGCCCGGGCCCCAGCCCGTGCCGATGCCGCCTCCGATCGCAGCGCCCCTCGACACGCCGTATCCGGGAACCATCACGCTCCACGTGAACCTGACGAACACCACCGATCGCGTCGCGCACGTGCACGAAACGATTCCCGTCAGGGCGGGCGAACTGACGCTGCTCTATCCGCAGTGGATTCCCGGCAACCACTCGCCGACGGGGCCGATCCAGGCCGTGGCCGGGCTCTTCGTCAAAGCGGACGGCAAGGCCATTCCGTGGGTGCGCGATCGCGTCGACGTGTATGCCTTCCACATCGATGTCCCGAGCGGCGTGACTTCGCTCGACGTCGACTTCGACTATCTGTCGCCGATCCGCCCGCAGGACGGGCGCGTGACCATCTCGCAGCAGATGCTGGATCTCTCATGGAATACGGTGGTGCTCTATCCGGCCGGACATTTCTCGCGGGACATCGAGTTCTCGCCAACCGTGGTTCTGCCTTCGGGCTGGAAATGCGCAACCGCGCTGGAGACCGCTTCGCAGGACGGCGACACGATTCGTTTCCAGGAGACGGCGCTCAACAAGCTGGTGGATTCGCCGCTCATCGCCGGCGAATATTTCAGGCGCGTCGATCTTTCGACGGGGCCGGAGAACAAGGTCTACCTCGATGTGGTCGCCGACGAGGCTAAGGACCTGGACATGACGCCGGAGGAAGTCGAGGCGCACAAAAACCTCGCCATCCAGGCGCAGAAGCTCTTCGCCTCGCATCATTACGGCCACTACGACTTTCTCTTCATGGTCTCCGACGTCATCGGTGGCCAGGGGCTCGAGCACCACCAGTCCAGCGAAGACGCTATCGACGCCAACTACTTCACCGACTGGGCCGCCGGCGTCCGCGACAGCGATCTGCTTGCCCATGAGTACACCCACTCCTGGAATGGCAAATTCCGCCGCCCCGCCGACCTCTGGACCCCCAACTTCAACGTCCCCATGCGCGACGATCTGCTCTGGGTCTACGAGGGGCTCACCCAGTACTGGGGCTACGTGCTCACCGCCCGTTCCGGCATGCGCTCCGCCGAAGATACCCGCGACCTCATGGCCGATATCGCCGCCGGCTATGAAGCCAGCCCCGGTCGTCAGTGGCGCCCGCTGGTCGACACCACCAACCAGCCCACCATCTCCCAGCGCCGGCCTGTCAGTTGGGTCAGCTGGCAGCGCCCTGAGGACTACTACGAGGAAGGCCTGCTCATCTGGCTCGCCGCCGACACCAAAATCCGCGAACTGAGCAACGGCCAAAAATCCCTCGACGATTTCGCGAAGCTCTTCTACGGCGTCGACAACGGCAGCTTCATTACCCACACCTATACCTTTGAAGATGTGGTCGCCGCCCTCAACAAAGTCCAGCCATGCGACTGGGCCGGCTTCTTCCGCGGCCGCGTCTACGAACTGCACCCCGAAGTCCCCGAGGCAGGATTTACTCAGGGCGGCTATCGCCTCGTCTATAACGACACCGAACCTGGCTGGGCCAAACACGCCCATGCCTCACGCCACGGCAACAGCTTCGCCACCTCCATCGGCTTCAACATCATGAAAGACGGCGCCATCGGCAACGTTGAGTGGGACAGCCCCGCCTTCAAATCCGGCATCACCCCCGGCATGAAGTTGGTCGCTGTCAACGGCGACGCTTATCCCGCGTCGGGCGATCAGGCCGACGCCAAGCTCCGCGACACCATTGTCGCTGCCGAGAAGAGCACTGACCCCATTCACCTGGTGCTGAAAAACGGCGACCGCGTAGTCAACATCGACGTGAACTACCACGGAGGCCTGCGCTACCCGCACCTCGAGCGCGTTGCAGGAACCCCCGACCGCCTCGACTCCATTCTCGCCGCGGTGCGTTAACGGCCGGCGCAGAATGGACGATCGCTGCGGTCGGATGAACACGTGGCGCGATTGACAACTGCTCTACCACCAATTGAGCTATCATCCTGAGATCCGTTTGGCTACTTCCAGGCCAAACGGAATCCAAAGGATCTGCATGCCATCCCGCGTAAGCGGGACTGCGGTAGAAGCCCCGGCCTTCAGGCCGGGGAATACGAGTGTAAGATGGGAGGCCTTCAGGCCCGGAGCCTTGTTGGTCCCCCACTTTGCTCGCCGGATAAAAGAGTCATGCCCAACTCCACCCTTCCGAAGAAGCAGCGCGAAGAACTTCTCGCAACCCTGAAAACCCGCTTCGAGGAAAACATGCCTCGCCATCGCGATCTCGCATGGGCCGACGTGCAGGCCAGGCTCGAATCCAATTCCCGGGCACTCAGGTCCATCCACGAAATGGAGCAAACTGGCGGCGAACCAGATGTCATCGGCCGGGATGCGCAAAGCACCGCCTACATCTTCTGCGACTGCTCGGCGGAAACTCCCAAAGAGCGACGAAACGTCTGCTACGACCGCGAAGGCCAGCAGAAAAGAGAGAAAGAGGGCTTGCATCCGAAGGGCAACGTTATCGATATGGCCGCCGCCATCGGTATCGAGCCGTTATCGGAGGAGGAATACCGCGAATTGCAGAAGCTC
>DATJNE010000183.1:0-4592 GCA_035508305.1 Acidobacteriaceae bacterium | reverse complement strand
CAGGACCACAGGACCGACACCGCGACCCGCCAGTTGCGCGAGAGGCTGCGCCTGTCTGAGGGGCCGGGGACGATGATCGGCCGTTCACCGGCAATGGAGAAGATCTATCGCATTCTTTCCAAGGTCGCGTTCAGCACGCATCCGGTGCTGATCCTGGGTGAAAGCGGCACGGGAAAAGAACTGGTGGCGCGCACGATTCATGCCTGCGGCGCAAATGCGCAGCGGCCATTTCTGCCGGTGGATTGCGGCTCAATTGTGCCCACCCTGATGGAGAGCGAGCTCTTTGGCTATGTGAAGGGCGCATTCACCGGGGCGATGCGTTCCAAAGACGGCCTGCTGGTCTCGGCCGAAGGCGGCACGGTTTTCCTGGATGAAATCGGAGAACTTTCTCTCGATCTGCAGGCCAAGCTCCTGCGGGCGCTTCAGGAGAAGGAAGTGCGGCCGGTCGGCGCAATCCACCGCGTTCCCATCAAGGCGCGGATCATCGCCGCCACCAATCGGGATCTGGCCGCGATGGTCGAGCAGGGGAGCTTCCGTAACGACCTCTACTACCGGCTCAACGTGGTGAATCTGCGGCTGCCGTCGCTGCGCGATCGCCGCGAAGACATCCCGCTTCTGGCCGCGCACTTCCTGGACCGCATCAGCCGCGAGCGCGGCGTGAAATTCGTCCTCAGCGACGAGGCGCTCAGGATCATGATGAACCATGACTGGCCGGGCAACGTGAGGGAGCTCGAAAACGCGATGCAGCATGGCAGCACGTTCAGCACCGGAGGAGTGATCCATCTGGGCGATCTGACCACGCTGTTGAAGAATCGCGGTGCTCAGGCGCAGCAGGCTGCCGCCGAATCGGGGGATGGCTCCGGGGCCGGCCGCGATGCCGGCGTGAAGCCCCTTCAGGAACTGGAGCGCGAGGCCATCCTCGCCGCCATTCGCGCCCTCAAAGGCGACAAGCTGCAGGCCGCGCGCATGCTGGGCATCGGCAAAACGACTCTTTACCGCAAGCTGAAAGAGTACGGCATCGCCGATCCGTTGCACGAAGAGTGAAGAAGCCGGGATCAGGGAATCGAAGAGCCCCGATTCAGCCCTCCGCCGCTGTCTCCCGCCGGCGTGCCGCGCTGCCCGTCAATTCATCACAGAGCACGATTCACGAACCGTTGACCACCCACAACGGAGAACCGGGAACTTAGATCTGAGAACCGAGGTATTGACATGAGCATTCTCCTAGTTACAGGAATTGAAGGCGCGCCGAGCCTTGCGGCTTTCGTGGAAACGCAGCTTGGCATCGATGTGGAAGTGGCCGCGGGACGCAAGGCCGCATTGACTGCCCTGCGCAGCAAGGAATATGCCGCGGTCGTGCTCGACGAGACCCTTGCCGAATGCGATCCAGCCGCGGCGGAGCGCATCTGTGAGGGGTCCGGCCTGGCCATTCCTCTGCAAATCAACTTTGCTCTTTCCGGCGCATCGCGGCTGACGCGCGAGATCCGCGCGGCACTGCACCGCCGCGAACGGGAACAGTTGCTGGCCCAGAGGGCCGCATCCGCTGCCATCGAGACTGAGTTGCGAGGAACGGTTGCCGGCCTGCTTCTGCAATCCCAGTTGGCGCTTGACGGAGGTGAAGTCCAGGGACCGGCCGCCGAACGGTTGCGCATGGTCGCCGGCCTCGCGGCCGATCTTGGCCGGCGGCTCAGCGGGCCGCTTGACGAGCATACGGCTTCGCGCAGCAGGCCGGTTGCGCCTCCAGCCGGGAAATATGCGTCCGGCGCTCGTGCCTGACGCACCCGGCTTCTTCCGGCATCCTGCTCCGCCTGCGCCCATGGTGTTGCCAGGCGTCCCGCCGAATCGAATACCCTAGAAGTCAGAGGGTACGGAATGACCGAGATCCGGCAGGAAGATTTCATCTCGAGCGTTGCAGGCGTGCTGCAGTACATCAGCTATTACCACCCGGTGGACTACATCACCTCGCTGGCCAAAGCCTACGAGCGCGAGCAATCGCCGGCGGCGCGCGACGCCATGGCGCAGATACTCATCAACAGCCGCATGTGCGCCGAGGGCCACCGGCCCATCTGCCAGGACACCGGCATCGTCAACGCCTTCATCAAGCTGGGCATGGATGTGCGCTTCACGCCCGCCGCGGGCAGCCCTTTGATCAGCCTGCAGGAGATGGTTGATGCGGGCGTGCGCAGCGCCTATCTCGACCCCGACAATAGACTGCGCGCCTCGGTCCTCGCCGACCCCGCAGGCAAGCGCAAAAACACCAGAGACAATACTCCCGCCGTCGTCACCGTCGAACTCGTACCCGGCAACACGGTTGAAGTCACGGTCGCCGCCAAGGGCGGGGGATCGGAAGCCAAGTCGAAGTTCGTCATGCTCAACCCGTCGGATTCGGTTGTCGACTGGGTGCTCAAAACCGTTCCCACCATGGGCGCCGGCTGGTGCCCGCCCGGGATTCTCGGCATTGGCATCGGCGGCACGGCCGAAAAGGCAATGCTGATGGCCAAGCAATCGCTCATGGATCCGATCGACATCCAGGACCTGAAGGCCCGCGGCCCCAAAACCCGCGCCGAGGAGCTGCGCCTAGAGCTCTACGACAAGGTGAACAGGCTTGGCATCGGTGCGCAGGGCCTCGGCGGGCTGACTACGGTTCTTGACGTCAAGGTGCTGGACGCTCCGGCGCACGCGGCCAATCTTCCCGTCGCCATGATTCCCCAATGCGCCGCCGACCGGCACGCGCACATCGTGCTCGACGGATCGGGCCCCGCATTTCTCGATCCGCCTTCGCTCGATGCCTGGCCCCAGCTCACCTACGACCCGCAGGGCGCGCGCCGCGTCAATCTCGACACCGTCACGCGCGCCGAAGTTTCTTCATGGAAGCCGGGCGAAGTGCTGCTGCTGAACGGAAAGCTGCTCACCGGCCGCGACGCAGCGCACAAGCGCATGACCGACATGCTGAAGCGCGGCGAAAAGCTTCCCGTCGACTTCAGCAACCGCTTTATCTATTACGTGGGGCCCGTCGATCCGGTGCGCGACGAAGTGGTGGGACCCGCCGGCCCCACCACGGCCACGCGCATGGATGGCTTCACGCGCCAGATGCTTGCCGAAACGGGGCTGCTCGGCATGGTGGGCAAAGCCGAACGAGGGCCTGAAGCCATTGACGCCATCCGCGAGTTCGGCGCCGTCTATCTCATGGCTGTCGGCGGCGCGGCGTATCTGGTCTCGAAAGCGATTCGCAGTTCCAGGCTGCTGGCCTTTGAAGATCTCGGCATGGAAGCGATCTATGAGTTCGAGGTCCGCGACATGCCGGTTACCGTCGCCGTCGATGCCCGCGGAGTGAGCGTGCACCAGACGGGCCCGGCCGAGTGGCAGCAGCGAATTGCCGGCATCCCGATCCTGCAATGAGGCAGTTTTCAGTGATCGGTTTTTGGTGGTCAGCGTTGGCCGATTGACGTTCATTCGACCGCAGGGCTCGAAGGTAAGATCCGGGGCACCGTGCAACGGGGTACTCAATGTGTGTTCGAGCGGTGATTTATTTAGCGCTCTTTTTCATCAGCATGGGTTGCGTGGCCCGTGCCAATCTCCTTCTCGGCGACATCGTAAACAGCGTCAATCGACTGCTCCCTGAGGCGCAGGCGATCAAACCCTGGGGATTTAACCGGCATCGATTATTTGAGATTCTGGCGGAGTACAGGAGGCTGTATCCGGACGGGAAACTGGCCGTTAAGGCCTATGTCTGGACCGCAATCGGTTTCGTATCTTTCTTCGGAATCGCCGTCTACTGGTTTTTCTTTTCGTTGGGGTCCGCGGGCCTTGGGCGATGACCCAGGTCGATTTGAGGCTCGGTCCAGCGACGCAATCAACGCAATGGAGGCTCATTGTGTACGAAGTCATCATCAAGCGCTTCGAGCATCCTGACGAAGTCCGCACCTTCGAGAAGGGCAGATTCGAACTCGTTCACATCGGTGGCATGACGATTGGCCGCGCCACTTATGAGCCCGGCTGGAAGTGGTCGGAACATGTGGGCCGCGCGCTCGGCAAAAAGAGCTGCGACGTGGAGCACGTGGGCCTTGTCATCTCCGGCTGCGCCACTGCCGCAATGGACGATGGGCGAATCGTGGAGATGAAGGCCGGCGATGTCTTCTCGATCGAGCCGGGTCACGACAGCTGGGTGGTTGGAGACGAGCCGTACGTCTCGCTGCACCTGCTTGGCGCCAGCGACTACGCCGCGCAAAAGTGAAGTGCCGAGTGAGGGAACGCTGAGTGCCCCGCCCGGTTCTTTTTGTCGCTTACCACCCGCCTGTCTGCGCAAGGAACTGCCGCGTTTTCAAATGGTGGGCCGCAGGCCCGCGAGGACAGCGAATCCTGCGCGACTGTTGATTGGGAGACGGGCGGTCCTGCTAACCCGCCGGCCCGCTGACTGCCGATTCGCCGACTTGCTGACTCGCTACGCCGCCGGACTCGTCAGGTAGCCCATGCCCGTCAGCATGCCGCGCATGTAGGCGAAGCTCTCGATGACGCCGGGCATGGGATCGTCGGCATGAATCTCGTATTCGAGATCGACGAAGCCCTGGTACTTGATTTTGATGAGCGCTTCGAAG
>DATJNE010000182.1:0-19915 GCA_035508305.1 Acidobacteriaceae bacterium | reverse complement strand
CGCTGCCGAAGATGCCCAGCGAGATCCCAAAGAGGAACAGCACCAGGACAAAGGCAGCGAGCATCGCGCCATAGACGAAGAAGGAAAGGCCGAAGACCAGGGTTGCCAGGGCAACCATCACCACCAGGCCGACGGAGCTGGTGGCGATGGAGGCCAGCACCAGGCCGCCGAGGTACTCCGATACCGACAACGGCGAGGCGAAGAGGTTGAGGAAATTGCGCGACCAGACGTCCTCAAGGAACGCCGTGGTGATGCCCTGCATGACGCGGGCCATGAAATCCCAGAGCAGCACCGCGCCCAGCATGGTGGGCACGAAGTTGAAGCGCGCGCCGGAAACCGAGTTCAGATAGCGTGTGATGAATCCCCACAGGACGATGTCGATGGCGACCCAGGCGAACAGGGGCACGATACGGGCCGGCGATCCGCGCAGCAGATAGAACTGGCGCAGCAGAAGGGCGGCGGTGCGGCGCAGCGACGCCGGCATCAGGGCACCTCCTGGGCGTGGCGGATAGTGAGAGGCTCGCGCGCGACGGCGACGAACAGGTCTTCGAGCGTAGCGTGATTGTTTTCCCTGGGGAGGGTGCGCGGATCGCCGTCGAGCAGGATCTTTCCGTGCGAAAGGAACAGCACGCGATGGCAGACCTCGGCGACTTCGATCATGTTGTGCGAGGTCCAGAGCACCCCGACGCCCGTGCGCTCGGCAAAGGCACGGATGGTCGCGCGAATCTCGCGGGCGATGGCCGGATCGAGGGACGCGGTCGGCTCGTCCAGCAGCAGCAGGCGGGGCTCGTTCAGCATGGCTTTCGCCAGGGCAACACGGGTTTGCTCGCCCGAGGAGAGGACACCGCATTTCGTGTTGCGGAAACGGCTCAGGTCGAACTCTTCGAGGATCGTTTCGGTGCGCTCGCTGAGCCGGGGCACGGCGTAGAGCATTCCGAAGACGCGCAGATTCTGTGCGACGGTGAGGTTGCCGGGCAGCGGAGCGTAAACGGCGGCGAAGTTGGTGCGGCCGAGAGCCTGACGGCGCCGCCGCGCGAGATCGCATCCGTCGATGGCGATCGAGCCCGAGGTCGGCTCCAGAACGCCGAGGATCATGTTGATGGTCGTCGTCTTACCGGCGCCGTTGGGGCCGAGCAGGCCGATGATCTCGTGCGGACAGACCTCGAAGGAAAGGTCGTCGACGGCGTGGACCTCCCCGTACTGCTTGCACAGGCGGGAGACGGAGAGGATCGCTGCAGCGCGGTTCGGCATCTGCTTTCCAGTTTGCCTCAGAGCAGGAACGGGGCAGGCGGAAAGATCCGAATGCCCCGTTGGATCACATGCGTCGGGATGGACCGCGTTACGAGCCGGTGAGCTGGCCGGGCTGCAGCTTGCGGTTCACCAGGATGCGCTGCCCCTTCTGGTAGGCTTCGAAGAGATTGGAAGCAAACTCCTGGAAGAGCTGCTCGCGCTGCTGGTTCAGGATCGTGTCACGCGTCGCGTCGAAGTTCTTCGCCATGTCCGCTGCGGAGGGCTCCTGCTTGTCGGTGATCTGCGCCACCACCCCGGTGGTGTTGTTATTGATGGCGTTGCTGATCTGTCCGACGTTCAGGTCGAAGAGCGAGGGCGCCGCACTGGCCAGCGAGCCGATGTCCGGCACCTGCTGCTCGCGCCCCACCAGATCGCTGGTTTTGATCGTCGCGCCCACCTCTTTGGCCGCTTTGGCCAGGTCGTGTTCGGCGTGTGCGCGGTCGGCCATCTCGTTGGTTTTGCGCGCCAGGAGCGAAGTCACCTGCTGATCGCGAAAATCGTCGAGTACGTGCGACTTGTATTCGTCGAAGGTGGGGGTGTGCGCGGGTTTCACGTCGGCGACCTGGAAGACGGCAAAGTTGCTGTCGCCCGTGCTGGCCACCTGTGCCGGGCTGCCCGGTTTCGCCGCAAAGGCCGCGGTCAGAAGTTTGGAGCTGTCGCTCATCCCCGGCAGAGTCGTATTGGAGGGAACGTAGTCGCTGGTGACCACGGCCACGTGATTCGCCGCGGCCGCCTGGGCCAGCGAGGACTTCTGCGCTTCACTGGCGATCCGGGCCGCCAGCGCCTCGGCCGCCTGCATTTCGTACTGCTTCGTCAGCGTGTCGACGATGGACTGCTTCACCTCGTCAAGCGGTTTCGTGTGCGCGTCCTCTTTGGCTTCGGTCTGGATGATGTGGTAGCCGAAGCGGGTGCGGACAAGGCCGGAGATCTGGCCGGGCTGCTGCGCAAACGCGACCTGATCGAACTCCGGGACGGTGACGCCGTGCTTGATCCATCCCAGTTCGCCGCCCTGGTCCTTGCTGCCCGGGTCGTCGGAGTACTTTTTCGCCAGATCGGCAAAGTCCTTGCCGTCATCCTTGCGCAGCTGATCGAGGATGCCCTGGGCTTTGGCTTTGGCGGTGGCGTCGGCGTTCGGGCCGGCGTTGGGATCGACGGAGATGAGGATGTGACGAACCTTCACCTGGGCATCGACGTGGTACAGCTGCTGGTTCTGGTTGTAGTACTGCTGAATCTGCGCCGGGGTGATCTGCGGGTTGCCGCCGGGGAGCTCGGCCTCGGTGATGTTCGCGTATTCGATTTTGCGCGTCTCCGGATCGGCGTCCTTATAGCGGCTCGCGTTCTGGTTGTAGAAGGCCTGCAGCTCGTTATCGGTGGGGTTGATGGTCTTGCGCAGATCGTCGGCGGAGAGAACGGCGTACTGGAACCTGATCTTCGTATCCTGCTTCAGCTGCGCGTTATGCACTTCGGCATCGGAGACGGTGACGCCGCCGGTGATGAGGTCGCGCAGGCGGTCGACGATGATCTGCTGCTTGATCTCGCTCTCAAATTTCGCCACCGACATCTGCAGGTTGTCCGAAATGAGCTCGGCGTAGCGGTCGTAGCCGATGAACTGGCCGTCGGGGAAAAGAACCGCGCCGAACTGGCCGGTGTGCAGGTAGCGGCTCACGTCGGCGTCGGAGGCGGTGATGCCGAGGCGGCGCGCTTCGTTGAGCAGGATGGACTGCTGGATCAGGGTCTGCCCCGCCTGCTGCATGTAGTACGGCATGATCATGTCGGGGATCTGTTGCCCCCGCACCATCCGCTGCACCGCCTGGCGCACGTCCGTCACGGGAATGGTTTCTTCGGCGGGCAGAAAGCGGCCCAGCAAGCCGCCGTGGCGAATGGTGGCGTAGGTGTCGGAGGACGACGCGCTGTCGTTGAAGATGCCGGGCACGAGGAAGATGACCATCGTGACGCAGGTGGCGCCGATGATGATGGCGAAGAGCCACTTGGTGAAGGGGGTATCTTTCTGCAGGAAGCGAATCATGGGATGGGTGACAGCCTTTTCTGAGCAGCGCTCCGCGGCCACCGGGGCCTGCGAAGAGGCAAATGTCCTGAGGGCAGGAACTGCTTCCAGTATAAAGCAGCGAAGAGCGCGGGGCGGTTGGCGTCAGTCGCCGGGGAGGTGGTCGCGGTACCGGCTCCAGTTTGCGATGAGGGCATGCACCACCGGCGAGCCGACCCGGTACGCCGCCTCCAGTGCCGGGACGCCGCCGATGTAGGGCGCGGTGAGAGACCGGGCAGTATCCTGCCCAGGTGCGGGCTCGGAGTAGTTGGAGGCCGTGCGCAGGTCGAGAAAGCGGCGGAAGTCGGCACGGTGCATCTGGTCGAGCCGCTGCAGGGCTTCGGCGATCCCGGAGTCTTCCATGGCGGTCATCGTGAAGCGGCCCTGGCCGTGAGTGTGAATGCGGACCCAGTCCTCGGCCCACTGGTTGAGGATCGCGCCGTGCCAGTAGGAGTCCGAAGCGAGCACATCGCCTTCGAGGACGAAGGGCGGGCGCTGCGCGTTGGGAAAACCTGTGTAGGTGGCGCGGAAGGCCGCAACCTCGGGCGTGTCGACGACGGGAAGGCTCGCCAGGGGCGTGTCTTTGGTGAGGTGGAAGGCCCAGTCGACCAGGGCTGCGTTGAGCGGATAGGCGCGCGGCTCGGTGCCCCAGGTGCGCTTCGGGTCGGGCGCCTGGCCGGCGCGTTCGGAGCCGATGGCGAAGATGCCGTAAGGCCAGTCTTTCGGAGCTTCGCGCGGATCGATCTCCTGACGGATGTCGGTGACGATCCACTTCGCCCAGGCGGCGGAGCCAACGGAGGCGACCCTGGGATCGACGCCGGCGATGCCGGCCAGCAGCCAGTAGGCGTGGGTCAGGTCAAAGCGCGGATCGAGGCCGAGCGCCATGATGGAGACCGCCGAAGGGCCGATGGTCATGCCGGTGACCATGCCGAGGATCGAGCCTTCGGCGTTGGTGCGCAGGGGATGGACCCCGCCGGGAAAAGGAAGCACGCGGTCGAGGTGCTCGCGCTCCACCCAGAACTGGAATTCGCCGGGTTGGTCGCCGGTGTCGGCGCCGTTCTCGAAGGTCGTGACGATGACGACCTTTACCGGGATCGGGGCGCGAGCGGGTTCCGCGGCCCATGCCGGGGCCGACGCCGCGGCGCCGAGGCTCAGGCCCAGGAGAGACACGAGGAGCGATGCGAGTGGACGCATGCGGCGAAATCCTTTGTGCGGAGTGCCATCAGAGTAGCAGAGGCGGGATGGGGCCGGGTGCTGGCGGCGCCAGCGATCCGGCAGGGCCGGATGAGGCGTACTTATCAGTAGAAAGGGAGGGGCGAATTGCGGATAAAAGTGGCTCTGGCGGTGTGGCTGGTGCGTCGAACAAAGAGAGGGGTAGAGTAGGTCTCATGCTGATCCGGACAAAAAGCGAGATTCCCTCGTCGGAAATCACACCGAAATCTGCGTACATGAATCGGCGCGCGTTCATGGCGGGCGCCGCGGCGGCGGGCCTGGGTGCGATGACCGCCGGGCGCGCCCTGGGGATGGGGAGTCCGGACACAGGCCCGGGCGGATACGAGAAGCTGACGACGGTGAAAAGCCCGCTCTCGACTCCGGGACTGACGCTGACGCCATTTGAGGACATCACGCACTACAACAACTTCTACGAGTTCGGCGTGAACAAGGACGATCCGGCGAAGAACGCGGGGCGGCTGAAGACGCGGCCCTGGTCGATCGAAGTCGAAGGCCTGGTCAAACAGAAGAAGACCTTCGACATCGACACGCTGCTGAAGATGAAGCCGCTGGAAGATCGGGTGTACCGGTTCCGCTGCGTCGAAGCATGGAGCATGGTGATTCCGTGGGTGGGATATTCGCTGTCGGAGCTGATCAACGCCTGCGATCCGCTCCCGTCGGCCAAGTTCATTCAGTTTGTTTCGCTGGCCGACTCGAAGGACGAGCTGCTGCCGTGGAACGCCGGCATCTCCTGGCCGTATGTGGAAGGGCTGCGCATGGATGAAGCGATGCATCCGCTGACGCTGCTCACCTTTGGCCTCTATGGCGACGTGCTGCCGAATCAGGATGGGGCGCCGGTGCGCGTGATCGTGCCGTGGAAGTACGGCTTCAAGTCCGCAAAGTCGATTGTGAAGATCAAATTCGTCAAGAGCCAGCCGGCAACCACGTGGAACGAGATGTCGCCCGACGAGTATGGCTTCTATTCGAATGTGAACCCGAACCGGGATCATCCGCGCTGGAGCCAGAAGCGCGAGCGCGTGATCGGTGCGCCGATTTTCCGGCAACTGCAGCCCACGCTGATGTTCAACGGGTATGGCGACGAGGTGGCGAAGCTCTACACCGGCATGAACCTGATGAAGGATTACTGAAGGCCGCCTGGAGCCGGCGGCTCGGAGTGAGCGGTCGGGGACAATCCGGGCCCGCCGGGGGCCGACTGCCGACAGCGAAAGAACGATGAGACGACACGGAATTTTCCCTGAATGACAAAGAGGTGGATGTTCGCGCTGAAGACGCTGGCGCATGCGGCGTGTTTTGGTCCTGTTGGCTGGCTGCTGTGGCACCTGTATCTCTCGGTGACGACCGAGCCGACGGCTCTGGGCCCCGATCCGACGCACACCGTCACCTTTTTCACAGGGCGGGGAACGCTGCGGCTGCTGGTGATCACGCTGGCGGTGACGCCGGTGCGGCGGCTGATTCCGAAGCTGGCGTGGCTGGGACGCTTCCGGCGGCTGCTGGGGCTCTACGCATTCTTCTACGGATGCCTGCACCTGCTGACCTATGTCTGGCTTTACGCGGACTGGAGCTGGGCGGCGATGGTGGACGACATCAGCCAGCGCCGGTTCATCACCGCCGGCCTCGCGGCGTGGGTGATGATGGTGCCGCTGGCGCTGACCTCGACAACGTGGTCGATTCGCAAGCTGGGCGGCAAAAACTGGAACCGTCTGCACTGGCTTACCTATGCGGCGGCGATCAGCGGTGTGGTGCACTACTGGTGGGGAGTGAAAAGCGGTGTGAAAACGCCGATGACCATCACCGTGGTGCTGGGCCTGTTGCTAGTTACAAGACCGGTGCTGCGCTGGTGGCGGCAGCGGTCAGCACTCGGGGTCCAGCGATCCGAAGCAGCCTGAAGCTGGAAGGATGAGGCGGCAATCTTCATGTCGCACCGCCTGCGGGCGCGAACAGAACCAGGAAGCTACCCGCTTTTTCCGCTTCTTCAGCCTTCGCCCAGCGGCTTGGTCATGCGGATGAAATGCGCAGGCTGCAGCAGGCGCGGAACCATCTCCGCGCGCACTGGCTCGGTGCCGTTCTCGGTATAGCCCAGTTTGCGATAGAAGGGCGGCAGCTCGGTGCGCAGATTCACGACGGTGATGTCCATGTGATGCGCGCCCATCTCTCGCGCGAACTCTTCGGCAGCGGCGATCAGGCGGCGGCCGACACCGGATTTCTGGAGCGTGGGCTCAACCGAGAGCAGGCCGAAATAGCCGCGCTCACCGCGCATCTCGACGTAGACGACCCCGGCGAGCGAACCGTTCTCTTCGCCCAGCAGGAAGCGGCCCTTCCTGAAGTAAACTTCCGCCTCTTCCGGCGTGAGACGGTCCCGCACGATGAAGAAGGCCTCGACTTTGAAGGACCGGTTGATCAGGGCCGTCAGGGCGGGAAGGTCGGATGCGGTGGCGAAGCGGAGGTTCACAGATTAGAGGTTACAGGCTGCGGGCCTCAGAGAAGCCCAGTGCGGCGCGGCTAGCCGACGTCGACGCGAAAGAAATCGAGGCCGGCAGCGCGGAGACTCTGTGCTTTGCCCTGGAAGATATGGAAGAAGGCCGCGACATCGGGGTTCCAGTCCACCTCGCCGATGCGAAAGACGTGGTTGCCCAGCGGAGTGAGCAGCGTTCCGTCGGCGAAGAGCCGGCCTTTGAGAACGAAGACGAAGGCATCGCCGCCCCACGGGCTGTCGGAATGGTAGCGACCGGTATAGAGGTCGTAGCTGGGCGGAAAGGTAAAGGCGCGCGGTCCATCGTATGCGGGCGCGGTATACCAGTCGGGTCCGTAGGAAACCTCGACGACCGGTTGCGAGGCTTTCGCGGCGGAGCCGGCGGGCGCTGTTTTGCGGCCGAAGACCATGGTGTATGTCGCAAAAGCGCCGGAATCGGTAGAGAGAAAACGATCGCCGCCCCGATGCTGCAGAGGGATCGATTTCTGCCCGTCGATGAGAGAAAGCCGCTTACCCTCGGCGACAAAGGTCAGCGTGCGGCCGTCCGGTGAGGTAAAGGTACCGGCATAGTCCTGGGCCTTGTCGATGTCGCGCGCATCGGCGATGGGCGGCGGCGGGGGAAGCGGCTTCGCTTCGCGTTCGGCGCGCAGGAGCCGCACGGCGTATTCAGTAACGGCGGTGGGTCGATAGCCCTGCATGGCGTTGATGGACGCAAAGCAGGCGACGCCGCCATCGAGATCGACGTGGATCGACGACGCGAACGCGACCATGCCGCCGGTGTGGCGCAGGATCTTATGGCCGTCGAGGGTGTCGACGGCGATTCCGTAGCCATAGCTGGCGGTGGAGCTGAAGTCTTCGGCTTTGATCCAGGGCGTGGACATGAGTGCGAAGCTGGCTTCTGAGACGATGCGGCCCTGGGAACCCTGGCCGCGGTTGAGCAGCATGCGCGCATAGCGGGCCATGTCGCCGGGTATGGAGGCGATGCAGCCATCGGTCTCGTCGCTGACCAGGACCGGAGCGGGTGCGAGGCGGCCCTGCCGGGGATACACCAGATCGGTGCGGAAGGACTGATAGCCGACCGCATAGCGGTCGCGATCGGCCGTAGTCAGCACGGGGCTGGTTTGGGTCATGCCGAGGGGTGTGAGGATGCGCTCCTGGGCGAGAACTCGCCAGGGACGTCCGTCAAGGTGGACGGCGAGCAGACCAAGAATGCAGAAGGCGGCGTTGCAATAGTGAAAGTACTGGCCCGGCGCGAAGCCCTGCACGAGGCGGGCCGACGCGTCGGAGGCGAAGACGAAGCTGTCATCGGGCAGGCCGGAGGTGTGTGTGAGCAGATGGTGGCTCGTGATCGGGCCGAATTCGGTCAGGATGGGGAGATCGGGAAGGTAATCGAGAACCGGCTTGTGCAGGTCGAGCTTGCCTTCCTCGTGCAGTTGCAAAATGACCAGCGCGACGAAAGATTTGCTGATCGAGCCGATTTCGAACAGATGATCGGGGCCGACGGGGATGTGGCGGTCGAGGTCCGCGTAGCCGTAGCAGGCAACGCGGCGCGTGGCATCGGCCGCGGTGAGGCCGACGGTGAGGCCGGGAGCGTTCATCGCGGGCATGTAAGCGGCGATGTAGTCGTCGAGGTTCCTATCGAGCGGGGCGGAGGCCTCCGGCAAGGGAAGGCCGGCCCAGGCTGCGGCGGGCAGAAACGAGACTCCGGCGGCGGCGGCCGAAGTAGCAAGAAAACTACGGCGCGAGAAGCAATGGGATGTCATGGGTGGGCAGCAGTCTAGCACGGCGGGGCGGCCGGCCTGAAAACACGAAAGCCGGAAGCGATGCGGCCTCCGGCCTTCCCGATGTCCTGCCGTTCGCCTACTGCGCGACGGGACTCTTGCTGAGGGCAGCATCCTTCTCAGCCAGCACCTGCTGCACATGCTGTTCGAGCTGGGCAGCCTGGGGCATCAGGTTCACGGCCTGCTGGATCTCCGGATCCCAGTCCGCCTTCACCTTGAGCTCGGAAGTGAGCCCGAACTCGGTGCCGAAGAGGGACGACTTGATGTTCGTCTTCACCCAGTCGAGATTGGCTTCGAAGTCCTGCGGCGTGTAGTCGTAGTTCTGGGAGGAGAGGTACTGCCTGAAGTCGTTCACCACGGCATCGTCGACGGTGAAGTCCTTCTGGACAGTGCGGTGCGCCAGATATTCCTCGGTGAAGCCGAGGAAGGCCGCGCGATCGGCCAGCATATCCTGGAAGGGATTCGACTTCGGCGCTTCGATCTTGATATCCGGCGTGATGCCGCCGCCGCCGTAGACGGTGCGGCCGGAGTCGGTGAGCCGGACCTCGCGATCCTTCTCGTCCTGCGCCGGCTCGTGGTTGTAGTAGTAGTCGTAGAGCGAGACGCCGTTGTAGTTGCGCTGAATCAGGCGGCCGCTGGGCGTGTAGTAGTGGTAGGTAGTCAGGGCCAGGCCGGTGTTATCCGACAGGGTGTAGACCGTCTGGACGAGGCCCTTGCCGAAGGTGGTCTCGCCGGCGATCAGGGCGCGGTCGTGATCCTGCAGCGCGCCGGAGACAATCTCAGCGGCCGAAGCGGTGCCACGGTTGACGAGAACCACGATGGGGAAGGTGTCGCCGTCGTTGCCATGGGTCGCACGGTAGACCTGCTCGGGGAACGCACGTCCGCGCTGGGAGACGATGATTTGCCCGCGCTTGAGCAGGCGGTCGCAGACGCTGACGGCTTCCACCAGAACGCCGCCGGGATTGCCGCGCAGATCGAGGACGAGGCCTTTGAGATTGGGGCCGAAGCTGGAGAGCGCATCGTCGAATTCACGGCCCGTGGTTTCCTGGAACTGGCGGATGTGGACGTAGCCGATGCCGGGCCGGATCTCGAAGGCGAGGTCGATGCTGTTGTTGGGGATTTCGTCGCGTACGAGGTCGAAGTTGATGGGCGACGAAGCGCCCACGCGCGTCATGGTGACGTTGACCTTGGTGCCGCGGGGTCCTTTCAGGCGATTGGCAACGTCGTCGGAACTCATTCCCGCCGCGGACTGGCCGTCGATGCTGGTAATGACGTCGCCGGGATGCACGCCGGCGCGAAACGCAGGAGAGCCCTCAATGGGATAGACCACCACCACTTTGCCGTCCTGCGGCTGGATCAGCATGCCCACGCCGTAATACTTGCCGTGTTGGTCTTCCTTCATCCGCGCGTACGCTTTGGGATCGTAGAAGCTGGAGTGCGGGTCGAGGGTGTGGAGCATCTCCGGGATGGCCCCGTCGTAAATGACCTTGTCGGGCATGTCACCGTTGAGGGGCTCGGCGTAGTTCTTCGCCACGATGTCGTAGACCGCGGCGAAGGACTTGAGGCCATCGCGGAAGGTGGACTCGTCCTGCTGGGACTGGGCTCCGACCTGCTGGCTGAGAACCATGCCGCCCAGCGCACAGACGGCAAAGAAGATGACGAGGGAGAAGAGAGTACGGCGGGTGCGGATGGACATGCTGATCAGGGATCCTGGCGCGTTCGTCCGGCGTGGGGCCGAGGAAATCGCGACTTTACTCAGCAGTATATCAGCGGAGCCGGAGGGAAGTGGGGATTCGGGACGGCCTTACGGCCGAGGCGTCCGGACAGGACCGGATGCCGGGCCGGTTCACTCCCGTCCGGACGGGCGCGCCGCGCTATGCGCTGGCGATGCGCTCCAGTTGGCTGACATGGTTCAGGTCGTGGCCGGCCATGGTTTCCACGATGATCCCAAAGGTCATCGCCCCGCGCTCCGGATGGGTAACCGGCTTGCCCGCGTGCTGCGGCAGGGCCGCCTCGATGAGAACCAGGTTCCAGCGGCGGAGGATGGCGAACGTGCCCAGAGCTTCGTTGGCGTCGACTGTGGAGCAGGTGGCGGCCCACTTGTCCTGATCGAAGGGCTGGATCACGTGGTGGTCTTCGGCCAACACCTGGCGCAGGCGGAAGGCGAAGACGGTCTCGCAGTCGGCGAGGTGGCAAAAAATATCGCGCGGGGACCACTTCCCAGGCGCCGGCGGCGCGGTGATTCTGGCCGCGCCGATCTGCTGGGCCAGGGCCTTGAGGCGCCCCGGTGTCTCGGAAAGCACGGCGAGCGGCTCCCGGCCGTCCAGGAATTTGGCATAGGGATTCAGGGCGTCGGCGGTCGCGGGCATCATTTGGCTCTCCGCAAAGCAGTATTCCATGGGTGGCTGAGGATTGGGGAAAGGCGTGACGAGACGACCCGTGCGCGCATTTGAAAGCAAAAGCGAAGCCAGTTAATATAGGTGAAGACGAGTTTGTCCGGTGGCGTGGAGTCGTGGGCCGGAGAAATGAGTGGGCGCGAGCCCACTTTTTATTTGGCCAATTTTCGGGAACAGGGCAGGTCCTGGCCGCGCTTTTTGCTGGTGGCGCGACGCCGGGGCAGGATCACAGATCGGTATGGCGTTTGATGGGGAACAGATTCGCGCCGCGGCGCAGCGTGTGGCGGCCTCCCACGGGCTCGACGTGGTGGAGATCGAGTTCTACGGAGGAGCAAAGCATCGCATTCTGCGCATCT
Source organism: Acidobacteriaceae bacterium (assembly GCA_035508305.1). GTDB lineage: Bacteria > Acidobacteriota > Terriglobia > Terriglobales > Acidobacteriaceae > Palsa-343. Next base: position 8,345 of record DATJNE010000182.1, on the reverse strand, counting down.
TTATTGAGAGGAACGCGGAGGAGAGAAAAAAGCTGGCGCAGCAGGCAGCCGATGCGCGGGGCCTCGAAGCGGCACTGGCCGCCGGTGCCAGTATGGATCAGCTGGCCGGGGTCACCCACGAAGACTGCGAGTCCTTCAGCCGCGATTTCGGCACCGTGCTGGACGTGGAGGATCTGATCCCGGGCGGCGAGTACACGCTGGAGGTTTCCTCGCCGGGACTGGACCGAAAGCTGCACGGAATCGAGGACTACCGTCGCTTTCGGGGGATGCGGGCGAAGGTGCAGACGTTTGAGCCGGTGGCCGGCAACCGCCACTGGCAGGGAAGGCTCGGAGAGGTCAGGGAGGCGACGATCCGGCTGGAGCTGGAGAAGAAGGGCAGCGGGCGGCGGGCTTCGGGCTCCGGCAAGAGCGCAGAGCGCAGGGCGCAGGGTGCAGAGAAGCAGGAAGTGGAGATCGAGCTGAAAAACATCGAGAAGGCGCAGCTGGTGCCGGAATTCTGAGCGAGCCCAGGGCGGGCGGAATACCAGTGGAGCGGTAAGCGGGAAGCGAATGGCAAAGAGCTGTTCGCGAGATTGCAGGGGACAGAGAGAAACATGGCGAGTGTGCTTTACGACAGTATTGAGGCGTTGAGCCGGGATAAGGGCATCGATCCGCAGATCGTGGTGACGGCGGTAGAGGATGCGATCGCTCTGGCGACGCGCAAGTATTACAAGACGCAGGAAAACATGCGTGCCGAGCTGGACAAGGAGACCGGCGAGATCCGGGCCTATGTCTTCAAGACGGTAGTCGAAGACGAGGACCAGATCGAGGATCCGCTGAACCAGATCACGCTGGAAGAGGCGCGGGCGCTGGCGCCCGAGGTCGAAGTCGGCGGAGAGATCCGCTACTACAAGCCCACCGATGTACTGGGGCGCATCGCCGCACAGATGGCCAAGCAGGTCATCTTCCAGAAAGTGCGCGAGGCCGAGCGCGACACGGTCTTCAACGAATACGCGCACCGCGTGGGCGAAGTGCTCAACGCGACGGTGAAGCGGCTGGAGTTGCAGGACGTGATCTTCGACCTGGGCAAGGCCGAAGCCCGGATGCCGCGGCGCGAACAGTCGAGGCTGGAGCAGTTTGCCGTGGGCGAGCGCGTGCGCGTGGTGCTGCAGCGCGTGGATAAAGCGGCCCGCGGTCCCCAGGTGATCGTTTCGCGCGCCGCGCCGGAGCTGGTGCAGAATCTGTTCCAGAGCGAAGTGCCCGAGATTTACGACGGCACGGTGATGATCCGCGCCATTGCGCGCGAAGCCGGCGAGCGCACCAAGATCGCCGTCATGTCGCGTGACAAGGATGTCGATCCGGTGGGCGCCTGCGTCGGCATGAAGGGCATGCGCGTGCAGTCCATCATCCGCGAGCTGCGTGGCGAGAAGATCGACATCATCGAGTTCAGCGAAGAGATCACGACCTTCGCGGAGAAGGCGCTGCAGCCGGCCAAGGTGAGCCGCGTCAGCATCACCGATCTGACCGACAAGCAGCTGGAAGTGATCGTCGACGACACCCAGCTGTCGCTGGCCATCGGCAAGAAGGGCCAGAACGTGCGCCTGGCGGCGAAGCTGCTGGGCTGGAAGATCGACATCAAGAGCGAGGAAGAGAAGCGCCAGGAAGTCGAGCAGCAGATGCAGGCCATGACCGGCGCGACAGCGACGCCGATCGAGCAGGTGAGCGAACTGGGTGAGTCGATCATCCAGAAGCTGGTTGCCGCCGGAATCACCACGGTGGAAGGGCTGGCCGACATGACACCGGAGCAGCTGGAAGAGATTCCGGGCATTGGCGAGAAGACGCTGGAGAAGATCAGCGTCGCGGTGCGCCACTACTTCGGCCAGTACGAAGAGGGCGAGGAGCGTCCGGCGCAACCGGCGGTCGCCGAAGGTGCGGAAGCGGCCGAGCAGAAGGCCGAAGAGGCGGAGCGCAAGGCCGAAGAAGCATCCCTCGACGAGGAGATCGACGCGCTGCAGCAGGACCTGACGCAAAGCGGCGAAGAGCCGGTGATTGAGGACGGTACGGGGCGGATCGTCGACGAGGTCGCCGAGGAGCAGCTGGCCGAGGTCACCGAAGTTGGGCCGGATCTCGACGAAGAGGGGGCCGAGTCCGTCGCGCCCGGCCAGGAAGACACCAGCGAGGAGCTGGCCGCGCACGAGACGAAACCCGCGACGGCCGGGGACGCGGTGGTCGAGGGGAATATCGAAGAAGTGAAAGACGAGTAGGCATGGAGCGAGCCGGTTGCGGCAGGGCGGTTTCCGTTCCTGCTGCCGCCGGAACGCCGAGAGCGTTCGGCTCGGCCAATTACGGTGCGTTGAACCGCCAAAGGCGGGGAATTGCCGCACGATCGAGAGCGTTTTCGGGGATAATGAAAGAGCCAGCAGACCCACAAGTCAGGAGTTGTCCGTATGAAGAACTAAGGACCGGTGGGAGTTTTAACAACACGGGGACGGATGAGCACAGTTCGAATCAATGAATTAGCGCGAGAGCTGGAAGTCAAGAGCAAGGAAATTCTGGATGCTCTCACCGCAGTCGGAGTTACGGAAAAAAAGACGCATTCGAGCTCCATCGAGACGGATGAAGCCGAACGTGTGCGCGCGCACATCCTGAAAGGCCGCGGGGGAAGCGGCGTATCGTCCGCGCGGCATGAGGCCGAGGCCAAGCCGAAGATCGACTGGTCGAAGGTGCACAGTGTCGGCGATGCGGCCCGCGCGATCCTCGAGAGGAAACAGCAACAGGAGACGCACCCGGCTCCGCCGCCCAGACCGGCGGCGCCTCCCGTCACCAGCGCCAGGCCACCCGTGCATTCAGTGGCCGCTCCGCCAGCATCGGGCACTCCCGTGGCTGCAAGGCCCGTTGTCGCCCCGGCTGCGGCCATGCCTGCGGCCAGCGCGTCCGCGATAACAGCCCCAGCGCAGCCGGAGGCGAAGCCCGCGCCGCGAAGGATTGTTCCCACGCCGCGCCAGGCGCCCCCCATTGTGGCAGCGCCGCCGTCGGCCGGTTCCACCCGCACCGGGGTGGTTGCTGCTCCGCCGCAGGCGCCGGCGATTGCAGCCAGGCCGCCCGCTGGTCCCGTGGTTGCCAGGCCGCCCGTTGTGGCTGTGCCGGCAGCGTCCGCAACATCATCGGCAACCGATGTGCGGCCTGTCGCCGCTCCCGCCGTGTCCCCGGTTGCGGCGAAACCTCCCGTTACCGCTGCTGTACCGCCTGCTGCGCCTGCGCCGTCCAGCCCCGTGGTTCCCGGACCCGTCGTGGCAGCGGCAGCGGCTGCCGCCCAGACGGCGAGCGCAACCGAAACCGCCGCCAAAGCTGCGGCGCCGGCAGCAGAATCCGCCGCCACACCCCCGCCTCGTCCGGAAGCACCGGCTCCGCGCCGCGTCATCATGCCCCAGACCGGGCCGCGTCCTGTGTACAGCGCGCCGCCTCCCTCGGCGACCGCCGGCGCCGGTCCAGGCGGCATCCAGCGCGGCAGACCCATCTTCGACCGCCGGCCCTCCGGCGCGCCGGGTGGTCCGGGCGGGCCGCGCCCTGGCATGGGCGCCCCCGGGCAGGGTCCCGCTGGACGCCGGCCCATGCATCCGACGCGCTCACAGCCCGGCGGTCCCGGGGGTCCGGGTGGACGTCCGGGCATGGGTCCTCGTCCGGGTTTTGGCGCGCGACCAGGATTCGGCCAGCGTCCGGGGATGGGAGCACCGGGCCTCAATGCCCCGCCACCAGGGGAAGCGCCGCGTCCGGCACGGCCGGGTCCGCGGGGCCGCGGGCGTCCGCGCTATGAAAAGACCAAAGAAGGCCCGATGAAGGGTTTCGCGCCGCCTTCGCGTGCGACGGCGCAGATTCCCACCGGCCCGGTGCCCATCACGCGCACCATCACGGTCACCGAAGGCGTGAGCGTGAAAGACCTGGCGGAGAAGCTCGAAGTCCGGGGTAAAGATCTGATCGCGACCCTGCTGATGAAGGGCGTCTTCGTCACCGTCAACCAAACCCTCGATGCGGAGCTGGTGAAGGAAGTTGCGGCGCAGTTCGGGGCCGACGTGCAGGTGATCAGCTTCGAGGATCAGATGGCCAACGAGGCGATGGAGAACATCCTCGCCCAGGAGAACCCCGACGAGCTCGAAGTCACCCGGCCCCCGGTGGTCACGGTCATGGGCCACGTGGATCACGGCAAGACTTCGCTGCTCGACGCCATCCGCGAGACCGACGTTGCCGGCGGCGAAGCGGGCGGGATCACGCAGCACATCGGCGCCTACAAGGTGAAGATCAACAAGGCGGACTCGCCGGCCTTTGGGCGCGAGATCGTCTTCCTCGACACGCCGGGCCACGAAGCCTTCACCCGCATGCGTGCCCGCGGCGCCAAGGTCACCGACATTGTGGTGATCGTTGTCGCCGCTGATGACGGCGTGATGCCGCAGACCCTCGAAGCCATCGATCACGCCAAAGCGGCCAACGTCAAGATCATCGTTGCCGTCAACAAAATCGATAAGCCCGAAGCGCAGCCCGACCGCGTCAAGAAGCAGCTCGGCGACCGTGGCCTGGTTCCCGAGGACTGGGGCGGCGATACTGTGTTCGTCGACGTCTCCGCCAAGAAGCGGATCAATCTCGACCTTCTGCTCGAGATGATCTGCCTGGTTGCCGACATCCAGACCCTGAAGGCCACGCCGAACCGCGCAGCGGTCGGCACCGTGCTCGAAGCCAAGCTCGATCGCGGCCGCGGCGCCGTCGCCACGGTGCTGGTCCAGAACGGCACGCTGAAAGCACAGGAGAGCTTCATCATCGGCAACACCTTCGGCAAGATTCGCGCCATGTTCGACGATCGCGGCCGCCCCGTCGAGGAAGCCGGGCCATCGACGCCGGTGGAGATCCTCGGCCTCGAAGGCATGCCGGATGCGGGCGACACTTTCCTGGTGGTGAGCGATCGCGACAAAGCCCGCGGCATCGCCCAGTACCGGCAGATGCGCGAGCGCGAAGCCCAGCTGGCGCGCTCGTCCCGCGTCACCCTCGAAGGCCTGGCCGATCAGATCAAGCAAGCCGGCGTCAAGGAACTGCCCCTCATCCTCAAGGGCGACGTTACCGGCTCGGTAGAAGTGCTGGCCGATTCGCTGCAGAAGATGTCTACGGAAAAGGTGCGCATCAAGGTCATTCACTCCGGCGTCGGCGCCATTACCGAGAGCGACGTGCTGCTGGCCTCGGCCTCCAACGCCATCATCATCGGCTTCAACGTGCGCCCCGAGCGCAAGGTCGCCGATCTGGCCGAGCAGGAAGAAGTGGAGATTCGCCTGCACTCGATCATCTACGAACTGCAGGACGAGATCCGCAAAGCCATGCTCGGTCTGCTGGAGCCGGTCTTCCGGGAGAACTTCCTCGGTCGCGCGGAGGTGCTCAACATTTTCCGCATCCCGAAGGTGGGCACCATTGCGGGCTGCCGCGTGACCGATGGCGTTCTGCGGCGGGACTCCGAAGTTCGCCTGATGCGCGACGGCGTCCAGGTCTACAAAGGCAAGCTCACCTCGCTCAAGCGCTTCAAGGACGACGCGCGCGAAGTGACCAATGGCATGGAGTGCGGCGTCGGCATCTCCAACTTCAACGACATCAAGGTCGGCGACACCGTCGAGGCCTTCGTGACCGAGAAGATCGCTGCCGAGCTGACAGCCTGAGAGCAGCCGGTAGCCAGTAGCGAGTAGCAAAGGCAGCACGAAGCTGGAAAGTAAAATGGAGCGCTCGGCAATATGCCGGGCGCTTTGCTTTGCAGGACGATCCGTGTCTTTGCCGGCGGAAGGGCGCGCCGGCCTTCCAGTGAATGCTCTCTGTAATAATCAGCGTACGGCAGGAAGCAGCTATTCAGGGTCTGGCTAGCGCAATGCCTCTGCGAGCCGGATAAGTCCCTGTCGTATGGCAAGCTCGTTGAATCCGCCAAAGCCGAGGAGCAACGCACGCGGATCAGGACGTCGGAGAGTGCATCGATCGACGGCAAGCACCTCGATCCCCTGGGTCGCAGCCAGCTTCTCCGCCTGTCGTGACGTCATTTCATTCCTGAGGTAGCCGATGGTGTAGAGGCCTGCCCTGACGCTGGAGATCTCCAGCAACCCACTCAGATATTGCCTGGCGCCCTCGATCAGGGTTGCAAGGCGCTCCGCATAAAGATTCCGCATCCTGCGCAGATGACGCGCAAAATGCCCATCGACGATAAAGTCGCAGAGCACTGCCTGGTCAAAGGAGGAATTCCGGAAATCGGTTCGGTAGCGGAACCCCACGAAGGGATCGATGAGCGGCGCGGGCAACACCACATAGCCCACGCGCAAGGCTGGGAACAGCGTCTTGCTGAACGATCCGATCAGGATCACGCTGGAGTGATGGTCGAGGCTTTGCAGGGCAGGCACCGGCGGCCCCTCAAACCTGTACTCGCTGTCATAGTCGTCTTCAATCACAAAAGCGCCGGCGCGTGCTGCCCAGCGAAGAAGGGCCATCCGCCGCTCCAGGGACATCGTTCCCCCCAGGGGAAATTGGTGAGCCGGCGTCACGTAGGCTCCCTTCGCATCCGGACAGATCTTCATTCCGGCGGAAACAGACAGTCCTTCCTCAGTTACCGGCACAGCAACGATCCTGGCTCCGACATTTTCGAACGCGATTCCGGCTCCGAAATATCCAGGATCTTCCATCCATATTGGATCGCCCTTTCTCAGGAGCAGCCGTGCCAGCAGATCGAGCGCGTGCTGGATGCCGGAAACGATGACGACTTGTTCCGCAGTGCATCGGACCCCGCGTGAGGTGCGCAAGTACTCGGCGATTGCATCGCGCAAGGGTCGATATCCACGCCGATCGGCCTCTTTCCTGAGCCACGACCTGAAATTCCGCGCCCGGTTTGCGGCCATGCGTCCCCAAACCTCGGACGGGAATTCGTTGAGGGCTGGAACCCCAATCCGGAAGGGGCGGATCCCGCCGGCAAAGGCCTGGTCGACCCAGGATTGCGGCTGTTTACAGGTCGAAAGGGCGCGCCGAATGTAGGCCGGCGTCGCGGGCGCCGGGCGGGCCGGTTGGGGCATCTCCACACGATTGACCCATGTACCAAAACCGACGCGGGAGGTGACATACCCCTCCGCCTGTAAACGCTCCAGAACGCTGACGACTGTGCCCCGGGAAAGGTCATACTGACCGGCGAAATCTCTGGATGCCGGAAGTCTGGCGCCGGGCGCGAGTCGACCTTCCAGAATGGCAGAGCGAAGTTCGGCATACAGCCAGTTGGTGAGGGTCTGATGACGTGCCCGGCCCCTCAGGGTGAGTTCGAACGAGCTGACGGCCTTGGGCATCTCCAATGGTCCAATCGATATTAGGAAAATGGCTCTGTTCGATGTACCACTGCGGTCATAGTATCAGCTCTGAAGTCGAGAAGCGGACGTGCGGTCAGTCAGCTCCGGCTTCTCGCTGAGGGGCGCATGAGACAAGAGATGAAAGTCGGAGTTTGGTTTTATGGCCTGGGCACCGTTTTCACCGGCATTCTGGATATCGCCTGGCGTGCATTCGATCCCTCGCATCAACCCATCCAATCCCTGGGCGCGCATGTTCCGGGCCAGCACCTCCTGGCCTGCGTCGCGGGTCTCTGGCTGGTCGCGGCTGGACTCGCTGTCGTATGGCGGCGCAGCGCACGGACTGGCGCCATAGCATCTGCCACGGCCTATTTGGCCTTTGTGGTTCTTTGGCTGCTTCGGTACCAGGCCGGGATCCACGCGTTCGGCTGGCGCATCGACGTCATCCTTGGCATCTCCTTCGGAGTTGGTCAACAGGTCATGCTGGTCGCTCCGGCAGCCATCCTTTACGCCTCCATCACCTCATCGGATTCCCTGTTGCAAAAAAGAGCGGCGATCGCCGCTCGCTGGATGCTCGGGTTGCCTCCCATCGTCTTCGGCTTACTGCACCTGGCTGGCATTCGCGTCTTCGCAAGCATCGTCCCACACTGGATGCGGTTTGGAGATTTTTGGGCGGGGCTGACCGGCATCGCCTTCCTCCTGGCAGGAATTGCCATTTGCTCAGGAATTAAAGATGTCGTGGCCGCCAGGCTTCTTGCGCTGATGCTGTTGCTGTTTGAAGGTTTCGTAGAAATACCCCCCATTTTTATCCGCCTGCACAGCGAGGCGACATGGGGCGCAGCGGTCTACAACGTGGCGGCGATCGGGGCATGCTGGATGTTTGCCGAGTTTCTTGCAAGCTGCGCAGACCGAGAACGAATCGGTCCTGCAAAGACTGTCACCATGTCACGCCCCGATTCGGCGGTGGCATGATGGGGCAAGCGCGGGCCGACGGGCATTCAGGCCGCTTCCGTGTCGGTGACTGCACCG
>DATJNE010000181.1:0-31229 GCA_035508305.1 Acidobacteriaceae bacterium | reverse complement strand
CTTGCCGTCGTACTCCGGCAGACCGTTGCGGATCCGCCCCGCGTTGTCCACGTGGCAGGTTTGATCCAGTCCGTACTTCGCCCCGGTATAGAAGTCGTCCGCGCCATGCGCCGGCGCGGTGTGGACCGCCCCCGTCCCCTGATCCGCCGTCACATAACCGGCCAGCACGCCCAGAATCTGCCGATCGAGAAACGGGTGGCGGAAGGTTACCCGCTCCATGCGCGAGCCCCTGAACGTGGCGAGCGGCACGGCCTCCTCCAGTCTGCACGCCTCGCGCACTGCTGCCGCCAGCGCCTGAGCCACGATATACACCTGACCTGCCTGCTCCAGCGCTACATACTCGAAGTCCGGGTGATACGCCACCGCCAGCGACGCCGGCAGCGTCCACGGAGTCGTCGTCCAGATGATCGTCGCCACCTTTTTCCCCGCCAGCGCCGGGTGGATCGCCGCGGGATCGCTGGTCAGGTCGTAGCGCACGTAAACGCTGGGGCTCGAATGCTGCTCGTACTCGATCTCCGCGTCCGCCAGCGCGGTCCCGTCGTGGATGCACCAGTACACCGGCCGCAGCCCGCGGTAAACAAACCCGCCCTCCAGGAACCGGTAGAACGTCTCCAGAATCCGCGCCTCGTACCCCCGCGACATCGTCGAATACGGGTCATTCCAACGCCCAAACACGCCCAGACGTACGAACTGGCTCGTCTGCAGGTCGACGTTCTCCTGGGCGTAGGCCCGGCAGTGGCGCAGGAACTCCCCAGCTGGCATGTCCAGCTTCCGGCGCCCGAGCTTCTCGTCCACTTTGATCTCAATGGGCAGCCCGTGGCAGTCGAAGCCCGGCACATACGGCGAATCGAAGCCCGCCATCGTTTTGCACTTGACAATGAAGTCTTTCAGGCACTTATTTAGCGCATGACCCAGATGCAGGGGTCCGTTGGCGTAAGGGGGGCCATCGTGGAGGATCCAGCGCGGCGCGCCGCGGCGGGCCTGGCGGATTTGCTCATAAAGCCGGGTTGCCTCCCAGCCCTTCAGGTGAGCCGGTTCGCTCTGCGGCAGGTTCGCCTTCATGGGGAAGTCGGTGCGAGGCAGGGAAAGGGTATCCTTCAGGGCAACTGGCCTGGGGTCGCCCGGTGGCGGCGCAGAAGACATCGGTTCTCCGGCAGGTTCGGGTAAAACTTCATTGTATCCGGCAGAACAGCAGTAACTTCCTGCCGAATCACGCGTCTATCCGGGAAGGGAGAAGTGCAGGTGATTTTTACCGGCGGAGCCGCATCTCAGCAAGAGCAGCGACGCCTCCGAAAAGCGAGACAGAGAGGGCGCCTGTCATTGATAATCAGGAGATGCCGGGCGGCAACGTCCGGTGAAGCTACATGGGGAATACGGTTTTGACCTCTCCGCACCTGGTACCGGATTCAAATCGGGGAAACGACCCTGAGCCGCCGGCGCTGCATCTGGCCGGCCTGGATTCGCTTGTCGAGGAGCCCATCTGGAAGACGCTGTTCAACAGCGTCGCCGACGTGCTCTTCCCCAAGAAGCTGCCGCCGCTGAAGCTCAGTTCGACACCGATCGCTGTGCGCGATCCCATGGCGGTCAAGCGCAGCCCGGCCTCCAGCGCTGTTTCGTTCGTGACGCATGTCGTCATCATCGGGCTCATCCTGCTCTTCACGCTGGAGCAGTGGCACGAGCGCTCGCTCCAGAAAAAAATGGCCGTCACGCCGGTCGACGTTACCCCCTACGTTCCGGCCGCGCCCGCCAAGGACACCATGGGCGGCGGCGGCGGGGGTGGCAACCATGAACTGGTCGAGGCTTCCAAAGGCAAGCTGCCGAAGATGGAAAAAGCCCCCCTTGCGCCTCCCCAGATCCTCAAACTCGACCATCCCAAGTTGCCCGTCGAACCGGCCGTGATGATGCCCCAGCAGATCAAGCTGCCCGATAACCCGAGCATGCCGAACCTCGGTATCCCGCAGTCTCCGCAGATCGCTCTGGCCTCGCAGGGCGGCGGTTCCGGTTCCGGCTTTGGCAGCGGCTCCGGCGGCGGCATCGGCTCCGGGAATGGCAATGGCATCGGTCCGGGCACCGGCGGCGGCTACGGCGGCGGCCCCATGCGTCCAGGCGGCGCCGTTTCCAACCCCGTCCTCATCTATGCTCCCGATCCCGAATTCTCCGATGAAGCGCGGCGCGCGAAATACCAGGGCGTCTGCGTCGTCGGCCTGATCGTCGACGCGCAGGGCAACCCGCAGCGCGTGCGCATCGTGCGCCCGCTGGGCATGGGCCTTGACGAGAAAGCCCTCGAAGCTGTCCGCCAGTACAAATTCAAGCCTGCCACCTACCAGGGGCACCCGGTTCCGGTGGAGATCAACATCGAGGTCAACTTCCGCATCTACTAAAGTTGCGGTGCGGAACCCGCAAAGGCCTTCGCTGCTCATCGGGCGCGAAGGCTTTTTTGCGCTGCCATGAAAATTCTCTGCCGGGAAACTCCCGCGCTCTTTCCTGCGTAATACTCCTCTGAAGGAGAACTATCCGATGACTCCCCAGGAAGCCCAGATGCTGCAGGACCTGGTCCACAAGGTCCAGGGTACGCAGCTCACCGAGAAGGATCCCGACGCCGAAGCGCTTCTCGGCGATGGCCTCGCGCGCGATCCCGATGCGCTCTACAAGCTGGCGCAGACCGTCCTCATCCAGAACATCGCCCTCGATCAGGCACACGCGCAGATGCAGCGGATGCAGCAGCAACTCGCCCCGCCGCAGCAGCCGCCGGCGCGCGCCACCAGTTTCCTCGGCGGACTCTTCCATCCGAGCCAGCCGCAATACGCTCCGCCGCCCCCGCCGCCGCAGTATCAGGCCGCACCGCCGAACTACCCACCCCCTCCCGGATACGGCTACGCGCCGCCTGGCTCCGGCGGTGGAGGCTTCCTTCGCTCCGCAGCCACGACCGCCGCGGGCGTCGCCGGCGGCATGCTGGCCTTCCAGGGAATCGAGTCCATGCTCCATGGTGGGTTCGGCGGCGGATGGGGTGGTCCGGGAATGGCGCCGCAGGAGACTGTCATCAACAACTACTATGACGATCCATCCCAGCAGGGCGGATCGATCCCCGGCCCCGACGAACAGCCTCAGGGACCCTACGATGCGTCCGCCGACACCGGCGGCCCCGATGAGCAACCCCAGGGTCCTTACGACGACAGCAGCTCCGGCGATGCCCAGGGCTACCTCGACGACTCCGGCGGCGGCGATTACGGCGACTCCGGTGGCGGGGACGATGGAGGCGGCTTCGACCAGACCTAAGAGGACGATGGCTGCTTCCGCAGCGCGTCCACGACCGCATCGTGAAACACGGGCCGGAACTGTTTGATCGCCTGATTGGAGCGGTCCGGCCACGTGCGATTCGTCAGCAGCACCACCGCCAGCTCCTGGTCCGGATCGATCCACAACGAGCATCCCGAATAACCCAGGTGCCCGAGCGACCTCGGTCCGAAATACCGTCCCGACGACGAGCCCTCCGTCGGCACATCCCACCCCAGCGCGCGCGCCGCGGCGCTTGCCGGGCCTTCGCGCTGCGCGAAGAGATCCAGGGTCTCTCCCCGGAACAGCAGCCGCCCGTCGCTCGTCGTTCCCCGCGCCAGGATGCACTGCGCGAACGCCAGAAGATCTCGCGCGTTCGCGAACACCCCCGCGTGTCCGGCTACGCCGCCCAGTATGAAGCAGTTCTCGTCCTGCACTTCTCCCTGGATCACCCGCCCCCGCAACGTCCGATCCTCTTCCGTCGGCGGGATCGACGCCCGGCTTTCCCGGGCCGGGCGAAAGCGAGTTGCCGCCATCCCCAGCGGTGCGAAGATCTCGCGCGCGCAGAAGGTATCCAGGCTCTCTCCGGCGAGGATCTCGATCGCCTTGCCCAGCAGGATGAACCCGAAGTCGGAGTATTCCGTCCGTGTCCCTGGTTGCGCCTCCAGCGGCAGGCGCAGAATCGCGCGCAGCATCATGTCCGGCGTCTTGTGCTCACGGAACAGCGTTTCGTAGGCGGGCAGCCCCGAGGTGTGCGCCAGCAGCATGCGCAGCGTCACCCGCTGCTTGCCGCTCCCCGGCGCCATGCCGATCACGAACCCCGGCAGCAGATCGCCCAGGTGCGTATCGAGGTCGAGCCGCCCGCGATCGACCAGCAGCATGGCCGCCGCTGTCGTCGCCACCACTTTGCTCACGCTGGCCAGGTCGAAAACGGTCTCCGCCTCAACCGCCGGGGCATCGGCTTCATACGTCAACCGGCCCGCAGCGTCGATCGCAGCGATCGAGCCCCGATATACCACCCCCCAGACCGCTCCAGGAAACGTGCGCTCCCGAATGGCTTTCTCCAGAATCGAGCGGACCCCGGCCAGTTCCCGATCCGAGCCCGTGGCAGAGCGCCCACCCACCTCCGATGGCATGGCAACAGAGTACCGCGGGAATCGGCCGCGCCGGTGGATCGCCGGTCACCAGCGCAATTCAACGCAGACGGGTTTCTTTGGGTCTTCGGGACCCGATGGTGCGTCTGTGCCTGCGGGGGCTCCCATGGTTCGGCCTGGCTCTTTCTCTGCTCTCGGTTTCTGTCTTCTGCTTTTCGGCGCGATCGCATCCCCACAAGCCCGGACAACGACGCCGGTCGCCACAACGCCTCCGGCGCAAAACGCGCCTGTCCCTGTCTTCCACACCACGGCCAATCTCGTCATCGTCGACGTGGTGGTGCGCGATCACGGCGCGCCGGTCCACGATCTCCGCGCCTCGGACTTCCGCATCTTCGAAGATGGCCGGGCGCAGAAGATCACCGTCTTTGAGGAGCATCGTTCCTCCGATGCGCTGCGCGTGGCCACGGCTCCCGCCAATCTGCCGCCCCACACCTACAGCGACGCTCCTCAGTACATCCTCCCCAGCGCCGTCAACATCCTGCTGCTCGACGCGCTGAACACACCCCTCCCCGACCAGATCTACGTGCGCCGCCGCATGATCCAATATCTGCATACCATTCCCCCCGGCACGCGCATCGCTGTTTTCACCCTCGGCTCCCGTCTGCGCATCATTGAGGGATTCACCACCGATCCGAGCGTGATCGAGAAAGCTATCACGAAAGGCCGTGGCAGCCCCGAGGAATCCCCGGTGCTCGATCCGGACTGGGATCAGACCCTGAATGAGGCCGCCAATCTGGCCGGCACAGGCGGGGCCTCGTCTCTTGCCCAGGCCGGCATGGCGGCTTTTGCCACGGAATCGCAAAACTTCGAATCCCAGCTGCGCGCGGGTATGACCTTCGACGCCATGGACCAGCTGGCCCACTACCTCGCCACCATCCCCGGACGCAAGAACCTCGTCTGGTTCACCGGCTCGGTCCCGTTCAGCCTCGTCACCGGATCGAACCCCGATCAGGACCAGATGGCCGACCTCCAGGATCAGGCCAAAAAGATGCTGGAGCTGCTGGCCCTGGCCCGGGTCGCGCTCTATCCCGTCGATGCCCGCGGTCTTCTGGGAACGCCCGGCGGCCAGGCCGAAACCCGCGTTCAGAATCCGAACCTCTTCAACAGCATCCAGGCCCCTTCGGGCGGCAACGGTGCGATCCCGTCGCAGGCCATCAGCGTTACCAATCCGGGAGGAGGGGGCGAAAACTCCGCCGGATCCCCCGGGCAAAGCGTCAGCCAGGTGGTCCAGCAGCGCGACTCCGCCTTCCTCACGCAAAATGCCTGGGACCACTTCAACATGGAGCAGTTTGCCAAAGCCACCGGCGGCAAGGCATTCGTGACCAACGGTCTGGGCCAGGCGCTCGGGGACGCCATCGCCAACGGCTCGGACTACTACACGCTGGCCTACGCGCCGGAGAACGCCAACTACAATGGCGCCTACCGCAAGATCGACGTCAAGCTGCCCGAGTACCATTACGATCTTCAGTACCGGCGCGGCTACTTTGCCGAGGATCCCGCCAGCCAGGACAAACTCTTCACCGGCCGCCGGAGCCCGCTCATCGATGCGATGCAGCATGGCGTCCTGCCCCTTTCCCAGGTGCTCTTTCAGGTGCGCGTGGTGCCGTCCACCGATCCCGCCGTCGCCGGCGAGACGCTCTCGCCCGATCCGGCCGGTGCGCTGGTGAAGTCGCTGAAGCCTCCGCTGCAGCGCTACGTCGCCGACTACACCATCGATCCCTCCACGCTGAACACGCGCACGCTCCCGGATGGCCGCATCCACAGTGAAGTCGAGCTGACCCAGGTGGCCTACAACGTCGAAGGCATCCGCGAGAACTACACCGACGTCGGCCTCGGCGTCGACACACCGCCGGCGCAGGCGCGTGATGGCATCCACCTGCATCAGGAAATCGACCTGCCTGCGGGTCAGATGTTTCTCAAAATCGGTGTGCACGATCTGGTCAGCGGCCGCATCGGCACGGTGGAGATTCCGCTCACAGTGCCGAAGAGGTAAGTGTCGGGCGTGCCACGTCTAGGATCCCGGCTCCGGGCGCGCGGGCATCGGCCACACGAATCGATCGTAGAGGCGCGACTGCACTTCCACGACATCCTCGTGTTGCACTCCCAATCGCTGCGCGAGCCGCAACGAGCGGAAGTTCTCCGGGTGGATGAGCGAAACCACGCGGGGAAGCCCCAATTCGTCGCGGGCATACTCGAAGACGCATCGCGCGGCCTCACTCGCGTAACCCTGCCCCCAGCTGCTGCGATGAAACGTATAGCCGAGCTCCCGCTCGAAGACGAGCTCCGCTGCGGACGCTGGCGCCTCAGCCCGCTGATACCAGCCGCGCGGCACGGCGGCTGCCTGTGCGCGCGCCTCCACAGCCAGGTCGCTCAATCCACAGCGGCCGATCGCCATGCCATCGGATTTGCGCAGCACCGCCAGCTGCCCAAGCCCGAAATCTTCGTAACTCCCGAGGACGGCATGAAGCCAGGCAATCGACTCCTGCGAAGAGCGGGGCCTCCCCGGCGGAAGATAGCGCGCTACCTCCGGATCCGCATGCAGCTGAATGAAGAATTCGAAATCCTCCTCGCTGATCCTGCGCAGGATGAGCCGCTCGGATTCGATTCGGTCGGTGCCGCGCGCAAGGGTCATAGCAGAAGTTCAGCGACAAAAAATCGAGCATCAGGGTCCGGCGATCGCGCGAGTCTAACAGGTTGACAACATCGCGGCCATAACCACCCGCTGCGCGTCCGGGTGCGCCGGGTCAGCCAGCCCCGGCACGCGATACGGCCACGCCCCACGCGGCGTAGGATGGGGAGCACCCGCGATTCCCCGGTCGGAGTGCCCGATGATCCGCTCGCGATCCCTGCCCATGGTTGGCTGTGCAGCGCTGCTGTCGCTCCCCGTCTGGATCGCCCTGGCGCAGTCCGCTGCTTCTCCGCAGAGTCCCAACAACGAGCCCGCCCTCTTCCGCACCAACGCCAACCTCGTTCTCGTCGACGTCGTCGCCACCGACGACGGCAATCCCGTCCAGGGTCTCAAAGCTTCCGACTTCCGCGTCACCGAGGACGGCCGACCGCAGGCCATCACCACCTTTGAGGAGCATCGCGCCACCGATGCTCTGGAAACAGCCTCGTCGGAAGCTCTCCCGCCGCACACGTACAGCGACATTCCACGCTACGCTGTCGCCAGCGCCGCCAACGTGCTGCTGCTCGACGCGCTCAATACCCCGCTCTCCGACCAGGTTTACATCCGCCGCCGCATGCTCCAGTACCTGCATACCATTCCCCCCGGCACGCGCATCGCCGTCTTCACGCTCGGCTCGAAGCTGCGTATGGTCGAAGGTTTCACCACCGACTCCTCGGTCGTCGAGAAGGCGCTCACCGAAGAACGCGGCCGTCCGGAAAAATCCCCGGTCATGGACCCTCTCTACGATCAGCAGCTCGCCATGCTCAGCTGGCTCGCCGATGGCGGCGGCACCAGCGCCCAGGCGGTCGCCGCCATGAACCAGTTCGCCTCCGATACGGCCTCCTTCGAAGCCGACCTGCGCATGGACATCACCATCGACGCCATGCAGCAGCTCGCCCGCTGGCTCGCCACCGTGCCGGGCCGCAAGAACCTCATCTGGTATACCGGCGCCGTTCCCATCACCATCGCCCCCGACGCCACCCAGATGGATCCAACTTCCAACATGCGCACCTATGGTGATCGCCTCTCCAAGCTGGCTGCGCTGCTCACCGTCGCGCGGGTCGCCGTCTATCCTGTCGACTCCCGCGGCCTCCTCAACGTCCCCGGCGACCAGGCTGAGACCAATCAGCTGAATCCCGGCATTCTCACCCAGACCCCCGGCGGGCGGCCCGTGGCCGTTACCGAGCCCACCACCTCCGGCCTGGTCGAACAGAGCAACGCCCAGTTCCTGCAAACCAACTTCGCCGAGCACAGCCTGATGGATCAACTCGCCGGCGAAACCGGCGGCAAGGCTTTCTACAACTCCAACGCCGTCGGCAGTGCGCTCGTCCAGGCCATCGACAACGGAGCCAATTACTACACCATCGGTTACATGCCGCAAAATCGCGACTACAACGGCGCTTTCCGCCGCATCGACGTTTCCCTCGCCGAAGGGAACGCGCGGCTGCAGTACCGGCACGGCTACTTCGCCTGGGATCCCGCCCGCGATGCGACCCTGATGACCGGCCGGCTCACACCGCTGATCGCCGCCATGCAGCACGGCGTGCTGCCCGAATCGCAGGAGCTCTTTCGCGTGCGCGTCCTGCCCGCCGCCGATCCCGTCGTCAGCAACGAAAAGCTCTCCCCCGATCCGGCCGGCGCGCTGGCGAAGACGCTCAAACCTCCGCTCCAGCGGTACGTCTGCGACTACATCGTCGACCCGCGCGGCTTCGACGCAAAAACCCTCCCTGACGGCCGCACGCAGCGCGAGATGGAACTAACCCAGGTCGCCTATGATCCCGGCGGCAATCGTCTCAACTACACCGACCAGGGATTCGCCATCGATACGCCCCCCGGCCAGGCGCAGCAGGGCATTCGGCTCCACCAGGAGATCGACCTGCCTGCCGGCGATCTCTTCCTGCGCATCGGCGTACGCGACCTCGTCAGCGGCCGCATCGGCACCCTGGAAATTCCTCTGCAGGTGGCCAGGAACTAAGCCTGGAGCGGGGCGGATCGCGGAGAACCCTGGCTCTTTTTGCCTGGCTGCGACATCTATACTGGAGCCGAACTCTTCCCCGGGGCCACCCACATGCCGATCGCCCTCGACTTTTTCGTCAAATACGGATACTGGGTCATCTTCCTATGGGTTCTGACCGAGCAGCTCGGCATCCCCATCCCCAGCACGCCGCTGCTGCTCACCGCCGGGACGCTGACCGCGACGCACAAACTGGCGCTGCCCCTGGTGCTGCTGTCGGCGCTTGCCGCCAGCCTCATTGCCGACACCACCTGGTACGTCTTCGGCAAGACCTACGGCTCCGCGGTGGTGCGCCTGATGTGCCGCCTGAGCCTTGAAAGCACGGCGTGCGTGCGCAAGACCGAGGGCTACTTCACCAAAAGCGGCGCTACGGCTCTGCTGGTGGCGAAGTTCGTTCCCGGCCTGGGTTCGGTCGCGGCGCCCATCGCCGGCCAGATCAGCATGGGCTACGGCAAGTTCGTCCTCTGCGACGCCGGAGGCATCCTGCTCTGGACGCTGACGCTGACGCTGGGAGGCCGCTTCTTTGGCGACGTTCTCAAGCGCCACCCCGAGGCGCTTTCCACCGCCGCGCGCTTCTTCGGCCTGATCTTCGCGTTGCTCTTCGTCGGCTTTCTCGTCTGGCGCATGCTGCAGCGCCGCGCCTTCCTGCGCTCGGTGCGCATGGCGCGGCTGGAGCCCACCGACCTGAAGCACATGCTCGACGAAGGCGACCCGGTCTTCATCGTGGACCTGCGCCACCCGCTCGACTACCTGCCCGACCCGCGCACCCTGCCCGGGGCGCTGAGCCTGACGCCGGACAAACTGATGGAGCAGAGCGACCGCATTCCGCGCGACAAGGAAGTGGTGCTGTTCTGCACCTGTCCCAGCGAAGCCACCGCCGCCCGCATGACGCTCAAACTGCGCAGCATGGGCATTGAGCGCGTGCGTCCGCTGCGCGGCGGTTACGACGAGTGGAAGAAACTCGGCTACCCACTGGTGGATATCCCGGCATCCACGGCAGCGTGACCGCTCAGAGTCCCCGCAGCAGGGTGCAGGCGCGCTCCAGATCCTCGTCACGCTTGGCAAAGCAGAAGCGGATCAGGTTCTCGCCTCGCCCCTCCGCAAAGAACGCCGTTCCCGCTACCGCGGCCACTCCCGTGTTGCGCAGCAGCGTCCTCGCCTTCTCCCGCGCCGTCGCGCCCGGCAGTTGTGTAACATCGGCGAGCACGTAATAGGCGCCCTGTGGAATGGAAGGCGTCAGCCCCGCCTCGTTCAGCGCCGCGCACAGCTGATCGCGCTTCGTCTGGTACTCCCCCGAGAGGCCGGAGTAGAAAGAATCCGGCAGCTGCAGCAGTCCCGCCGCTGCGCCATGCTGGAAGGGCGATGGCGCGCAGACGTACACCAGGTCGTGAAAGTAATTGATCGCCCCCATCCACCTCCGATCGGCGATCAGGTAGCCGATGCGCCAGCCCGTAATGCTGAACGTCTTTGACAGCCCGGAAATGGAAATCGTCCTCTCCGCCATCCCCGGCAGCGTTGCCAGGCTGATATGCCGCGTGCCATCGTAGACGAAGTACTCGTAGATCTCGTCGGTGATTGCGAAGAGGTCGTTCTCGATTGCCAGCGCCGCCACCGCCTCCAGTTCTGCGCGCGAGAAGACCTTGCCGCACGGATTCGACGGCGAGTTGATCACGATGCCGCGCGTCCGCGGTGTGATCGCCGCGCGCAAAGCCTCCACATCGAGTCCCCACTCTGGCGCCGTGAGCGAAACCGGCCTCGCCTGCACGCGCAGCGCCCGCAGCGTGTTCAGGTGATAGCCATAGAACGGCTCGAACAGGATCACCTCGTCGCCCGGATCGAACAACGCCATCGACGCGGCCTGGAATCCCGCGGTCGCCCCCGACGTAACCAGGATCTCGCCCTCCGCATCGGCCTGCATCCCGTTATGCCGCGCCAGCTTATCGGCGATGGCCCGGCGCAGCACCTCGATGCCGTCCATGCGCGTGTAGATGTTCAGTCCCTGGGCGATTGCCTCCACCGCGCGTGCCGCCACCGGCGCGGGCACCTCCGTGTCGCACACGCCCTGGGCGAGATTCACTCCGCCCATCTGGTCGCAGGCCACCGTCATGGCGCGAATCTCCGACTGCACCATCCCCGGCGCGATCTCGCTCAGGTGCAACTTCTCCGCTACAGCTCGCATGGGTCACGTTTACCATTGCCATCGGGCATCCGTCCAGCACGCTGGGTTGCCGATTACGCCGTTGAGCGCTGGAGGCCTCTCTCGAAGGTTGCGATGAGGGTCGCCAGGGCCGCCGGCTGCTCGTTCGTCGTGAGATGGCCGCCGGGCAGGCGCTCGATCCGGAGCCCGAGCTTGCCCAGACGCTCCGCGGCAAGATCCACCTGCCGATGCTCAAAGGGATCTTCGGTGCTGCCGCCCACCAGAAATGGGAAGTGATCGCGATAGGCGGGAAAGAGCTGCCCGAAGTCGAGGCGGTCGCCCTGCGCCTTGTGATCGGCCAAAAAGCCTGCTCCCGCCGCGAGGTAGAAGGTGCCATCGTGGCGATCGAGCGCGCTGTGGAGTTCGCGCACTTCGGCGTCAGTGACGCGGTAGCCATCGGACCACAGGACCCCCACCATCCTTTTGAGCAGGGGGAACGAACGCCCCAGACGCTGGCGGGCGCGCTGAGGCAGCCGGCGCAGGACCGGTGTGGTGAACCACGGGTGCGAGTGCCCGTGGGTGAACAGCCCGCCATTGAAGATGAACACGCCGCGTATCTCCGGACCTCCGGCGGGTTCGCCCTGCCCGGCGCGTTCCAGCCGGCGGCGCAGGTGCTCGAGAACGACCAGGGAGGAGAAGTCGAAGGCGACCAGCGTTGTCGACCGGACCCCGCGGTCGCGCCAGATGGCCTCGACCAGGTCCGTGCGCTCAGCGGTGGAATAGGCGTAGTTCTTTGGCTTGTCGCTGTCGCCCATGCCGACATATTCGACAAAAATCCTCGGCATCTCAATCGCGCCGGGCAGATACGGCTGAACCTTCGACCAGCCGAATGAGCCATCCGGAAACCCAGGCAGGAAGGAGATGGCATGCGCGGGATCTCCTTCCTGCTTCAGAAACACACCGAGGGGCGCGGCATGCGTCGGAACGATGGCGCGCGCAAGGGGATCGTAGCCGACGCGTTCACCGCTCGCGAACCAGGCGTCGGCGGATGGAACCGGCCTCGCACGATTGCCCGTGCAGGGAACAAAACCAAAGCGACTGGACATAAAGGGTCCTTCCTGTTCCGGGTTCGCCGGAGCCTGGGTTAATGAGCCGTCCGCTGAGCCGGAGTGCGGGCCAGCAAATAGAAGGCGGCCAAGTGAGTGATCATCAGCAGGGGCACATAGATCACCGTGATCGCATACGTGGCGCCGAGTTGTCCGGCCACCGCGGGAAGGCCCGAGTGAATGGCGTGGTAGTAATCGGTGAGGATGTCGGTGACGCCCGCGACGTTGAATGCGACGACCAACGTCCAGAAGAGGGGCCGAATCCGGGCCGTGAGCAGCGCCAACAGGGCGAGGATTCCGGTGGCAAAGTCGCCATAGGCGGCGAAGACTCCAAACCCGGCAGGCAGGCTCGGGCCGATGACGCCCGGGAGGATGAAGACCAGGCCGAAAAATCGAAAACTGTGCAGAGTGGCGATGGCTCGCTGCGCTTCGAGCGGCGCCATCGTTCTGAGCCTGGGCCAGATGTACACGCCGAAGCAGAGCAGCCACGCCGCATAACTCAGAACAAGCTGAATCGGGAACAGAATCTGTGGTGACATGGAAGCCTCCATAGCTCATAGGATTATGTAAATAATCCCATTGATCCGGATTTTTACGGCGAGCGCGGGGAACCCGGTTAGCGCGCGCCGATCATCGATGCAGCGTTCGCGCGGAAGAACTCCTCGAGCGTTTGTGGGTTCCGGCCGGTGACCGCTCGAATGGTATCGGTTGCCCGGTAGGGTTCCTCATTTCTCCGGAAATGCTGCCAGAGGTGGCTCAGATGATCGAGGGCGTGCGGATTGAACCCACGTTCTCTCACGGCCTGAGCCCACTGTTCGTCCGTGATGGGCACGTAACGAATCGGCCGTTCCAGCGCGCGGCTGAGGGTGTCGACGATCTCCCGAACCGTCAGGGTCTCCGTCACCAGTGGGTACACGCTAACCGAGGGCAAGCCGGGGTTAGCCAGCAGGGTCGCGCCGACGCGTGCAACGTCTTCGGCGCCGGCCAGGGGGATGACGGCGGAGCCGTCGCCCCAGGGCAGGAAGGCGGTATCCTGCTGAGCCACCCCACGGCTCACGAGCGCGCGCACGTTCTCGTAATAGGGCGGCGTCTGCAGGTGGAGCGCCCCCACCTGCGCCCAGTCGAAGATGCGATCGGCCAGGCGATGCTGCAGGTTACGAAAGGAGGGAGCCTTGCCGGGATCGCGAAACGCGGGATAGCCCGGGACGCCCTGAAACTGCGAGTTGTTGACGACCCGTTCGATACCGGCATCGCGAGCCGCGGTTGCGAAGACAGTGGTTGCCTCCAGCAGTCCCTCGGCCACCGGGTAGGTGAAGTACGCGCGCCTGACATCCTGCAACGCTGCGCGAACGGACTGCGGGTTGAGCAGGTCGCCCTCGACGATCTCAGCGCCCTGCAGGCGGAGCGAATCGGAACGCGCATCGATTTTGCGAACAAAGGCGCGAACAGGAATGCCCTGCTGCAGAAGAAGACCTGCGATGACGCGTCCGGTCGATCCTTGTTGGCCGCCGGCGGCGCCGGTTACGAGAATTGGGTGAGTCATGAGAAAGTCCTCCTTTTCGTTCATAGGATGACAATGATAATCCTATGGATTCGGAGTTTTCCGGGGCGTGGCAGTCGTCTGCATCGTGAGATGATCGCGCGCATCTTATGATCGACTATGCGTTACCCACCGGAACACAAAGCGGAAGTACACAGGAAGATCGTTCAGGACGCGTCGCGCCGCGTCCGCGCCGAGGGTCTGAACGGCGCAGCGGTTGCCGCCGTCATGCGCGACAACGGTCTGACTCACGGAGGCTTCTACAAGCACTTCGGGGACAAGAACCAGCTGCTTCTCGAATCGCTGCACCAGGCCTTCGGCGAGATCGGGGACATTCTGGTGCGAGCAGCCGAAGAGTCGCGCTCCGGAGAACCGTGGAAGGCGATTGTGAAGACCTATCTGAGCCTCGAATCCTGCAATCATGCTGAGCGCGGCTGTCCTCTTCCGGCACTGGGTCCGGATATGGCGAGAGTCGACAGCAAACTGAGGGGGCAGATCGTCGCGGAGCTTGTGAGTTACAAAAACCGGCTGGTTCCCTATATGCCGGGCCGACGAACTGCAGAGAAAGAGCGAGCGTTCTTCGCGATCTTCTCGACCATGATCGGAGCGGTTGAAATCGCGCGGATTCTGCCGGTGGCCGAAGTCCAGGAAAAAGTCCTGTCCAGCGCAAGAGACTTTCTTCTGGGCAGTTTCTGATTCCTTCCGCGGGTCGCCACAAGGACGGGATTCCGATTCTGGTCCGGAGGGGGCGATCGCCGGATTGTCTGTTAGCTACTTAATTAACATGTAGGGCTTCCCCGTTGAGTCCCTTCCTGTCTATTCAAGCACTTGCGAGGGGGTTGATCCCCCCTTCGTCAGGATTCCAGCTTCAGGATCAGCATCGTCATGTCGTCGTGCTGGGGGGCGCCGGCGGTGAATTGGTCGGCGGCGGCGAACATAGCCTTCAGCACGTCGCCGGCGTCGTTGCCGCGGACGGCGACAGCCGCCGCGATCATGCGTTCCTCACCCCACTCCTCGTCGTCCCGGGTCATGGCTTCGCTGATGCCGTCGGTGTAGAGGAGCAGCAGGTCGCCGGGCTCGAGGGTGAGCGCCTGCTCGACGTAAGGGGCGAAGGGGAGCAGGCCGACGACGGGGCCTCCGGCTTCGAGCCGGATGACCTCGCCGTTGCGGAGCACGACAGGCGGATTGTGGCCGGCGTTGACGCACTCGAGGCGGCGGGTATTCGGATCGTATGCGGCGAAGAAGAAGGTCGCGTAGCGGTTGGAGGCTGAGGCTTCGTAAACGAGGCGGTTGACCTTGTGCATGAGGTTGGCGAAATCGCGGGGGTTGTCGAGGGTGACGCCGCGCAGCGAAGCACGCAGGCTGGCCATGAGCAGCGCGGCGGAGATGCCCTTCCCGGAGACGTCGCCCACGGCGAGGCCCAGACGGCCGTCCTCGAGGTGGATGACGTCGTAGTAGTCGCCGCCGACGCCGAGGGCGGGGCGGCAGTGGCCGGCGACAGAGGCGCCGATGAGGGCCGGCATCTCCTGCGGGAAGAGGCGTTCCTGGACCTCGCGGGCAATCTCGATTTCGCGGTTGACGCGCTCGCGCTGCGCCGCTTCGGCGGCGAGCGAGTGGGCGAGCTCGGAGACTTCGAGGGCGAGCCCGGTTTGGCGGGCGACCGTTTGCAGGACCTGGAGGTCGGTGCGGGACCACGCGGCTTCCGAGCGTTTGGGGCCGAGGGCCATGATGCCCATGAGGCGGTTGCGGCCGGGGAGGGG
Source organism: Acidobacteriaceae bacterium (assembly GCA_035508305.1). Lineage (GTDB taxonomy): Bacteria > Acidobacteriota > Terriglobia > Terriglobales > Acidobacteriaceae > Palsa-343. Next base: position 15,577 of record DATJNE010000181.1, on the reverse strand, counting down.
CACGAGCAGTTCGGCCTTGAGGAGGTCGAGGGCGCGCCGCTCGGCGGTGCCGGCCATGAGATACCAGGCATCCGGGTCGCTGCGATAGAGGCGGGCGGGCTCGTTGGAGTTGGCGAGGTAGCGGATGGAAGAGGCCTGGGCGGGCAGGGCGAGGGCGCCATCGGCGGAAAAGCCGAAGGACTGCTCGAGGCGGAAGGAGTCCCCGTGGCGGAGGAGCATGGCGATCTGGCGGATGTGGAGGGTGTCGCGGACAGTGCGGGCGACGGTTTCCAGCAGTGGCTGGGTCTCGGTGAAGTGGCGGACCTCGTCGGAGAGCTCGTTGAGCATGACTTCGGCGTTGTAGGCTTCGCGGAAGAAGCGGCGGTCGAGCCACTGCTCGATGCGTTTGCCGACGCCAAAGCGGAGAGCGAGGATGAGGACGAGGAAGACCAGGGCGGTCCAGACATCGGAGGGCTGGGGAACGCGGCGCTCGAACATGGGCACGAAGAGGCGCAGGCCGATGACGAGCAGGAGGGCGACCTGCACGACCCAGAGCGTGACTTTGGCAAGGGCGTAGCGGGTACCGATGCGGAGGAGGACGCGAACATCGAGGGCGCGCTGTACCACAACGACATAGGCGAGGGTGAGGGGCGCCAGCATGAAGAGGAGGGCGCCGGCGAAATCGATGCGGTATCCGGTGGTGTTGTTCCGGGTGACGCCGAAGTGGGGCAGGAGGACGAAGACGAGCAGGAGCGCGCCCATGCCGATGGTCATGCCGGTGGTGAGGACGCGCAGGCGGCGGCGGGCGTCTTCAGTCGAAGCGGAGCGGAGCTTGTCGAGGGTCAGGACGAGATAGAGGATGACGCAGAGGAGATTGAAGGCGTTGATGACGTTGCCGGCGAGGTCGCTGGCATGGCTGAGAAAAGGACCGTCACCGCCGCCGTAGTGTTCGACATAAATCGACGGATAAAGGAAGCAGAGTGCGACGCCAAAGATGGCGAAGAGGCCCCACTTGATCCACCCGGCGCGAGAATCGATGCGGGAGCGCTCGGGGAAGTAAATGCCGAACAGGAGGAGGGCGGGAGCGCCGGCGAGCTGGAGCGCCTGGTACCAGAAGGTACGGAGGAAGAGGGCAACGCCGCTGGCGAGTCCGGGCGTAATGAAGACGACGCTGGGAAAGGTGAGAAGGACGAGGGTGAGCCAGGCATTGCGGTCGGCGGGGCGCGTGAAGACGACCCAGTAGCCGATGACGAGGCAGATGAGGGTGAGGAAACCGGCGAGCAGGAAGCTCTGCCAGAAGGCCCAGAGGGGTGAGAGACGGCCATAGATATAGTTTTCGCGGGCGAGGGTGATGGTGGCGGTGGCGTGGGACCCGTTGAGGCGGGTGACGTCGACGTCGAGGATGTCGCCAGGGTGAGACTGGGCGAGGATGGTGGTCCATTGGGCGCGGCCGCTGTAGGTGGCGCCATTGAGCTGCTCGATGCGGTCGCCGGCGGCGATGCCCGCGGCACGAGCTTCGGGGGAGAGGCCGTTGTTCTCGATCGTGCGTTTGTCGAAGTCGTAGCGGAAGGGGACGTCGACGCGCTGGTCCCAATGAACTGTGTTCTGCCAGAGATCGGCAATGCCGGCAGTCCAGTAGCCGAGGCTGGCGAGGATCCAGAGAGCAAGGAAGAAGCGCAGGAGGCCGGGGGATACGGGCTGCTTCTTCCGGGTTCGGTGTTTCATCCGTGGGGACATAGTAACTTGACCTGGGACAAATGGGCAGCGCGCGGAAAAAAGGTCGGGCAGCCCGGCGTATCCTTGATAGGCACTGATACGCAGTGGGGAGGGCCTGAGGTTCATGCGGATTTCGGTTGGGGTTTTGTTTCTGGTTGCGGCATCGTGCGCTGCGCAGACGCGGCCGGCGATCATCGGGGTCTCGCACATCGCGGTGTACACCAGCGATGCAGCGCAGACAGAGCACTTTTACGTGCACGATATCGGGCTGAAGAAGGGTGAGGACCCGGAGAACAGCAGCGGGGTTCGCTACTACGTGAACCAGGAGCAGTTCGTGGAGGTGCTGCCGCTGCCTGCCGATGCGGGCACGAACCGGCTGGATCATCTGGCGTACATGACGAAGAGCGCCGAGCAGATGCGGCAGTATCTGAGCGCGAAGGGCGTGGCGGTGCCGGCGACGGTGGAGCATGCGAGCGATGGCAGTGCGTGGTTCGAGGTGAAGGATCCGGAAGGCAACAAGGTGCAGTTCGTGCAGCCGCCGGCGCGGCTGCTGGGGATGAAGGGGACGGCGGGGCTGTATGCGCTGAGCGGCGCGGACCCGATCGGGCGGCGGATCATTCACGTGGGGATGCTGGTGCACAACCAGGCGACGGAAGACGCGTTTTACCGGGGGATCCTGGGATTCCGGCCGTACTGGCATGGCGGGATGAAAGAGGGTAAGACGGATTGGGTTTCGCAGCAGGTTCCGGACGGGCACGACTGGCTGGAGTACATGCTGACGAGCGGGCCGTCGGGGAGCGGGATTCCGGCGCAGATCTCAAGGCAGCAACTGGGCGTGTTGAATCACTTCTCGCTGGGTGTGGTGAACATGGAGAAAGCGGTGACGACCTTGTACGAGGAGGATCGGCTGGGGGAGACGCCGCCGCGACCGCAGATCGGTCGGGACGGGAAGTGGCAGTTCAACGATTACGATCCGGATGGGACGCGGGTCGAGGTGATGGAGTTCACGCCGGCGGCCAAGCCGTGCTGCTCGGAGTTCACGGCAGCGAACCCAACCCCGGAGGCGCAACCGTAAGGCAGCGGACCGCACTACGGGTTACGGGAAGTCGAGGGCGGATTGGAGTTCGGAGTTCCGTGCTCGTCGTTTCGGGGGCAGGCGTACGCTTCGCGATGTGTCCGGCTCAGGGTCGGAAGCATCCAGTGCCGAAAGCGGCCGCATTTTCGTTCACACATCCTGTTGGGTTTTCGTGGTAGCATCACCAGCGCTGCAGCGGGGGTTTTGTCCGGATGCCCACAGCAACGATTGACGGAGTAGCCCTCGAGTTTGCGGCCGGAGAGCGGCTGCTCGACCTGATCGGCCGTAGCGGCATCGACGTGCCGCATGTGTGTTACCACCCGCAGATGGGACCGATCCAGACCTGCGATACATGCATGGTCGAGGTGGACGGCAAACTGATTCGGGCGTGCGCGACGGCGGCCAGCGATGGGATGAAGGTGGCAACCGAGTCGGCGCGCGCGCAGAGGGCGCAGCGCGAAGCATTCGACCGGATCCTGGGGAACCACCTCCTGTACTGCACGGTGTGCGACAACAACAACGGCAACTGCACGGTGCATAACACGACGAAGATGCTGGCGGTGGAGCACCAGGAGATTCCGTACAGGCCGAAACCGTACGCGGCGGACTTTTCGAATCCTTTCTATCGTTATGACCCCGACCAGTGCATTCTGTGCGGGCGGTGTGTAGAGGCGTGCCAGAACGTGCAGGTGAACGAGACCCTCTCGATCCGGTGGGAGGATGAGCATCCGCGCGTGCTGTGGGATGGCGGGTCGCCGATTGGCGAGTCGAGCTGCGTTTCCTGCGGGCACTGCGTGACGGTGTGTCCGTGCAACGCGCTGATGGAGCGGTCGATGCTGGGAGAGGCCGGATACTTCACCGATCTGCCGAAGCCGGCGCTGGACGGGATGATCGATGTGGTGAAGGGCGTGGAGCCGGACTTGGGGTATGGGGCGATCCTGCAACTGTCCGAAGTCGAAGCGGCGATGCGGGAGTCGCGGACGAAGAAGACGAAGACGGTGTGCACCTATTGCGGAGTGGGGTGCAGCTTTGACGTGTGGACGCGGGACCGTCACATATTAAAGGTAGAGCCGGAACACGGCGCGGCGAACGGGATTTCGACGTGCGTGAAGGGGAAGTTTGGCTGGGGGCACATCAACAGCGAGGACCGTCTGACGACGCCGCTGATCCGCGAGGCAGGGAAGTTTCGCGAGGCGACGTGGGACGAGGCGCTGGGGTTGGTGGCGCGGCGATTCAGAGAGATCAAGGCGGAGAGCGGGGCGGATGCGCTGGCGTTCGTGTCGTCGTCGAAATGTACGAACGAAGAGAGCTACCTGATGCAGAAGCTGGCGCGGGCGGTGATCGGCACCAACAATATGGATAACTGCTCGCGGTACTGCCAGGCGCCGGCGACGGTGGGGCTGTTCCGGACAGTGGGGTACGGCGGCGATTCGGGATCGATTGAGGACATCGAAGCGGCCGAACTGGTGGTGATTGTGGGCAGCAACACGGCGGAGAGCCATCCGGTGCTGGCGACGCGCGTGAAGCAGTCGCACAAACTGCGGGGGCAGAAGCTGATCGTGAGCGATCTGCGCAAGCATGAGATGGCGCAGCGGGCGGATTTGTTCATCCACCCCAGGCCGGGGACGGACCTGATCTGGATGAGCGCGGTGACCAAGTGGATCTTCGATCAGGGACTGGAGAAGAAGGAATTCCTGGCGCAGTGGGTGAACGGGATCGAGGAGTACAGGAAAAGCCTGTCGCCGTTCACGATGGAGTATGCAAGCCGCAGGACGGGATTGCCGGTGGAGACGCTGGAGCGGCTGGCGAAGATGATCGTCGATGCGAAGAGCATGTGCGTGCTGTGGGCAATGGGGGTGACGCAGCACTCGATGGGATCGGACACGTCGACGGCGATTTCGAATCTGCTGTTGACGACGGGGAACTACATGCGGCCGGGAACGGGCGCGTATCCGCTGCGCGGACACAACAACGTGCAGGGAGCCAGCGATCACGGCGCGATGCCGAATAACTTCCCGGGATATCAGAAAGTGGAGGATGGGGAGATCCGGGCGAAGTTCGAGAAGGCGTGGGGCGTGACGCTGCCGCCGAAGAACGGGCTGGACAACCATCAGATGATCGATGCGATCCACGAGGGCAGGCTGCGGTCGTTGTATCTCTTCGGCGAAGAGATGAGCCTGGTGGATTCGAACGCGAATTATGTGGACGCGGCGCTGGCGAAGGTGGACTTCCTGGTGGTACAGGAAATCTTCTTCTCTGAGACGTGCCGTTTTGCGGATGTGATTCTGCCGGCGTGTCCGAGCCTGGAAAAGGAAGGGACGTTCACGAGCACGGAGCGGCGGATCCAGCGGTTGTATCGAGTGCTGGAGCCGCTGGGCGAGAGCCGGGCGGACTGGCAGATCATTATGGATGTGGCGAACCGGCTGGGCGCGGGGTGGAACTATGCAGAGCCGGCGGAGATTTACAAGGAGATTGCCGGACTGACGCCGATGTTTGCGGGCGTGACGTACGAGCGGCTGGAGGGATACAGGACGCTGCAGTGGCCGGTGGCGGCCGATGGCACCGATGAGCCGCTGCTGTACACGAAGAAGTTCGCCCTGCCGGATGGGAAGGCGAAGTTCTTCCCCCTGGAGTGGAGCGAGCCGACGGACCAGCCGGATGCGAATTACGATCTGCACCTGAACAATGGGCGGCTGCTGGAGCATTTCCACGAGGGAAACCTGACCTATCGTACGGAGGGAATCAAGGAGAAGACGCCGTGCACCTTTGTGGAGGTGTCGCCGGAGCTGGCACAGGCGCGGGGGATTGAGAGCGGCCGCTGGGTGGAGCTGACGTCGCGCTACGGCGAGGTGCGGGTGCAGGCGGTGGTGACGGATCGGGTGAAGGGCATGGAGATGTACATGCCGATGAACTCGACGGCGGAGCCGGTGAACCGGCTGACGAGCAGCCACACCGATACGGCGACCCACACGCCGGCGTACAAAGAGACATCGGTGCGGATGACGGTGCTGGAAGAGAAGGGGGCGAATCCGCTGCCGCGGACGAATTCACGGTGGGGACATCCCACGCCGCAGATGGGTGTGGAAGTGGAGCGGAAGTGGAGGCGGGCGGATTATCGGGAACCGGGGAGTGGGCTGGTGCAGATACAGAACCCAGCGCTCAGCGCTCAGGGTGCGGACAAGGGCACTGGGCTCAGGGCGCCGAGCACCGGGGAATCCGTCAGCTAGAAGGCGATCAGCGGGAAGAAGGGCAGGAAGAAAGATGGCAAAGCCGATTGCTCTTGAAATTGCGCCGCGGGATGCGCGGAAGGAGCTGGTGTCGCGTCTCGAGAATGCGCCCGCGGCGCATGCGGAGGCGCTGCTGGATGCGTATGAACTGATCGAGGAGGCGCACGCAGCGGGCGTTTTCGAAATGCTGCGCGGCGTGTTGAGCGCGAAGGACAAAGTGGTGGAGGCGGCGGTGAAGGAAACCGCGACACCGCAGGCGATCCACGCGCTGCGCAATGGGATCATCCTGGCAAGGATGCTGGGCTCGATCAATCCGGACCTGATGGAGTGTTACGCCGCGGCGGTGGGCGATACGCTGGGCAGCGAGCGGCGGCCGGTGATCGAACCACCGGGATTGTTGTCGCTGCTGGGGCAGTTCCGGAGGACGGAGCTGCGCCGGAGTATTGCGCTGATTAACCGATTTCTTGAGTCGCTGGGCAATCGTTTGAAAGAGAAGGGCTGTTCCCCCCCGGCCCATGAAGGCCAGAAACCGGCCTGAATGGGTACGGAGCTCGAAACAGGCTGACGGCAACTGAGTTGCTGCCCTGGAGGGGGCAAACAATGTCCGATGGCAAGCGCTGGGGCATCGCCCTGGCGGGAATCTTTATGCAGATCGCGCTGGGTGCGGTCTATGCGTGGAGTGTGTTTCGCACTCCGCTGGTGAAAGCGTTTCACTGGTCGATATCGCAGGTGACGCTGACGTTTACCATCTGCATTTTGCTGGTGGGATTTGCTGCGTTCTTCGGCGGGCTGTGGCTGAACAAGAAGGGACCGCGGCCGGTCGCGCTGACAGCGGGTCTGTTGTACGGGCTCGGCGTTTTTCTGGCATGCTTCTCGGCGAACCGGCTGTGGTGGCTGTACTTTTCGTACGGGATCATCGGCGGGACGGGGCTGGGGTTCGGGTACATCGTGCCGGTGGCGGTGTTGCTGAAGTGGTTCCCGGATAAGCGCGGGTTGATCACGGGCGTGGCGGTGGGCGGCTTTGGCGCGGGAGCGCTGGTAACGGCGCCGATTGCGCAGCGGCTGATCGCGAGTGTGGGGGTGCTGCAGACCTTCGCGTATCTGGGTGTCGCGTATCTGATCGTGGTGATGGGCGCGGGCTGGTTCATGGAGAATCCGCCGGCGGGGTATGCGCCAGCCGGCTGGAAGCCGAGCGAGACGCTGGTGAAGCAGCGCACCGTCGAGGACTACACGCTGGGCCGGGCGCTGGCGACGTGGCAGTGGTGGGCGCTGTGGCTGGCCCTGTTCCTGAACACGACGGCGGGGATTTCCGTCATCTCGCAGGAGTCGCCGATGTTTCTGGTGATCGCCAAGGTGACGGCGGTGGTGGCGGCGGGGATGGTGGGGGTGGCGAGCATCGGGAACGCGGTGGGGCGGGTGTTCTGGGCGTGGGTGTCGGACGGGATTACGCGGCGCTGGACGTTCGTGCTGATGTATGTGTGCCAGGCGGGGCTGTTCTGGGTGATGCCGAACATCGGGCAGGCGACGCTGCTGACGGTGCTCACGTTCATCATTCTGATGTGCTATGGCGGCGGGTTCGGAACAATGCCGGCGTTTGCGGCGGATTATTTCGGGGCGAGCAACATCGGTCCGATCTATGGGCTGATGCTGACGGCCTGGGGATTTGCGAGTGCATTCGGGCCGCTCCTGATCGCGTATCTGCGGCAACACGGGACGTCGTTCACCTATGGGCTGCACGTGATTGCGATCCTTTTGCTGGTATCCGTGGTCGTGCCGGTGGTGGTGCGGCCGCCGAGCACGCTGGTGAAGCTGAGGTAGTCGTTAGCGATCAGGCGTCATCGTCGGCTGTTCTCACTCGAAGAGGATGGGCTGGGTGGGGGACTCGCCGGGGTCGCGGAAGTTGTGGAGGCCGACGCCGATGAGACGAAAGCGCTGACCGGGGCCGAGATCGACACGTTCGCGCAGGGCAAGGGCGATGCTGGTGAACTCCTCGCACGACGCGACGGGCTCGGCGGGGGTGAGCGAACGAGTGAGAATCTTGAACTCCGCCGTCTTGAGCTTGAGGACGACGGTGCGCGGGATGCGCGTTTCCCTGCGGGAGGCGTTCCAGACTTTCTCGGCGAGGCGGCGAATCGCGTCCTCCGTGGCGTCGATGGGGATGTCGCGTTCGAAGGTGTCCTCCGCGGAGATGGATTTGGTGGGGCGGTCGGGCACGACGGGGTTGTCGTCGATGCCGTGAGCGAGCTCGTGGAGGCGCTGGCCGTGACGTCCGAAATGCTCTTCTACGGTTCCTGATGCGAGGGTGCGGAGATCGCCGACAGTTCTGATGCCGAGGGCGGCGAGTCGTTCTGCGGTAACTTTGCCGACACCGGGGAGGCGCTCAACGGGGAGCGGCAGGAGGAAGGCGTCGACTTCTTCCGGCTGGATAACGAAGAGGCCGTCGGGCTTACGCCAGTCGGAGGCGATCTTGGCGAGGAATTTGTTGGGGGCTACGCCGGCGGAGGCGGTGAGGTGAAGTTCGCCGCGGATGTCGCGGCGGATGGCGCTGGCGACTTTGGTGGCGGTAGGCAAGCCGGGCTTGTTTTCGGTGACGTCGAGGTAGGCTTCGTCAAGGGAGAGTGGTTCGATGAGATCGGTGTAGCGAAGGAAGATGTCACGGGTTTGGCGGGAGACGGCGCGATAGCGTGTGAAGTCGGGGGGGATGAAGATGGCGTCGGGGCAGAGGCGCTCGGCGCGCAGGGCGGGCATAGCGGAGCGAACGCCGAAGCGGCGGGCCTCATAGGAGGCGGCACAAACAACGGAGCGGTTGCCACGCCAGGCAACGACGACGGGCTTGCCGCGCAGGGAGGGGTTGTCGCGCTGCTCGACCGAAGCGTAGAAGGCGTCCATGTCGATGTGGACGATCTTGCGGACGGCCATGAGGGAAGGGTACAGGGACGAGGTGCGTGGTGTCGTTGTGGACCCGGCGTAGCCGAGGGCTGGGCTTTCTCAAAACGGTTCGAACTCTGAGTCTTGCTGTCAACAACAAGCTGACTTCTACAATGGAGTCGGCGAGGCGCGTGAGGGATGAGGAAGCGTAGTGTGTTGTGGCGAGGGATGGCGCCGGCGGTTCTGCTGGCGGCGACGACGTGTGCGGTGGTGCAGGGGCAGTCAGCAGCGACGATTCCCCAGGCGGTGCTGGTGCAGCCTGCGGCGCTGCATCGGAAACTGGAGGCGCATCCGCATGCGGCACTCATCCTGCAGGTGGGATCGCGGACGCTTTTCGATGAGGATCACATTGTGGGGGCGGAGTACGCGGGGCCGGGTTCGCGGCCGGAGGGCCAGCAGGCACTGCGTGCACGCGTAGCGGGATTGCCGCGGACCAGGGAGATCGTGCTGTACTGCGGATGCTGCCCGTGGCGGAAATGCCCCAACATTGCGCCGGCGTGGGAACTGCTGCACGGGATGGGATTCATGCGCGTGCGGGTCCTGTATATCGCGCAGAACTTTGGCGCGGACTGGGTGGCGCAAGGATATGGTGCGGAGCGATCGCAATAACGTGGGCTCAGGTCGCGCGGCGGACCAGCGCTGGGTGCGACCTGCAGTCTGGGGGCTGATGCTGGCGGGGAGTCTGGCCGTTAGTGGACGGGCGCAGATGCCGGAATCGCTGGTGGGGCGGCCAGCGCCGGGGTTTTCTCTCGAAAGTGTGCAGCACACGCGAGTGGAACTGGAACAGTATCGCGGCAAGGTCGTGCTGCTGAACTTCTGGGCGACGTGGTGTGGTCCCTGCAAGGTGGAGATGCCGCGCTTCATGGAGTGGCAGAAAGAGTATGGCGCGCGGGGGCTGCAGGTGATCGGAGTTTCGATCGACGACAGCGCGGCGCCGGCGCGGGCACTTGTGGAGAAGCTGCACCTGAACTATCCGGTGGTGATGGGGGACGCGAAGCTGGGCGAGCGGTATGGAGGCGTACTGGGCGTGCCAGTGACGTTTCTGATCGATCGCGCGGGGAGCGTGCGGGCGCGGTTCGACGGGGAAGAGCATCTGGCCGCAGAGGAGCGGGAGGTGCGGGAGATGCTGGGGCTACCAGGACACTGAGCCAGAGCCGGACGTTTTCTGCCAACCGCTCCATTTCATCTCTGGATTCGTCACAACTGTTGAAGTGAATCGATTTTGCTGTAGACTGTCGCGCGGTCTGGAGGATCGGTGGCAGCCGACGCGGAAGGGTTCGCTCCGCTGATTGCAGCGTGTTGTGAATTCAGGGGGACAGGATGAATCGGGACGGGATTCGGTGGTTGGTGCTGGTGGGACTGGTGGTGTTGGGAACGGGCTCTGGGGTCGCACAAGCGGCCCCGGCAGTGACGGGCGATACGAGGGTGGACGAGCTGCTGAGCAAGATGACGCTGGCGGAGAAGATCGCGCTGATTCACGGCACGCAGGACAATCCGGCAGTGTATCAGGGACAGGCGGGATATCCGGCGGGGGTTCAGAGGCTGGGGATTCCGGGGCTGCGGCTCGTCGCGGTCATTGCCGTTGCATAAGGAAGTCGACGAAACGAAGACGTAGGTAGCAGCGAAGTGTATACGGTTACAGACTGAATATCGCAGATGTATGCGGGTACATGGCCAGCTGGCGCCAAGTTAGCTGGCCACGCTATTTGGAGAAAAATCCGGCAAAAGGCATCGCCCGCGTCTCTGGCCATGACTTAGGGCGAACGTAACGTCAGCGCTGTTTCCCGGCATCTCCCGACTCTGCCAATCGCGTCGACTGGTCGATTTTGATGGGATCACGACGCGAGATAAAACTCTTGACAACTGGAGAAAACGACTGTTAGGCTCTCGGACCGATCCCGAAAGAGTGCGAACGAATGCACCGTAGCGATGAGAAACTTCGGGTGCCGGGAACAGTAAGTTCCGAACGATCACGTAGTGAACTACTGGCTTGCAGGGAGGCAATCATGAGACAAATAGTTACCCGAGGGCGTCCTGCGTCCGCAGTGCGACGCCTGCTATTTCTGAGCGTCGTGATTCTGTGCACAGCGTTCATGGCTCGTGCGCAGGAGAATGCAGAACTGACCGGGACGGTACGGGACCCGAGCGGCGCGGTTATTCCAAATGCAAAAGTGACACTGACGAATGCCAGCACCGCCGAAGTACGCGCTGGAACGACGAACGCGGCGGGGATCTACGATTTTGCGGCTCTGCACAACGGCACCTACAGCATGAAGGTGACGGTAACCGGCTTTGAGGCCTACGAGAAGACCGGGATCGTGATGGACGTGGCCGCGACGGTACGGGAAGATGTGACGCTGGCGGTGGGCGCGAGCAGTCAAACCGTAACGGTGGAGGCCAATGCGCTGCACCTGCAAACAGAAACCAACGAAGTGAGCAACCTGATTACCGGGCAACAGCTGACCGATACGGGGATCAACGGGCGCAATATGTTCTCGCTCGCGGCGATCGGGGCTGGAGTTTCAGCGAATATTCCGTCGTTTAACGGCGTATCGGCGCAGGCCAGCAACGAGAGCATCAGCTTCGAAGGGACGCGACCGGGCCACAACAACTGGATGATCGACGGCGGCGAAGTGTACGACCGCGGCAGTGGCGGCAAACCGGACGTGATGCCTTCCCCGGACGTGCTGGCGGAGTTCCAGACGCTGAACAGCAACTACCAGCCGGACTATGGAATCGCTTCGGGCGGCACGATTGTGATGGCCCTGAAATCGGGGACGAAGAGCCTGCACGGTGGCGTGTGGGAATTCGATCGCAACGACGCTTTCGACGCGAACAATTACTTTTCCAACCTGTCGCATACGCCCACTCCGGAACTGCGCCTGAATATTTTTGGCGGAGACATCGGGGGGCCGGTGGTGATTCCCGGGGTATATCCGCGGAGCAAGAGCAGGACGTTTTTCTTCTACAGCGAGGAATGGCGGCGGTACATTCAGGGCGCCACTCCGACGGCCAACAACACGATGCCGGCGAGCGATATCCCGACGTCGTCGACATCACCCTTCACTTACACTTTGCCGGCGGGCTTTAAAGAGTCGCCAGCGACAGGGGCGTGCAATCCGGGACAGACGGCGCCATGCGTGCCGAATCTGCCCAACAATGCCGCATTGACGGCGCTGGAAACGACTCAGGATGGGTTGATTCCGGGCAATTCGTTCCCGGGCGGAGTGATTCCGGCGAACATGCTGGATCCGAACGCGGTACTGTTCATGAAGACGGGCGCGATTCCGGCGTCGAATTCGGTGTCGGCGGCTAACGGGGCGCCGCAGTATGTTGCTTCGCCGCGGCAGCCGACGTATGTGCGCGAAGACGTAGTGCGCATCGATCATGACATCACAGACAAGCTGCATCTGATGGGGCATTTCATCCACGATGAAATGTCGCAAACCATTTACCCGGACATGTGGAGCAACGAGACCTATTCAACGACGGGGGATGTGTTTGGGAACCCGACGTGGGGATCTGTGATCAAACTGACGCAGACCATCTCGCCGACGCTGCTCAACGAGACGTCGCTGAACGTGAACGGGAACAGCATCAGCATTACGCCGGTGGGCATCTTTGCGCAGCCGTCGGGCTGGACGCAGGCTGGATATTTTCCGGCAGCGAACAATCTGATGAGCCGGATGCCGTCGGTGGATTTGGGCGCGCCCATGGGGACGAACTGGACGATCAACTACTGGCCGTGGAGAAACGCCTTCCTCGACTATCAGCCGCGGGACGACGTTTCGTGGACCAGGGGTCGGCACCAATTCAAGTTCGGATTCGCGTACATGCGCAGCGACAAGAATCAGCAACAGCAGGCGGATACGCAGGGCGACTACACGTTCGGGACGGATTTCTCGGGCGATGCCTACGTCAACTTCCTGCTGGGACTGGCGGACAGCTTTAAGCAGCTGCAGATCATCGACATGTTCCACTGGATCAACAACACATATTCGGCGTATGGGATGGACAACTGGCGTCTGACAACGCGCCTAACCCTGAATCTGGGGCTGAGGTATGACGGTCTGCCGCACGTCTACAACAAGGAAAACATGACGGCGAATTTTGTGCCTTCGCTGTTCAGTGCGTCGAATGAGCAGGTTCCCAATGCGAGCACGGGGACGCTGAATCCGAGCGGGCCCGGCTTTTCAAATCCGACGAACGCCCCGGTTCCGTTTTATCTGAACGGAATTGGGCGGCCCGGAGTGAGCGGTTTCCCGCGGGGACTGGTGCAGGGAGACTATTTCAGCTGGCAGCCTCGCGTGGGGTTCGCTTACGACCTGATGGGCACGGGCAAGACGGTGCTGCGCGGGGGCGCCGGCGTCTTCTATGAACGCGTTCAGGGAAACGACGTCTACGGCACGGACACTAACCCGCCGTTTGCCTATCAGCCCACGGCGAACGACGTGTACTTCACCAATCCTAAAGTCAGCACCACCTACGGGCCAACGGGGCCGGCGGCCACCAATCCTGTGTTCCCGGCCAGCCTGGGGGCGCTTGACTACTACTACCCGCCTCCTGGTACGGCGCAGTTCAGTTTGGGCATTCAGCAGCAGTTGGCGCCAGCGGTGATGGCGACGGTGCTTTACGTCGGATCGAGCGCGTGGGATCAGAACGATCAGCGCGCAATCAACACACTGCCGCTGAACGACCTTACCGACCGGCAGAAGGTAGCGGGCGGGGCGAATTCCAACCTGTTCCGGACTTATCCGGGATGGGCGGGAATTACGGACGATGAGAACGCCAGCAACTTTAACTACAACGGGCTGCAGGCGGCGCTGCGCATGGAGAACAAGCACGGGCTGACGGCGCAATTCGCCTACACCTGGTCTCACCAGATCGACGAAGAGACCGACGATCTGAATTCCATTTCCGATCCGTTCAACCTGAAATACGACCGCGGCCCGGGCTCGTACGACCGGCGCCACATCTTCAACGCGAACTATATTTACAACCTCCCATTCTTCATGCACGCCAGCAACATGGCGGAGCGGAGCCTGCTGGGCGGCTGGACCTTCTCGGGCGTGACCACGCTGGAGACAGGGCTGCCGGCGAACGTGACCTGGAATGGAGCGGATACGCTGGGACTGGGCGGTGGAACGACGAACCGTCCGAACCTGACGGGGACGGTGAGCGGGCCCAAGACGCAGAAGGCGTGGTTTAACACGGCGGCGTTTGTCGAGCCGGTGGCTCCGTGGGCTGGCGGCACGAACAACGGTTTTGGCACGGCGGGCAGAAACGTCGTGCGGGGGCCGGGGCTGGATAACTGGAACCTGAGCCTGTTCAAGTCGTTCGCATTGCGGGAGGATCAGGGTACGCGTTTCGAGCTGCGGGTGGAGTCGTACAACACGTTCAACCACACGCAGTTCAACGGGCTGGATCTGGGAGCCACGGACGGCAACTTCGGCCAGGTGACCAGCGCGAACGATCCGCGTGTTTTCCAGTTTGGAGGGAAGTTCCTGTTCTAGATTTTCGAGCTGGATGAGCCGACGCAGTGGAGCGACCCTCCACTGCGTTTGTTTTTTGGGGAGCGGGCAGGAGGCGGGTTGGGTTTGGGGTGAAGCGGGTGCGCGGGCTGGCGGAGGGTTGGGGCGCGGAGGATGCGCGGGGTGCTTTGACTTTGCGGGGGATGGCCGTTAGAGTCAGAAGTGGCGTATGGCCGCGGTAGAGCTGGAGTCACGGCCCCCGCGGCGTAAGCGTCCCCGTCGTCTAGCCCGGCCCAGGACACCGCCCTTTCACGGCGATAACACGGGTTCAAATCCCGTCGGGGACGCCAATCAATTCAATAGCTTACGCGATTGAATGATTTTCTCGTACGTCCGTTTTGTTCCAATAAGAGCGGTGCTCTGTGTGGTTGAGTTGTCGTCGAGCAACATGCTCACGAGACGGCTCTGCGCCTGGCGCTTCGCCTGCGTGACAGCTTGTGCGTAAAGATTCATCGTTACCAAGCTGTTTGCATGTCGCAGAAGTTCTTGCACTGTCTTCACATCCTCGCCATTGGCCTTGAGAAGCGTTGCATAGGGTGTGGCGGAATGTATGCCAACCGATCCGGCCCTGAATGCCCGCCGCCTTCACCGCTGGCTGCAGGTGCCAACGGTTCAACGTCCCGGGCCAATAGGGCTGCACCCCATTGGTGTGCGGACTCGCAAAGACCCAGTCCTCGGGACGCGGGTACGCGCAGATGGTTCTCCAATTCCACAGCGCATCTGCCAGGCGCGAATCGAGTGGCACCGGCTTACGACTGGCCTCGGTTTTGCACTCGCCCACATGCTGCAGCGAGATCGACCGTGAGACATGGACCTGAAATTTCTCGAAATCGATGTCTGACCACTTGAGCGCCAGCAGCTCCCCCACTCGCAATCCAGTCATCACGTCCACCAACACCGCAGTGCGTGTCGGCTCCTCCAAATAGAGAAGCAGTTCCTCCACCTGGTCAAGAGTCAAGACAACGGGAATATGCATCCGCTTGGAGCTTTGACGCACCTGCGTGATGGGATTCCTCTCGTGCCACTCCCAGCGAACAGCGTGATTGAAAACTGCGTGCATGATGTTCCGGATTTTCGCCTCGCTGCCGTTCGAGAGAGCGAGTGAACGCAGCCACTCCTCG
>DATJNE010000180.1:0-10993 GCA_035508305.1 Acidobacteriaceae bacterium | reverse complement strand
GGAGGTGCCCCATGCTGGTGCGTAAAGCCCGCCTCCAGGACGCCACCGACATCTACGAGCTCGTCAACAGCCTCTCCGGCGACGGCACCCTCCTCCGCCGCCCCTTCGCCGAAATCTGCGAGAATGTCCGCGACTTCACGGTCGCCGAATCCGAAGGCGGCATCTTCCTCGGCTGCGGCGCGCTCCACCTCTACGGCCCCCACCTCGCCGAAGTCCGCTCCATCGTCGTCCGCCCCGAGGCCAAAAGTCACGGTGTCGGCGGCGAATTGCTGCAGGCGCTGCTGGTCGAAGCCGAAGAGCACGGCGTCGGATGCGTCTGCCTCTTCACCCGCATCCCGGATTTCTTCTTCCGCTACGGTTTCCGCGAAGTCGAAGACCGCACCGCCCTGCCCGACAAAATCTTCAAGGACTGCCAGAACTGCCCCCGCCTTTACAAATGCGACGAGATCGCGATGGCGCGCGGCCAGGTGCCGAAGGTCTCCATCCTCGGTCCGCGCATCGAAGCCGAGCACCTGGTCCGGCTCAGCGTTTGATCGCTCAGTCCTGCGATCCTCAGATCGGCGCTTTCTCGAACGATGTGATGAATTGAATCCCCGGGACCGTCGTCCCCATCAGCCGCTCGTCGTTCGTCAAAAACAGATCGCAGCCCGCGGTTGCGGCGGTGGCCAGTTGAATCGCGTCCGGCGGCTTGATCTTTCCCCCCGCGCGCAGCCACGCGAACGCCTCGCATGCCCGTTGGTCAAACGCAAGTACGGTAATCCCTGGCGAATGGAAGATCTGCCGATAGCGCTGAGCCAGAGCATAATCCCCGGCTCGCAGCGGCATCACCAGGACCTCTCCCAGACTCATCGCCGACGTAAGAATCTCATCCCTCCGAGCAGAAAAAGCCCGCAGGAGATACCGCGTCCGGCTCGCCTGCGGGTTGGCGCCCTCGATCAGATAAATAAAGAAATTCGTATCGAGAAAGATTCGGCTCACTCCCAGCCCTCGCGCAGTTTCCTCACATACTCGTCCGGATCTACCCCCTTCCAGTGCTCCCGGCCCAGCCCCTCCAGTTCGAACAGAGACTCCAGCCAGCGCAGGGCCTTCTCTGTCTCGCCTTGCGAGCCAGCGCCCCCAGCCGTTCCTCCCGTCGCAGAACCGCCTTGCCCGTAATACCTCGCCTTGGCCCACTCCAAAAGGCCCAGGTACCGAGGAGGAACTTCGTGCGCATCCGGGAAGATCTTCCCGGTACGCCCTGCATCGACCTCGTCGCCAGGCAGGAGGAGCCGCCGGGTATGCTTCCCGGTCGCGAAAAGCATTTTGTTCCTGGCCGGATTCGGCCGCTTGTTCGCCACGCAATGCTGCGATGCATGGACGTTCACGCCTGACCGCAGTTCTCCCGCAATGTTCTCTCGAGCCGCACGGTTCACGATCTCCTGGATCGTGAAATCCGACCGGCCCGGTTGCTCCCGATGCAGGAGTGCCGTCGCCAGAAAGACTTCAACCGCGCACGATACGGCCGTCACGACAGAATGAGTTGCCATCTCGTTGTCCTCCCCCGATCCCATCCGGAAGGATGAAACCACAGCTAGTCTCACGCTGAAATGTGTCAACGTCAAGTAATCCTCATTAACTTTCGAAATTATTCATACTGAGTTGCGATGAGAAAACCCGGGGCAATTCGATGAACTGTATGTTTTTTCAATGTCCTGCGCAAAATCGGCGTTTCGAAGCGGAGGCTTCCCGGGCAATCCCGAAACGAAACGAACCCCTAGCCGTTACTCCCCTCGCCCGCTTTCCAGACGTACGCCCCAGGCTGCGGCAGCCCCAGGTGCGCGAGCACCCGAAACACAAACTGGCGCGCCATCTCCTCAGAATTCATCGGCTGGTTGTAGAACGCGGGAATCATCGGGAAGATCGTCGCTCCGGCATCCGCGGCAAGGCCCATGTTGCGGATGTGGATCTTGTTGAACGGCGTTTCGCGCAGGCACAGCACCAGCGGGCGGCGTTCCTTCAGGCAGACGTCGGCCGCGCGCTCGATCAGGTTGCCCGCCATGCCGTTCGCGATCCCCGCCAGCGTGCCCATGCTGCACGGCAGAACGATCATGCCCGCTGAAGGATAGCTGCCGCTCGCAATGGACGCGCCCACATCGGCTTCGCTGTGCTGAACAACCTTCGCCGAGGCGTGGCCCAGAAGCTTTTCCGCAAGGTTGTTGCGCCCGGAGATGCCGAGTTCCTCCGCCAGTACACGCAGAGAGTTCTCTGAAGCAACAAAGTGGATGCGGCCGACCCGAGAGTCCCCGTCCAGCGCGCGCAACAGCATCTGCCCGAAAATGATTCCCGAAGCCCCCGTGAGCGCGACCGTGAGGTCGAGAGAGCCTGCAGAAGCGACGGGCTGAATGCTGGAGGGCACGAGAAAGATTGTAGGGGATGGCGGCCGGATCATGGCCTTCGTGGGACGATGATGTCATGGACGCAGCGGGCGGGCAGGAGCACTGGCAGCGCGTTTACGCAACCAAAGCCCCAGACGCTCTGAGCTGGTACGCGCCGCACCTGCAGCGCTCCCTGGCTCTGATCGAACGCGCGGCCAACGATCGCACGGCCGCCATTCTCGACGCAGGCGGTGGAGCATCCACCCTGGTCGATGATTTGCTGGCGCGGGGCTATACGAACCTCGCCGTCCTCGACATCGCGAAGGAAGCCATCGCGGCCGCACAGAGCCGCCTCGGCGAACGCGCAGCGCGCGTGCGATGGCTGTGCGCCGACCTGCTGTCAGCGGCCCTGGAACCCGCGGCCTTGGCCGTGTGGCACGATCGCGCCGTTTTCCATTTCCTCACCGGCGATGCTGCGCGGCGCCGCTATGCCGAACAGGCCGCAGCGGCCCTCTGTCCCGGTGGGCATCTGCTTGTCTCCACCTTTGCCCTGGACGGTCCGGAGCGATGCAGCGGGCTGCCGGTCCGGCGCTACGACGCGGCGTCACTGCAAACGGCCTTCGCCCCGCGCTTCCGGCTCATCGAGAGCGCGACCGAACAGCACCGCACCCCTTCCGGAGCAATCCAGCCCTTTGTTGATGGCCATTTCGTTCTGGAGCACGAATCCGCCGCCGCGGAACAGCATTGAAACTGCAGACGCCCCACACGCCCGGGCGCATTGCCTGCTTACGGCATCTGCTCCAGCAGACGGAGCTCCGCCTCCGCGGTCGCGTGCGGCAGCGGCAGGTAGCCCAGCGCCGAGCACTCCTTCTGCCCGGACGTGAGAATCCAGCGGAGCAGTTCGTGCAGGGCGGCGCGCTTCGCCGGATCCGCGGTCTTCGCCGGAATCAGCAGCCACGTAAAAGTTGCAATCGGATAGGCGTTGCGGCCTGGCGGATCGGTGATGTCCGCCGGCAGCACGTCGCCGGTCGAGCCCGTGCTGGCCACGGCTGCGGCCAGCGAATCGAGATCCGCGTGGATATATTCGCCCGCGCGGTTGCGGATGCCGGCAAAGCTCAGCTGTCGCTGGATCGCATACGCCAGCTCGACGTAGCCGATCGAGAAGGGCGTTTTCACCACCGCATCCGCAACGCCGTCGTTGCCCGCAGCGCCCACGCCGGTGGGCCAGGGCAGCGTCGCGCCGCGCCCCACCGCCGCCGACCAGGCCGCGCTCACTTTCGACAGGTAGTCGCTCCACACCCAGCTGGTCCCGCTCCCGTCGGAGCGATGGACCACCACGATCGGCGCGTCCGGCAGATTCACATCTCGGTTGGAGACGCGAATCTCAGGATCGTTCCATCGGCGGATCTTCCCCAGATAGATGCCGGCCAGCGCTTCCGGCGTGAAATGGAGATCCGATACGGCGCCGTTCAGGTTGTAGACGACCACCACCGCGCCCAGCACTGACGGGATGCGATGCAGCGACAAGACAGGTGCGCTGGTGAGCAGCTCCGGAGCAATGTCGGCGCCGGCAAAATCGAGTCGATGAGCCAGCAGCTCGTCGGTCCCGGCCTGCGAGCCGACGCGATCGTAGCGAATGTGAACTCCGGGATGCAGATCGCCGAAATCCTCAAACCATTTCTGATACAGCGGGCCGGGAAACGTCGCGCCCGCGCCATGCAGATCGGTGCGCGCCAGCCGGTCCGCCGCCGGTGGCCCGGAGACGGTCGCGGCCGACGGCGCTGCGGCTGCCAGCAGCCTGGCCGCGGCGCGATCGGCCAGGTCATCGACAATGTCTTTCCACACCAGCCGGCCCGGCGTCACCAGCCACGACCACAGCGGCTGCCCCTGCGCGCCCGTCACCTCGAGCGACAGATATCCGGCGTAGACCGGCTCGCGGTTATTCTCCGGCGTGCGGGCATTGGTGGAAACGTATCCGCGAATCCAGATCGCTCCCGTGCCTTTGATCACGGCATCGGCCGCCTCCGGCGAAGCCACAATCTGGAAGCGGTGTTCCTTTTCGAGTCTGCGGATCAGGCTCGCCCGCAGAGAAGCCGCATCGGGTCCGCCGTCAAACGGGGCGACGCAAAGAGTATGCGCCTGGTCGATGGACGCAGCGCGCTGACCGGCGCTCCACAAAGGAAGAAACGCGACGACGCACAGCAGCAGCCCCCCCAACCGGCCGGAGAACCGGCATCGGCTCGCGGGACGCCGGCACAATCGATCAGAGTTCGACATGGATGCGGAAGGAGCCGACCAGAACAGGGCCGCGCGACTGATTGTAGCCAGGGTTGACGAAAGTCTGCAGGTCGGGTCCGGCATAGAAACCGCGCCACAGGTGCGCGGTGTAATACACCTCGGTCAGGGTTTCGCGGCCGTAACGCAGGCCTCCGTCCCCAGGGATCATGCCTGTGCCTCCAAGAGCGAGAGAGTCCGCGTGCACCTTGCTGATGCCATTGGAGGCAAACGCAAGGCCGGCGCGGTCGTTGTTGCGCTTCCAGAGATGGCCGAGGAAGCCCACCCCGGCAACAACGGCACACAGCAACAGCAGGCGCAGGGGCCGGCAGGGAGCCCGGTTGAAAAAACGCGGCGACAGCATGGTGTCTGTGTCTGCGCAATAAGCTAACAACCGGAACGCCGGCAAAGGTGAAGGTCCGGTAAACTTCGCTGCCGGAAGCGCGAGCGGAAAAATTCTAGCCGGCGCGGTTTCGAATCAGGACGCAATTCTGCTATCGTCGCACGCACAAACCGGGCGAACCCCGAAATGAAAGAGGCCTGCCATGCCATGCGATCCCGAAGAACTGCGGCACGTCCCCCTTTTCGAGTTGCTGGATAAAGACGAGGCGGCGGTGCTCGCCGCCCAGGTGGAGATCCGCCATTTTGCCGCCCGGCAGCGCATCTTCCGCGCCGGCGAGGCCTCCAATCATGCCTACATCGTCATGACCGGCGGCGTGCAGGTGACCACCACCGACGAGGATCAGCAGGAGGTGGTCGTCGATGAGCCCGCCCACGGCGACTTCTTCGGGTTTGCGTCGATGCTGCGGGAGATGCCCCATCAGACCTCGGCCGTGGCTGTGGAGCCGACCACCTGCCTGGAGATCGGGCGCGACGACATCGCCACGCTTCTCACGCGGCGGCCCATGGCAGGACTGGACATGCTGACCATGCAGGCGCGCCAGTTCCACAGTTCGCAGCAGCTGGTGCGAAAGCGGGCTTTTCGCAACCCCAACGAGGTGATCGAGGAGCAGGCGACAACCGGGGAGCGCATTGCGGATGAGGTGGCGCGCTTCGGTGGCTCGTGGTCCTTCATCATCATTTTCGCCGTCATTCTTATCGTCTATTCGGCGGCCAATGTGCTGCTGAAGGGCCGCGCCTGGGACCCCTATCCCTTCATCCTGCTCAATCTTTTTCTCTCCATGCTGGCCGCTGTGCAGGCGCCGGTCATCATGATGAGCCAGAACCGTCAGGACGCCAAAGACCGGCTGCGCAGCGAAATGGATTTCGATGTCAATCGCAGAGCCGAAACAGAGATTCAGTCGCTCTCGCACCGGCTCAGCCTGCTGATGGACAAGATGGAAGATATGGAGGGCATGGTCCGCCGCGCAACCTCCCCGGCCGAAGCCCAGGGCCAGTGAAGAGCCTGGGGCTGCTCGTCCGCGGTGCCGGGCAGCACGTCGATGCCGGTTAAAGCGCGCCCCTCTTACGCGCCCAGCACGCGCTCGAAAATCGCGTCCACGTTCGACAGCTGGCGTTCCAGCGAAAACGTCCGCGCCAGCTTCTCGGCGCTCAGCAGCTTCCCGATCGCAGGATCGGCAGCCACCAGGTCGCGGAACACCAGATCGTTCTGCCACGCGTTCATGGCGTGCTTCTGCACCAGCCGATACGCGTCTTCGCGCAGCATGCCGGCCTCGGCAAGATCCAGCAGCAGCTGCCCGCTGAAAATCAGCCCCCCCGTCGAGTCGAGATTCTTCTGCATCCGCGCCGGGTAGACCACCAGCTTCTCGATCGTCGTCGCCGTCTTCTCCAGCAGGTAGTCGGTCAGGATCGTCGAGTCGGGCAGGATCACCCGCTCCACCGAGGAATGCGAGATGTCCCGCTCGTGCCACAGCGCCACGTTTTCCAGCGCCGCCTGCGCATTCGCGCGAACCACCCGCGCCAGCCCGCTGATCTGCTCCGACGTGATGGGGTTGCGCTTGTGCGGCATCGCCGAGGAGCCCTTCTGCTTTTCCGAGAAATACTCCTCCGCCTCGCGCACCTCGGTGCGCTGCAGATGCCGGATCTCCGTCGCGATCTTGTCCAGCGTCGCGGTCACCACCGCCAGCGTCGCAAGGTAATACGCGTGCCGGTCCCGCTGGATCACCTGCGTCGCCACCGGCGCCGGCGCCAGCCCCAGGCGCGCGCAGATCCGTTCTTCCTGCGCGGGCGAAATATGGCCGAAGGCGCCGACTGCTCCTGACAGCTTCCCCACGCGCATCTGTTCCGCGGCCGCCTCCAGGCGCTCCCGGTTGCGCCGCATCTCCGCATACCAGTTCAGCAGCTTCAGTCCGAACGTCGTCGGCTCCGCGTGCTGCCCGTGCGTTCGCCCCACCGTCGGCGTCCTCCTGAACTCCAGCGCGCGCGCCTTCAAAATCTCCAGCAGCTTCTCGATCCCGTCCCGCAGAATCGCCGAGGCCGCCTTCACCTGCAGAGCCTGGGCCGTGTCCACCACATCGTTCGACGTCAGGCCGTAGTGCAGCCACCGCGATTCCGGCCCGATCTTCTCCGCCACCGCCGTGGTGAAGGCGATCACGTCGTGCTTCACTTCGGCCTCGATCGCGTGGATGCGCTCGATCGAGAAATCGCCGCGTTCCCGGATCGCCCGGGCGGCGGCGGCCGGAACAATGCCGTCCTCGGCCAGAATTTCGCTCGCCGTCGCTTCGACTTCGAGCCAGGCGCGGAATTTGCTTTCCTCGCTCCAGATGCGGTCCATGGCCGGACGGGTGTAGCGCGGGATCAAGTTTGAACTCCTCGGAGAACTTTTTATTCTACCGTCGTGCGCCCCGAAAGCTCCGCGCGCAACCGGTTCCGGCCCGCGCTACTTAATCCCCTGCGACGTGTCGCACTCCGCCGAGCCCGCATGGCTGCGCAGATCGGCCACCGGCACCGTCCAGGTGTGGAAGCCAACCTGATGGATGGCATCGAGAATCTCATCCTGCGTGCCGATGCCGCCCAGCGGCGGGTCCACCAGACTTACCTGCGCGGAGCCGTCGTCCGTCTGCCGAAAGCGCGTGCGGAATTCCAGCAGCAGCGCGCGGTGCGGATCCTTGCCGTGCGTGAGAAACGCAAAGGCCAGCCCCTCGGTGTGCGTCGGCGTGGTGAAGTCAATCAGATAAAGAGGAGAATCCCCGGAGCCGGATTTGCCGGCCACATAGCCCAGTTCCAGCTGATAGGGACTCTCACGCGCCAGGTTCAGCCAGTCTTGCCCGGATGCCGCCAGGCAATGCCCCGCGTCCAGCAGCACATCGGGCGGCGGTTCCGGAATCTGAGACAAGAGCGGCTGCGAAAGGCACGCCAGAAGAATGACAACAGATCGTCGCAAGGGGAGGCTCCATGGGATTTCCTCCACTAAGATGAGGGATCAGGGATGCGCGCTGCGCCGAAAGGAGAATTATGGCGGATGTTGTTACGATTGCAAGCTTTACCGAGCCTCTGGAGGCCGAAATGGCGAAGCTGCGCCTCGAATCGGCCGGCATCGAAGTGTTTCTGGCCGGTGAAAACGCCCGCATTATGGAGCCCGGCCTGGGACCCCTCCAGCTCCAGGTCAGCTCCGACGACGAAGTCGACGCCCGCGCCATTCTCGCCGATCCCGGCGAACCGGGGGGCGACAGCGGGGAACCATCGTGATACGATGATCGCGACACGATATATCGTGTTACGATAAATCTATGGAAATTGCAGAAATCAATGGAGCCATCTCTCTGGCACGCCATGGACACAAGCAGGACCCGCAGAAAGAACCCCAGCCGCTGAGCCGCGCGCAGATGCGCCGCCTGGCGGAGTTTCGTTTCCAGCTGAGAAAATTCCTGCACTTCAGCAGCCTCGCTGCCGGAGCCGCAGGCACCCGTGCCCAGCAGTACCAGCTGCTGCAGTGCGTGTGGGGGATGCCGGAAGAGCTCGACCCAACCATCGCCAACGTTGCGGCGCGCATGCTCCTCAAGCACAACAGCGCCGTCGAACTGGTGGACCGGACCATCGAGCAGGGTCTCCTGCGCCGCTGCCCCGACCCCACCGATCACCGCCGCATTCTGCTCAAGATGACTCCCCAGGGGGAAAAGCTGCTCGCTTCCCTGGCCGCCTGGCACCTGCGCGAACTGGAAGAGACCGGTCCGGAGCTCATCCGCGCTCTGCGCCGCGTGCTGCTCACTCCCCAAGGTACCGCCGAGCAGGTCAAGCTGGACCGCCGCAGAACCGCGTAAGCCGCTTCTGCGAGCAGAGGGCCTCGACGACCGCCTGCGTCAGGCGGCGCGGACGGAGTCCTCTTCCTCCGCCTCTTCGCTTTCGCCGAACGCCTCCTGGGTGATTTCCAGGATGCCGCGGAACACCGCGATGAACAGCATGGCCAGCGCCAGGCCCATCGATACCGTGGAAAGATCCCGCAGCCGCGCCAGCGGCGCCTCGTGCAGCAGCTGGTTGCCGATGAACGCCGTGGAAAACTGCGCGATTCCCGCGATGAGCGGAAAGCGGAAGGCCAGAATCGCCAGCGGCAGGATCGATCCTGCCACCAGAACCAGCACCTCCTGCCGCAGATCGAGCGGCCAGGCGCGCGTCTGCACCAGCGCCGGTCCGTAGAGCGACAGCATCACCACCCCGAACAAGCAGTTCCCGGCGGCAAAAGCGACTTGTAAAAGACGCACGCTCATTTTCGTCTGCGTTGACAACAGGAACGAACGGGGGCCGATTTGCAGCGCCTGGGGGAAGCAATCGGGAAACGGCGGAGAAGGTGCTGCAGCCTGTATGATGCGCCGTAACTGCCCTTCGTTCAAATGCTCCCTGCGCCGCAGCCGGTCCAACCAAAGTTGTAGAAAAAAAGCCCTCTTTGTCCCGAAGACGCCGGACCGCGCTTTTCCTATTCTGTCTTTGCAAATCGTAATTGTCTTCTGTGAATCCCCGGCGCCCCCGATGCGACCGGGGATCTTCTTTTATGCCCTCAGTTCGCCGCCTGCTCCTGCACCGGCTGCGGCACAGCAGCGATGATGCCGAGCTTCTCGTAAATCGGCCGCATCTCGCGCCGGATCGCCGGCAGCCGCGACCAGAACCACAGCCCCCCCGCGATACAGCACGATCCGGTGAACATCACCGTCCGCGGCGCCCCGATCCAGTCGGCCAGCGATCCCGCCAGCAGGCTGCCGAACGGCGCCATGCCCATGAACGCCGCCGTGTAATAGCTCATCACCCGCCCGCGGCGGTCCTCCGGCACCAGCGTCTGGATGATCGTGTTGCTCACCGTCATCCCCTGCAGCATGCCGAAGCCCACCGGCAGCATCAGCAGCAGCGAGAGCCACACCCGGTGCGAGAAGCCGAACAGAACCAGCCCCGCGCCGAACAGGATGGCCGCGATCGGGATCATCTTCGTCAGCCCGCGAACCGACCGGCGCAGCACCAGCGTGAACGCCGAGACCAGCGCACCCGCCCCCGCCGCGCCCATCAGGAAGCCCAGCGTGTGCGGCCCCCCGTGCAGCACCCGCGCCGCGAAGATCGGCATCAGCACCATGTACGGCATCCCCATCAGGCTGATCAGCGCAAACAGGATCAGGATCGTCCGTACCGGAATGAACGTCGAGACGTACGACCATCCTTCGCGCATCTGCTCCAACATCGAAGCCGCTGCGCGCCGCGCCGCCGTCGCCGGCACATGCATCATCAGCAGCGACACGATCACCGCGATGTAGCTGACGCCGTCCACCAGGAAGCACCACCCCTCGCTCGAGACCGCGATCACCAGACCGGCCAGCGACGGGCCCAGCAGCCGCGCCACATTCACCATCGACGAGTTGATGGCGATGGCGTTGGAGAGATCGTTCCGATCCTCCACCATCTGCACCATGAACGACTGCCGGCCGGGCATGTCGAAGGCGTTGATCATCCCCTGAAAAGCGCTCAGCACCAGGATCTCCGTGATGTTGATCCGGTGCGCCAGCGTCAGCCACGCCAGCAGCAGCGACTGCACCATCGCCAGGGTCTGCGTCCACAGCAGCACCCGCCGCCGATCGTGCCGGTCCACTATCACCCCTGCGAACGGCGCCAGCAGAAAGCTCGGAATCTGGCCCGCGAAACTCACCGTGCCCAGCAGCATCGGAGACTTCGTCAACCGGTACACCAGCCATGCCGTCGCGATCCGCGTCATCCACGTCCCGACCAGGGAGATGGTCTGCCCCCCGAAGAACAGCCGGAAGTTGCGATGGCGCAGCGCCCGCCACGCATGGGAAAAGTCGCCGGAGGCGGGGCGCGGGCTGGAAGCAGGCTGGAGATCGATGCCTGCGGTCTGCTTCTTCCTGTCTTGAACCATCGCTTGGAAAACGCTTCTCTGTATTCTCTCTGATTCGATGCCGGTCCCGGTGGAT
>DATJNE010000179.1:0-5289 GCA_035508305.1 Acidobacteriaceae bacterium | reverse complement strand
GGGATCAATCTCTTCAGCGCATCGAAATCCGTTGCGCTGTTCTCGGCCAGAGCCTCGTTGATCTCTCTGGGGAAAGCCTCGGCGTAGTGGATGGCCGCCTGCACCCGGAACTCCGGCCACTCCAGGTGATCGGCTGCCTTTTTCGCGCTGTCTTTATAAGCGCGGACAATCATGACGACTTCCCACACCGCCAGGGAACTGCCCTGGATATACGCCTGCCGGCCCAAGGGACTGTCGCGGAAATCGATGAGTGCAAACTCCGACCGCCGCAGTCCTTCCTCCACCAGCCGGGCGCTGGTGTCGCTGGCCGTCCACCCATGCCGATGCGCCAGCTTTTTCAGCCGCCTGCCGCTCTCTGCAGGCAGCCGCATACTGATCACAACGGAACGCTTTGCGGGCATAATCTCTCTCCGGTGTAGCGATTGTAACTATTGTGACTCACTGCTCGTCCACCTTCACGGTCACCTGCTCCACGTCTTCGCCTCTGCGGATCCTCCGCATCTGCTCATGGAACAGCCGTCCGCCCAGCGGTTCTTTGGCTCCGTCGTCGGCGCGTTCCTCCTTCAGTTCCTCCACGATCATGTGCCGGACCTGCGGCTGCAGAATCTCCTGAAATCCCAGAAACATCGCGCCCATCGCCAGCCCGGCGAGCGGCGAGATCGCCAGATCCCGCGTCTTCTGTTGCTCTATCTTCCTGCGCCGCTGCCGTGCCATGAACACGCAGGCCGAGACGAGAAACCACAGCACTCCGGCATTCGCCATCCAGGCCAGAACCATCCCGCTCCTCCACGGTTTTCATCGCGAGGGAAATCCATGCAGACGCGCGCGCCCGAGGCCGGGCACGGCGTCCGCCAAGAATCGCCGGAAACTACAGGATGGAAACGGGAGGGGGCCGCTGGAACAATCCGGCCCGGATGAGCACGGGCTCGGCAAAAGGCGGCTCGAGGTTCGAGGCCGGCCACAGCGAGCGCGGAGCGGCGACCAGGCCGAACAGCAACACAGGCGCCAGCACCAGCGCCACCCCCGCTGGCGGGCAAACCAGCAGGGCGAGCAGCAGAATTGCTGCTCCCAGCGCCACGGCTTGGTTCCGGTGCTGTTGCATGAGCCGGTCAGGGTGATTTTACTCCGGCGCGCAGCGCTCCGCCCGGACGGCAGGTCCCCGCACCCTGTACCCTGCTTCCATGGGTTTCTTCCTCACCTTCGAGGGGCTCGACGGCTCGGGCAAATCCACCCAGCTCCGCAGGCTCGCCGAACATCTGCAGGCCCAGGGTCTGGCCGTCACCGTGACGCGACAGCCGGGCGGCACGCACCTCGGCGATCGCGTGCGCGGCCTCATCCTGGACTCGAAGACGGAGTGCCTCGACCCCATGACGGAGCTCGGCCTCATGTTCTCCGACCGGGCGCAGTGCATCGCGGAAGTGATCGCCCCGGCTCTGCATGGCGGCAACGTGGTCCTCTGCGATCGCTTTACCGATTCCACGGAGGCCTACCAGGGCGGCGGCCGCCGGCTGGGCAGCGCGGTCGTCCTGCGCATGCACCAGACCATGTGCGCCGGCCTGCAGCCCGACCTGACCCTCCTGCTGCTCGCCGATTTCGACAAATCCCTCGCCCGCGCCCGGCGCCGCAACCACCGCAATGCCGCCGCCGGCCAGGATGAAGGCCGCTTCGAGCGCGAGGATGCTGCCTTCTACCGCCGCGTCTACGACCAGTACCACGCGATCGCCGCGCGCGAGCCGCATCGCGTCGTGATTGTCGATGGCGACCGCCCCATTGAGACCATTCATCGCGAAATCGCTGCTCTCGTCGATACGAAGCTGCGGGCTGCCAGGATGCTCCCGGCCGCGCCGGTTGCCGGTGTCCGGTAATGGACACAAGGTTCCGCATTCGATCACTCTGCTTCCCCGGACCCTCCTTCCCTCCTTCTCTAATCAACTCACCGCACATTACTTACGGTCAGGCCGCAAATGGTGCGGCACATGCAATACCACCTGCGTAATGGATATCTCACGGCCCGACATTAGGAAGAAGAAGCTCCGCCGGCAGATCATCGTGCTGGCGATTGTTGCCGTCGGGGTCACCGCGGCTGCCTGGGCTGTCATGCGCCTCAAGCCCGCCGTCCCGACCGTCGACGCCAGTACCATCTGGCCCGACACGGTCAAGCGCGGCGACTTTACCCGCAACGTGCGCGGTCTCGGCACCCTGGTCCCTCGCGAAGAGAGCATCGAGCTGATCCCCGCGCAGACGGAGGCTACTGTCGTGCGTATCCGCGTTTTGCCCGGCGCCCGGGTGACCCCGGATACGGTGCTCATGGACCTTGAGGACCCGACCCTGCAGCAGCAGCTGCTGAATGCGGAACTGGCCGTAAAGCAGGCCGAAGCCGATTACCGGAGCCTGAACGCCACGCTGCAGAGCACCCTGATGGACAAAAAATCCACGGGGGCCCAGATCAACGCGCAATATAGTCAGGCCGAGCTCCAGGCCAATACCGACAAGCAGCTGTACGCCCTGGGCGTGATCAGCGGCATCCAGTACAACCAGTCCAAGAACAATGCCGACCAGCTGACCAGCCAGCACCAGATCAGCGAGGAGCAGCTCGACGTCAACCAGAAGGCGATTGCGGTGCAGCTGGCCTCGGCTCAGACCAAGATTGACCAGGCGAAAGCGCAGCTTGCTCTCTACCAGAGCCAGGAGGATGCGCTGCACGTGAAGGCCGGCATCTCCGGCGTCGTCGAGTCGTTGCCCACTCCGGTCTCGGTGGGCGAGCACGTCGCCGCCGGAACCTCGGTCGCCGAGGTGGTCGATCCCACCAAGCTCAAGGCGGCTCTGCAGATCGCCGAGACCCAGGCGCACGATATTTTGCTGGGCCAGGCGGCCGAAATCGACACCCACAACGGCATCGTGCCGGGACGGGTTACCAGAATTGATCCCTCCGTATTGAACGGAACGCGCACCGTTGACGTAACTCTGGATGGCGCCCTGCCGATGGGAGCCGTTCCGGGTCTCAGCGTGGATGGAACCATCGAACTCGCTCACCTCCACGACGTGCTGTACGTCGGGCGGCCCGCGTTCGGCAACGAGAACAGCACCATCAGCCTGTTCCGCATCGATCCCAACGGCAAAACCGCCACGCGGGTGCAGGTGCAGGTTGGCAAGGCTTCGACCACGGAGATTCAGATTCTGAGTGGCCTGAACGAAGGCGATCGCGTGATCCTTTCCGACATGTCACGCTACGACGCAACCGATAAAGTTCGGCTGGAGTAGAAACCGTCCCCCGGCAGGCAACCAGGCAGCGCAAAATTGAGGAGCAGGAGAGCAGGATGGATAACAATCAGGCGTTGATTGAAATCGAGGGCCTCACCAAAGTCTTCTACACCGACGAGATCGAAACGCACGCGCTGTCCGGCGTTCACATGAAGATCGACAAGGGCGAATACGTCGCCATCTCGGGTCCCTCGGGATGCGGCAAGTCCACGCTGTTGTCGATCATCGGCCTGCTCGACACGCCCACCGGGGGGAGCTATACGCTCAACAGCCACTCGGTCGAGAATCTGAACTTCTCGCAGCGCTCGCGCATTCGCAACCAGGAAATCGGCTTCATCTTTCAGAGCTTCAACCTGATCGGCGACCTAACCGTGTATGAGAACGTGGAGCTGCCCCTCACGTATCGCTCCGGGATGTCGTCGGCCGAGCGCAAGCGCCGCGTGCAGGAGTCGCTGGAGCGCGTGAGCATGGCGCACCGCATCCGCCACTATCCTTCCCAGCTCTCCGGCGGTCAGCAGCAGCGCGTCGCCGTAGCGCGGGCCCTCGCCGGTTCGCCCTCCATCCTGCTCGCCGACGAGCCCACCGGCAACCTCGATTCGCGCAACGCCGAAGCGGTGATGGAGCTGCTGCAGAACCTCCATCGCGAAGGGGCAACCATCTGCATGGTGACGCACGATCCGCGCTTTGCCCGCCATGCCGATCGCCAGATTCACCTCTTCGACGGCAAGGTGGTCGCCGAAGGCGAATCGCTCGAACAGGTTCTCGAAGTCAAGTAACAGGCCGGTAGCCGGTAGCCCGTGGCCGGTCGCCAGGCAGGCGCATTCGTGTGCGAGTTTGGCGCAGGCTACAGGCTGCAGACTACGGGTTACAGGCTAAACATCATGATTCAGCTGAAGAATATCGAACGCAGTTACAAAACCGGCGCCGGCCAAACCTGGGTGCTGCGCCGCATCAATCTGGAAATCAAAGAGGGCGAGTTCCTCACCATCATGGGGCCTTCGGGCGCGGGCAAATCGTCGCTGCTGAACGTCCTCGCCCTGCTCGACGATCAGTGGCTGGGCGAGTACTGGTTCAAAGACGAGGCCGCACACCGCATGAACCGCCGCCAGCGCGCCGACCTCGCCAAGCGCAATATCGGCATGGTCTTCCAGAGCTACCATCTGCTCGACGACCTCACCGTGCAGGAGAACATCGATCTGCCGCTCTCCTATAAGGACATGCCCCGCGCCCAGCGCCAGGGCCTGGTGGCCGACACGCTGGACCGCTTCAGCATCGTCGGCAAGAAAGACCTCTTCCCTTCCCAGCTCTCCGGCGGCCAGCAACAGCTGGTGGGCGTGGCCCGCGCCGTCATCCACAAGCCCGGGCTGCTGCTCGCCGACGAGCCCACCGGCAATCTGCACTCCAGCCAGGCAAAGGAGATCATGGAGTTGTTCAAAGAGCTCAACGAGCAGGGCACCACCATCGTCCAGGTCACGCACTCCGAGACCAACGCCGGCTATGGCTCCCGCGTGATCGAGCTGCGCGATGGCTGGATGGTCCACGACACCGCCAACCCCAGTCTCGGCGTGGAGGTCACCGCCCAGTGACCCACTTCCCCTGGCTCCGACGGCTGTCCCTTCCTGTTCTTCTCGTCGCAGGTTCTCTGTCTGCTCCGCTGCTGGCGCAGACTTCGGCCACGCAGCCGGATTCATCCGCTCCCGCCGCGGCTCCCAATGCTCCCGCACCACCAGGGCAGTCCGCTGCGGCGTCCGCGGCAACGCCTTCCATCGCCGAGCAGGCGCAGCAGATGCAGCTGCAGTCGATCGGTCCGCTGCGGCCCTTCCATGTCGAACTGCCCCACTCCCACAACCCGCTGTCTCCGTACCGTCCCAGTTTTGTGCCCCCGGTCGATTTGCATAACTCGCCCCGGCTGGAGAATCTGATCCGCGACGGCAAGCTCTATCTCTCGCTGCAGGACGCGATCGCGCTGGCGATCGAGAACAACCTCGACCTGGCATCGTTCCGCTACAACCTGCCCACCGCCCTCAC
>DATJNE010000178.1:0-8780 GCA_035508305.1 Acidobacteriaceae bacterium | reverse complement strand
CACCCAACGATCCCTTCGACCTGAGCAGGATGTACGGCGAACAGGCATTCGACCGCCGGATCGTCTACAACACCTACGTCGTGGCGCAGGAGCCGTGGTTCAGGGGTCAGAACGGCCTGGTGGGACGGGTAGCCGGGGGCTGGACCCTGGCGCCTATTTTCACCGCGGGAGCCGGCGCCCCTGTATGGTGCGGCACGTGGACAGGCGCCCAGGCCTGGGGGGCGGGCGACGGGAACAACTACTACGACAATGAACAATGCGTCTTCACCAGTCCCTATAACGCCGGGCACTCCGCGCACTTCGGAGTAACCGGAGGCACCGACCAGTTCGGCAACTCCGTAGGGACTGGCGTTTCGAATACCGCCGTGAATATGTTCAAGAACCCGGTCGCGGTATGGAACCAGGTTCGGGCTCCGATTCTCGGCATCGATGCAAAGAGCAATGGGGTTGGGCCGATCCTTGGCCAGCCTTACTGGAACATGGATGCGCAATTGAAGAAGGACATTCGAATCACCGAATCGGCGACTTTCGAGTTCTCCTTCATTGCCGCCAATGTGCTCAACCACCGGCAGTTCTGGGATCCGTCGCTGGGTCTCAACGAATCCAGTTCCTGGGGTGTCCTCAATACGCAGGTCAACTCTCCACGGCAAATGGAGTTCGGAGGAAGGATCACCTTCTGAGCTGAAATTCCCGGCAAGGCGGGCGGGGGCAAACGCCCCCGCCTTTTGTTTGCTATGGCAGGGTCGGCCCAGATGCTGGATCAAAAGTGGCAGGCAGCCCTGCACCCCGCGGTGTTGCGTTTTTACGTGACGCCCGGTACAACGTTGTTCTGAGCCGCTGACGGGGAATCACGTCAGTAACTCTGGCACGAAATCAGTCGGGCAACCTAAATCTCTTCCCGGGAATCTCCCATCCCAATGATTGCTGACATTTTGCTGGTGGACGATAACTGCATCCAGGCGACCACCAGAAAAGCTATTTTGGCTCGCGCCGCGGGAAATGTCGCGGTTGCAGGCGACGGACGCCAGGCGCTGGTGATGCTGGAGCAGGCCGGCACGATGCGTCCGGTTGGGCTGGTGGTCACCGATCACCTCATGCCAGGCATGAATGGGCCCGAATTCGTTGCCGAACTCAGAGCCAGGTTCCCGCATCTTCCGGTTATCGTCCTGAGTGGTCTTGCCGAAGCCGAAGACGAATACCGCGACCTCGATGTGTTTTTCCGCGTAAAGCCCTTCCCTCCGGATGAGCTGCTGTCGCTGGTGCGGTCATTACTGATGCAGCCCGTCGCCCGAACAGCCTGAAGCAGGAACAGCCGGCCACAGGCAACCAGCTACCAGCTACCAGCTACCAGCTGCAGTTGTGAGATTTGTCACAGCGGCAGACCCTGGCTGACGAGAAGATCGATCTGTCTCTGATTGCCGCGCTGGCGTCGTCGATCCCCTGAAAGTGCGACAATCAGAAGGTCGATCCCTATGCCCGCATTTGGCAGTTTTGCGCTTCTGATCGCGCTCGCTCTGAGCGGTTACAACCTGCTGGTCGGGGCTGTGGCTCTGCGGCAACTGGCTACCGGCCGTCGCGGAGTCATTGCGCCCGAACGCCTGGCGGAAACAGCCCGCCGGGCCGGCATTGCCAGCTTTTTTGCCACCGCCTGCGCAGCTTTTGCTCTGGTCTGGGCCGCCTTTACAAACGATTTCAGCGTTGCCTACATCCTCGAGCACTCCAACCGCGCCCTCCCCTGGCCCTATAAGTTCGCAGCGCTGTGGTCGGGTCAGGAAGGTTCCCTGTTGCTCTGGGCGTTCCTGCTGTCTGCCTATGGATTCGTCCTGCGCGTGCGGCACAAGGTCGACGTCAAGCTCACCGCCTACGCCTCCACCATCCTGGCCGGCATCCAGGTATTTTTCCTGCTGCTGGTCAACGTCGCAGCAACCCCCTTTTCGCTGACCCAGGGCGCCATTCCTCCCGATGGCAACGGCCTCAATCCGTTACTGCAGTATCCGGAGATGGTGATCCATCCCCCGATGCTCTATCTGGGCTATGTGGGATTCAGCGTACCCTTCGCGTTTGCTCTCGGCGCGCTGATGATGCGCTACCCGGGCGAGAAGTGGATCCACATCACTCGTCGCTGGACGATGGTGACCTGGCTTTTCCTCACCGTCGGCATCTTCCTCGGCATGCACTGGGCCTACTCGGTGCTCGGCTGGGGCGGCTACTGGGGCTGGGATCCGGTCGAAAACGCATCGCTGATGCCCTGGCTGACCGGCACGGCTTTCCTGCATTCGGTCATGATGCAGGAGAAGCGCGGCATGATGAAGTCGTGGAACGTCTGGCTCATCTTTTCGACGTTCATGCTGGCCATTCTCGGCACTCTGCTCACGCGCTCGGGCCTCGTCAGCTCGGTCCACGCCTTCGCGCAATCCTCCATCGGGACCTGGTTCTGGGTGTTCCTCGTCATCACGCTGGCCGTGTGCACCTTCGTTTACATTCGCAACCGCGACCATCTGAAGAGCGACCACAAACTGGAGTCGCTGGTCTCGCGGGAGTCGAGCTTCCTCTTCAACAACCTCGTGCTGCTGGCAGCTTGCTTCACCGTTCTTTGGGGAACGCTGTTCCCGGTGCTCTCGGAATACGTTCAGGGCAATCGCGTCACCGTCAGCGCGCCCTTCTACAACCGCGTCGCTGTGCCCATTGGCGTCTTTCTGCTCTTTCTTACCGGGATCGGGCCGATCCTGGCGTGGCGCTCCACTTCGATCAAAAGCATCCGGAGGAATTTCGTGCTTCCCGGCATCGTGGCCCTGGTGGTGGCCATCGCTGTTATTCCTCTCGGCGTTCATCCATGGACAATCTTTACCACCGATGGCCAGGGAGCGTTCTACTCGTGGATCACCTTCGCCATGGCGGCTTTCGTGATCACTGCCATCTCCGCCGAGTTCTACAAGGGCGGCCGGGTTATCCAGCAGAAGTCCGGACAGAACTTATTCGCTTCGATGGTGCAGCTCACGCGCCGCAACACCCGCCGCTACGGCGGCTACATCGTCCACTTTGGGATCGTGCTCATCTTCATCGGCATCGGCGGCCAGGCTTTCAACCAGAGCCACGAGCAGACGATGAACTATAAGGACAGCTTCACCCTCGGCCCCTATCGCGTCGAATGCCTCGACTACTCCCAGGACTCGAACCCCAACTACGACACTGAATTCGCCATGCTCAACGTCTATCGTGGCGATCGTCTCGTCACCAAACTCGCCCCTGAGCTGCGCGTCTACGCCGTCAACGGCCAGCCCTCCACCATCGTCGCCAATCACTCCACCCTGGTCGAAGATCTGTACGTCATCTACGCCGGCAAGGATCCGGCTACCGGCCAGCCGGTCATCAAGGCCTTCCTCAACCCCCTCGTCGCCTGGATCTGGATCGGCCTGCTGGTCACGATTCTCGGCACCGGCATCGCTCTGGTGCCCAACATGAGCGCCGCGCTCGCCACCCAGCGCCATCGCGTCGCGGTTCCTGCGGAACCCGTCGCCGCCGGAAGGGCAGGGGACTGATGAGCCGCTTCACCCGCTACCTCGTTCTGCCGCTCGTCATCGTGGTCTGCTCGGTCACCCTTGGCTCCGCCGACACCGAGGCCCGCTACAACGACCTCGGCCACAAGCTGATGTGCATCTGCGGCTGCAGCGAAATTCTCATCGAGTGCAACCACGTCGGCTGCCCTGACTCCGCCCGCATGCTCGCCGAGCTGCGCGCCGCCATCGACCACGGCGACAGCAACAACGCCATCCTGGCTGCCTTCCAGGACAAATACGGGCCTACCGCTCTCGCCGCGCCCATGCTCACGAAGTTCAACATGGTCGCCTGGATCGTCCCTCCCGCGCTCCTGATTTTCGGCCTCTTCGGCACCTGGGTCCTCGTCAAACGCTGGCGCCGGCGCGTCTCCTCGACGCACGTTGTGGAAGAAGCCGAAATCTCCGACGACCTGCGCGAGAAAATTCGCAGGGAGACCGAAGTATGAGGAACAGAGCGCAGGGCGCAGAGTGCAGAGCCCGGGACCGCGCGCCCCGGCCCGTCTCCTCTTCCCGGCGGCCTTCCCTCATCGCGGAGCCCTGCGCTCTGCGCTCTTCTCGCCCGGAGACAACGCTATGACCACCATCGCCTGCGCTTTCCTCCTCATCGGCTGCTTTCTTTTCGTCTTCTGGCCCGAGCCCCATGTCGAGGCGCAGCACCACAAGACCCGTCTCGAATATCTTCGCGAGCGCCGCGAAGTCCTCTACGATAACCTCCGCGATCTCAACTTCGAATACAAAGCCGGCAAGTACCCCGAAGAGGATTACGCCGCGCAGCGCACCATGCTCGAAAACGAGGCCGCCGAAACCGTTGCCGAAATCGATCTGCTGGAGTCCGACCTTTTGCTCCAGCACCCGGCCTGAATTCTGAACGAGAAGACTGGAACACCATGAAGCCCATTGCCCGACTCGCCCTTTTCGCCGCCGTGGCCCTCCCCGTTTCTCTCAGCGCGGCCACCATTTCCGGCACCGTCATCGACCGCACCACCGGCAAGCCCGCCGCCGGCGACACCGCCGTTCTCCTCGATCTTCAGCAGGGCATGCAGGAATCGGCGCAGACCACCGTCGACGCAATAGGCCACTACTCCTTCACCGTGCCCGACAACGCCGGTATGCATCTGGTCCGCGTCGACCACCAGAAGGCTTCCTACTACGGCCCCGTTCCGCCCAATACCAGCCTCGTCAACATCGACGTCTTCGACGTCTCCCCCAAAGTCGACGGCCTGCACCTCTACGCCGACGTGGCGCGCATGGAGACCAATCAGCAGGGCCTCAGCGTCACCGAGAGCTACTTCATCCGCAACGAGTCGAAGCCGCCGAAGACCCAACTCAGCGCCCACAGCTTCGACTTCTATCTGCCCGACGGCGCCATCCTCGAAGGCGCTACCGCCACTGGCCCCGGCGGCATGGCCGTCTCCAACTCGCCCGTGCCTATGGGCGACAAGGGCCACTACGCCTTCATCTTCCCCATCCGGCCCGGCGAAACGCGCTTCCAGATCGGCTACCACCTTCCCTACGACGGCAGTGCGAAGCTGCTCGCCCATGTCACCCTGCCTGCCGAAAACGTCGCCATCATGCTGCCGAAGAGCATGAGCTTCGCCGGCGCTTCGTTCCAGCCGCTCGGCGGTGACGCCAGCGGCCCCGGCACCCAGACCTTTCTCGCCACCAACGTCAAACCCGGCACGCCCGTTGCCTTCACCGTCTCCGGCACCGGCTCCATGCCGCGCGAACAGCAGAACGCTCAGGCCGATCAGGGCCAGGGCGGCATGGGCGGCGATCAGAGCGCCGGCGCGCCCGACCAGTCCGCTCAGCCTGCGGCCCAGCAGGGCCCCGGCGGCGGGCTCGGCACGCCCATCGATACCCCCGATCCTCTGCAGAAATACAAGTGGTGGATCCTGAGCGGCGTCGGCCTTGCCCTCGTTGTCGGCGCGGCCTTCATGCTCCGTGCCAAACCCGGACAAACCCCGGCCCTTGCCCCTGCCGAACCCTCGCCCCTCACGCCCACCCTGCCCCCCGGAGTCAAAGCGACGGCTCTGCGCGCACAGCTGGCCGCAGGCTTGCCGGCTCCCGCGCCCGCCAACGGCGCCGCCCCGAAGGCTACTGTCGTCACCGGAACCCTGGCGGCTCTCAAGGAAGAACTGTTTCAGCTGGAGACGGAACGGATCGAAGGAAAGATCGGCGACGCCGAATATGCCGAGCACAAAGCTGCGCTCGACGTGCTGATGAAGCGCGCCCTCGCCCGCGAAACCGTCGCGCGATAACGACTCCCCAAAGGTCCTGCATCCGGCTGATCTTCTGGAATCCATGCAGGCGCCGCGACGCAGGCGCTCCGCATCGTACGCTGGCTGCTGGCTACGCGCTGCCGGTAGCTTCCCGCCGGCCGCTGTCCGCTAATAGTTTGCCTTGCGCCGGCAGCCGGTAGCTAGCCGCTTGCCTACGCGCTGATCCACGTCAACAGCAGAAACAACGCCGCCGCAGCGGCGGCAATCCGGTACGCGTATTCCGGTTTTCTGCTTGAGATCATTTGTTCATCGGGGAGGGTGTTCATTGCCTGGCCTCGAAAGGGGAGTTCTGTAACCTCTGCACTCGCCTGCTTAGACTCATTGTTCGTCATCTGCGACTCGGAACTTGAGAAATATTTTTGCAGCCACTGTGCAGAAGTGCTCCACAAGTTAACTTCGTTTCATCCGTGCGCCAGAAAACCCACTCCCAACTCCCCACTCCCAACTCCCAACTCTGAACCCCAACTCTGAACTCCAACTCTGAACTCCAACTCTCAACTCCAACTCTCCACTCTCAACTCCCCCACGCCCGTCGTTCCGCTGTACCCTGTATCCGTCATGAGTACCCCGCCGCAATCCGATCCCGGTCTCTTCCGTAACGATCGCCCCGCCGAGCGCGAGCCGCGCTCCGCGCTCCCCTGGGTCATCGCTCTCGCCGTCGTCATTCTCGTCATCGGCATTCTCGTCGCCGTCAGCCATCGCCGGCAGCCGGTCAATCCCGGTGGCGCCGGCCTCGCACCACCGGACCCCTACGCCGCCCGTCTCCCCATCACCAATCTCCAGATGAGCCAGGCCGGCAGCGTTGCCGGAGCCCAGTCCACCTACGTCGATGGCCAGATCACCAACACGGGCCAGGAAACCATCACCGCCATCACCGTTCAGGTCGCTTTTCACGGCTTCGAGAACCCGATTGCTAAAAAAGAAACCATGCCCCTCACCCTCATCCGTACCCGCGAGCCCTATATCGATACCGAATCGGTCGGCGCCGCCCCCATCCGTCCCGGCGAAACCCGCGATTTCCGCCTCATCTTCGACACCCTCCCCCAGGACTGGAACCAGAACTATCCGGAGATCCGTGTGATCGCAGTCACGGGGAAGTAAAGGGCCGGCTCCGTCCGCCCCGTTCCCGAATCTGCGCGTAATTTCTTCCCGATTCGGCCCGGGACTGTGTTTTTTACGTCCCGATTACCTCCCGCGCTCGCCTTTGCACCAAAGTTTTCTGCTTGATTCTAAATACTTTGCCCGACATCGCCCCCCGTTCGCCGGTTTGGCATGGCGAGTGCTCTTTACGTTCGTGCAACACGGGGTGCTGCGCAGCCCACCGAAATTCAGATACGAAGTTTCATAACGAGACAAAACATGAAAATCAAAATGAATTCCGGTTCCTTTACCGTACTGCTGGTTGCAGCAAGTCTGGCTTTGCCAGCGGTCGCGCAGTCCACTTCGGATCAGCAACAGCCCCAGGTTCAAACGGGCGCTTCCACGAACGCTCAGGCCCAGCCATCTACCTCCGCTCCCCAGCAAACGGCGACCGGCAAGGCTCCTCTCCCCGAGAAATCCAACGAGGGCTTCTGGGGCCACATGAACCCCTTCGCCCGCAAGAAGTGGGTCAACCGCCAGCTCGATCCGGTAAAGGATCGCCTCAACGAGCTCGATCAGTTGCAGGCCAAGAACGCGGCTGACATCCGTGACGTCGATCAGCGCGCGCAGAACGGCATCCACGCCGCCCAGGCTTCGGCCGACCAGGCGAATCAGGTGGCCACCGCCGCGCAGCAGACCGCCACCCAGGCCCAGCAGACCGCCACCCAGGCCAACGACCGGAATGCCCAGCTCGGCGAAACCGTCGCCAATCTCGATCAGTACCACCCCATCAACAACCTCGATATCCACTTCCGTCCCGGCCAGACCATGCT
Organism: Acidobacteriaceae bacterium; assembly: GCA_035508305.1. GTDB lineage: Bacteria > Acidobacteriota > Terriglobia > Terriglobales > Acidobacteriaceae > Palsa-343. Next base: position 1,031 of record DATJNE010000178.1, on the reverse strand, counting down.
GAACGACAAGGCGCAGGATGCACTCTCCCAGGTCGTCACCCAGCTGCAGGGTCAGAAGGGGTACGTGGTTGAAGTCGCCGGCTACTCGCGCACCCGCGGAGCGGCAGGCATTCAGAATTCGCAGCACATGGCGGAAGCCGTCGTGCGGTATCTGGCCGAGCACCAGATTCCCGTCTGGCGGATCCACGAAGTCGCCATGGGCAACGCGCCGATCAGCTCGGACGACAACTCCGAAGCCCGTCCCGGCAGCATCGTTCGCGTCAGCCTCATGGAAAACAGTTTAGCGGCCTTGAACCAGCCATCCTCTGGCGGTTCACCGATTGGTGCGACGCAGCAGAATTCCGCGCAGCCCTCCCCTCAGGGTGCTGCGTCGCAGCCAACGGCTCAGCCTCAGTAAGAAGGCAAGGCCCAACAAGCTCTCACACAACGAGAGAACCAAGGCAGATTGGCCCCTCACCCCGAGGGGCCCTTTTTTTGGTGTTTGCAACCCTTCAGCCGATCAGTTCGATGGATTTCTTTCCACTGCGCACCGCATCGGCGATCAGCCGCCGATCGAAGGTGGCCAGCCGCCCGCCGTGGAAGCAGGCAAGAGCGAGGAGACAGCTGTCCGCGATCTGGCTCGGATGCAGCAGGCGAGACAGATCGATCGTGTCGTCCTCATGCATCGGTCATCACGCATCAAACATCACCCGCCAACGTCCTGATTCACCCGCTTCGTCAGACGGGCCCGGATGCCTTTTGATCTGCAGTCGCCAACTCTGACCCGTCCTCGACCGATCGTCTGGCTGGACTGCATCTCTCCGGATTCTTATGCTCTACGGGCTACGGGCTACGGGCTACGGGCTACGGGCTACAGGCTACGGGCTACAGGCTACGGGCTACAGGCTACAGGCTCCCGGCTCCCGGCTACTTCCACTTCCCGATCGCCCACAGCACCAGGCTCAGCACCACGCTGACCACAATGCACGTCACCAGCGGGAAGTACACCGTCGTGTGCCGGCCCCGCCACGTGATGTCGCCCGGCAGCCGTC
>DATJNE010000177.1:0-11597 GCA_035508305.1 Acidobacteriaceae bacterium | reverse complement strand
GCGCAGCCCGCGCGCATAGCCCAGCCCCAGCCGCATCGACAGCGATCCATCCGGCTCATGCTCCACCGCGCACGCCCACTCCGATACCTGCACATCGATGGGCCGCACCCGCAGGCCGTGGCGCTGCGCATCCTTCACGAGCACCGCGGGCGAATAAAACCCCATCGGCTGGTTGTTCATGATGGCGGCGGTAAAGGCGGCGAGGTATTTCACCTTGAAGTATGCCGAGGCATAGGCAATCAGCGCGAAGCTGGCGGCGTGCGATTCGGGAAATCCGTAGAGCGCGAAGGAGCTGATGGCCTGCACGATCTCGTCCTGCGTGGCGGCGGCAATTCCGTTCTCGGTCATGCCGCGACGCAGCTTGCCTTCGAGATCCTTCATGCGCTGCCAGGAGCGGCGCATCCCGACGGCGCGGCGCAGCTCTTCGGCTTCGGCGCCGGAGAAGTTAGCGACCGTCATCGCCATGCGCAAAAGCTGCTCCTGAAACAAAGGCACGCCCAAAGTGCGTTTGAGCACGGGTTCAAGCGAAGGGTGCGGGTAGGTCACCTCTTCCCTGCCCTGGCGGCGGCGCATATAAGGATGCATCATTTTTCCGACGATGGGCCCAGGGCGGATAATGGCGACCTGCACGACGAGGTCGTAGAAGCGCTCAGGATAGTTGCGCGGGAGAGAGGCCATCTGCGCGCGGCTTTCAATCTGGAACATGCCGACGGTGTCGGCGCGCTGCAGGACTTTGTAGACTTCCGGATCTTCGGGGAGCTGGGCGAGGTCGATGGGCGTGCCGTAGTGCTCGGGAATGAGCGTGAGGCAGTCCTTGAGAACCGCCATCATGCCGAGGCCAAGGAGATCGACTTTGACGATGCCGAGGTCGGCACAGTCTTCCTTGTCCCACTGGATGACGGTACGGCCGGGCATGGAGGCGCGCTCGAGGGGAACGACATGGTTGAGCTGGCCCTGGCAGATGACCATGCCGCCGGAGTGCTGGCCGAGATGGCGCGGCAGGTCCTGCAGGCGGACGCAGAGCTGGAGGTATTTGGCGATGCGCGGATGGGCGACGTCGAAGCCGGCGTGGTGGAACGAATTCGCCATGGTGTCGTTCTCGCCGCGCCACTCCCACTGGCTGACGAGCGAGGTGAGGCGGCCGAGCGATTCCTGATCGAAGCCGAGGGCTTTGCCGACTTCGCGCGCGGCCGATTTGCCGCGGTAGCTGATGACGTTGGTGGTCATGGCGGCGCCGAGTTCGCCGTAACGCCGGTAGACGTACTGGATGGCCTGCTCGCGTTTTTCTTCGGAAGGCAGGTCGAGGTCGATGTCGGGCCACTCGCCGCGGTTTTCACTCAGGAAACGCTCGAAGAGGAGCTCCATGCCGACCGGATCGATGGCGGTGATTTCGAGGGCATAGCAAACAGCGGAGTTGGCGGCGGAGCCGCGGCCCTGGATGAGGATGTCGTTCTGTTTGCAGTAGCGGACGATGTCCCACACGATGAGGAAGTAGCCGGCGAATCCGAGCTTCGCGATGAGGGCCAGCTCGCGGTCGATTTGTTTGCGGGCGCGGGCGAGCAGGGCTGGATCGTTTTTCGCGCCGTAGCGGAGGCGGACGCCTTCGTCGGTGCGCTTGCGGAGGAAGGCGTCCATGGTTTCGCCATCGGGGACCGGGTAGCGGGGAAACTCATAGCCAAGGTCGGTGAGCTGGAAGGCAAGCCGCTGGGAGATTTCCCGGGTGTTGGCGATGGCTTCGGGAAGATCGCGGAAGAGTGCGGACATTTCCGCAGGGCTGCGCAGGTAGCGGTGATTGTTGGTGGCGAGCAGGCGGCCGGCATGGTCGAGGTCGACGTGATTGCGGATGGCGGTGAAGACGTCGAGGACTTCGCGGTCCCACGGTTTGGCGTAACGAACGCCGTTGGTGGCGACGACGGGAAGCTTCATGGAGCGAGCAACGCGGAGCGCGGCCTGGTTGCGGGCTTCCTCATCGGGAAGCTGGTGGCGCTGCAGCTCGACGATGACGTTGTCGCGGCCATAGAGGGCTGTGAGCTGATCCAGCAGCGCGCGGGCGGCGGGTTCGCCGCCGGTGGTAAGCGCTGCGGCCAGCGGGCCTTCGTCGCCGCCGGTAAGGCAGAGGAGACCTTCGCTGTATTGGGCAAGATCGTCGCAGGTGGCGGCGCCTTCGGCCTTGGTGGTCTCGCGCATTTTGAACTGCGTGATGAGCTGGCAGAGATTCTGGTAGCCGGTACGCGAGGCGCAGAGGAGCGGGAGACGAGCGGGTTCGGGAGTGGTGGGTTGATTCGGATGCCTGGGGTGCGGAAGCCAGGGCGCCTGGGTGAGCCGCGGCCCGAAGGCGCTGGTGGAGATTTCGGCGCCGACGTGGGCGCGGATTTTGTTGCGCTCGCCGGAGGTGTGCATGCGCGCCGATCCATAAAAGCCGTTGCGGTCGAGAAGGGCGACGGCGGGGATCTCGAGCTCGGCGGCGCGCTCGATGAGGTCCTCGGGCTGAGAGGCGCCTTCGAGAAAGGAGAAGGCAGAGGCGGCGTGAAGCTCGACGTAGCGCTCAGTCATAGAGTTCCTCGACGCGCCAGGCGTTCATCGCTCCGGGAATTGCTGCAGAGCGGTTAGGATTGCGGGCGATAGCGCAGCTGAGCATGGCCCCGGAGTCGGAGCGGGCGACCAGATCCCACTTTTCCAGGGACCAGCACTCGATGCCCCACCAGTTGCCGGAGAAAAACCAGGGTCCCCAGGCGCGCTCGACGGTGTAGCGCTGCCTGCGGAAGACGAAGGCGACGGGGCGGCGCTCGCGAAGGGTAACGGCAATGGGTTCGGGTGGGCGGAGACGGCGGCGCGCGGCGTGGGCCTGGACCTGAGGAACGGGAAGAGTGGAGGGGGTGGTCTCCGGAATCGTGAAGGGCTCCATGCGAAATGCATCGGGACGATGGCTATCTTCGAGCGCGGCGCGTCCGACGCGATGATCGCCGACGAGTAAGCGGATGCGGGCAAGGGTGACGTCGAGGCGATCGGGCTCAGGGAGCTGCGGGGTGAAGAGGCCTTGCTGCACTTTGCTCGTCGAGCCCGGTTCGGCAGTGAGGCTAACGGCGAGGATGGGAGCGGATGGCGGGTGCGCCTGCAGGTCGAGGTGGAGGAGACGGAGCCAGAGGCGGCGGTCGTTGCCGGGAAGCGCGGGACGGACGGTGCGCGTGTGCGTGCTGCCGCCGTCGAGAGCGAGGGTGACGGTGACCGAGGCGAGGGCAAGGATTTGCGCGGCGGCGCGCGCGATCAGGTGATCGAGCAGGATGCCGAGGACGAAGAGCAGCGAGTCGAGCAGCTCGACGGGCGCGTCCAGCTCGGTGCGCTCTTCAAGGAGAAGCGGCGGATCGGCGGGAACAAGAAGGTGCGAGGCTTCTCCGCGAGCGAGCTGGCGGAGGCGGAGACCCGCCTGGCCGAGGCGGGCGATAAGTTCTTTTTCCGGGAGGGCCGCGAGAGCGCCCAGAGTGAAAATGCCCCAGCGGGTGAGGGTTTCGGCATGCTCCGCTGTGAGAGGGAGGGCAGAAAGCGGCAGCGGGGCGAGGGCGTTCGATTCTTCGCCGACGGGAATGACGGCAGTGGACCAGCCGGAGAGCGGGATGGAAGTAGCCGACGCGGCAGGGCGGAGGGTTAGGCCGCGGGCGAGGCAGAGGGCGGCATCGATGTTGGCGCTGATGACAATGGCGGGGTGCAGACCAGGAGTGTGGACGGCGGTGAGGAGGTTTTGCGCAAGTTGTGAAGGAGAGCCGAGGAGTTTTTCTGTTCCGGCGATGTCGAGGATGCAGCAGAAGGAATACGTGTCGGGCGCAGTGTCCGACACGGATCCGGACGCGGATCCGGACTTGTCCGGCAGTCTTTCCGGAGCAAAGCCCTTTGTCCGACATTCGACACGCGGGGAAAATCGGCCGGCGCACTGCAGGAGCGCGGCGCAGGCGCTGGATTCTTCAGTGAGGGATCGCGGAAGATGCGTGACGCCGGGGAAGACATCGAGTTCGGCACGGGTGAGACCTGTGTCGATACCGAGAGCGGCAGCACGGACATTGCACGAACACACCGTCTGACGCGGCGGCGTTCCTTCAAGGATGACGACCGGTGTGTTTTTCAGGTGGGGACGAAAACGCAGCATCGCCTGTACCGGGAATTCGCGGACATAGAGGCAGGCATAGAGGGCGGTCATCGGCGGCCAGCCTTTTCATGTCCGACGGGGTGGGTCGTGGACCAGGGAGTGCGGCTGCGCCAAAGCACGCTGTGATCGCTTTGCGGCGGCTTGCGGCGATCGAAATCGACGACATTGCCGGAGCGCGTGAAGCGATCGCGCGCGATTTCGACGCGGTATTCGGCGCCGGTGAAGACGGTGGACCACCCCGCCGCGCCGGCAACAGGCGTTTCCGGGATCCCGGCGCCAGAGTCGACCGGGCCGGGCCGGCAGTGGAGGACGAGGCCGGCGCTGCTCTTCGAGCAGGAATGCTGGGTGAGCAGAAGAACGCTGGCCTGGGTGCGCTCGGCGGCGGCGCGGTAGCGGAACCAGGTGGCGAGAGGAACGCGGAGGGCAAACTCAGGGGCGATGGAACCGAGGTCGAGAACGATGGCGCTGAATCCCCCGCCCTGCAGGAGGAGATCGGCGGCGCGGAGGGCCTGGTCCAGGTGGGAGTACTCGCGTACGGCCAGGGGCCGCTGCGCGGCAGTGGGCGCAGGGCTCAAAGCGCAGGGCACAGAGCTCAGCCCTGGAAAAGGTCCCTCCGCTGCGTTTTCCCTGCGCTGCGCCTGTTCGGACTTCGGCCGGGATGACAACTCGGCTTTTTCTCTGCTCGGGCGTCGGACTTTTGGCACCGGCTCGCAGCAGCGGGGCGCCAGATAGTCGTGGCGGATCGGCGGGCTGTCTCGATCCGTGAACGACGGTTGCCCTTTTGTGGCAACCCAATCCCTGCGGACGGTCGTTCGCTGATGTTCAACGGGGGCATCGGACGCCTTGTCGGACATGCCCGGCAGCGTGAGTTGTTCGGCTTCAGGACCGCAACGGATCCAGAGCAGACGGTTGAGGTCAACGCCGGCGGCCGCGGCAGACTCGGGGTGAAGCGTGTCCGACACATCGACCCAGGCGCAGACGCGGTTGTCGTTTGTCAGACACGCCAGGAAGGAGAGGGCCAGCGATGTCCGGCCGGAGCACTCGGGACCGGTGAGCTCGGTAATGGCCCCCACTGGAAATCCGCCGCCAAGGGCGGCGTCGAGAGCCGTGATGCCGGTGGGCGCTGTCGGGCAGATGACCCGCGGCGACGGGGTGAGCGCAGAGGGGATGCGGCTGGCAAGGGCAGCTTCGATTTGCTGGCGAAGATGAGCGGCGGAAGGCATGACACTTTCGCCTTATCTTCGCCTATGCGGGGAGGCGTCAGCAAGGGGGGATTTGCACAGCGCCTGAAAAAGGCGGGCCGGCCCATCGAGCCAGCTCGCCTCCCGCTCCGCTCCAGGTTCTTCGAGTCAGGTTCCCTACTGCGTCAGCACTTCCTGCCCGTCGCGCTTGTAGACCACCCCCGCCTTCATCACAAAGCTGACCTTGCTCATCACGCCGATGTCGTCCAGAGGATTGCCGGGCACCGCGACCAGGTCAGCATATTTGCCCGGACTGACGCTCCCGATCTCGTCCTCATGCCCGAGCAGTTGCGCCGCGTTCATGGTCGCCATCTGCAGCGTGTACGCGGGCGGCAAACCGGCCTTCACCAGATAAATGAAGTCCTCCCAGTTCTGGCCGTGCGGATAAACACCGGCATCGGTGCCATAGGCGAACTTCACGCCCCCCTGGTAGGCACGCGTCACGGTCTTCATGATCTGCGGACCCACCTCGAGAGCCTTCCTCGTGACGGCCGGCGGATAATCGCCCGCCTTTGCCTGCTCCGCGACGAACTGTCCCGTGTAGACCGTCGGACAGTAGAACGTGCCATGCTCCTTCATCAGCTGAATATCCTGGTCGTCCATGAAGGTGCCGTGCTCCACGGAATCCACGCCGGCAATCACCGAGCGCCGGATCGCCTCGGCGCCGTGCGCATGCACCGCGACCTTCATGCCGTAGTCGTGCGCTGTGTCGACCAGAGCCTTGATCTCTTCCTCGCTCATCTGCGGTCCGGAGCCGTTGGTCCCCAGGTCCATCACGCCGCCCGAGGGCATGGCCTTGATCAGGTCAGCGCCGTTTTTGTAGTGGAGGCGTACCACCTTCATGGCCTCATACGGGCCGTTGAAGATCGACTGCAGGGGGCCGGGATCGCCCTGCAGGTCCATGCTGAGACCGTTGGTCCAGTCCGCATGGCCCCCGGTCGTGCTGATCGCGGGGCCGGCGGTAAAGATGCGCGGGCCGATCACCCTCCCGGCCGCGATTTCATCGCGCAGGGCCACGGTGTCGTAATCGTGGTCGCCGACATTGCGCACGGTGGTGAAGCCGGCGAGCAGAGTGCGGTGAGCGTAGAGCGTGGAGCGCAGAACCATGTTGGCGAAGTTCAGGTGAGCCAGCTCCATGTAAGTGTTCTTGCCGAACTGCATGTCGAGGTGCACGTGATCGTCGATGAGCCCCGGCAGGCACGTTCCCGTCAGGTCGATGACCGTCGCACCGGTCTCGCTTTGCGTCCCGGATTCGACCTTCTCGAACTTATCGCCCGCGATCACCACGGTCGTCGGGCCGAGCATCTTGCCCCCCGCGCTGTCGAACAGCTTCGGACAATGGACCACGGTGACCGCCGATGGAATCTCCTGGCTCAAAGCCACGGCGACATGCAAACACGCGGCAACAACCGCCATCCGCCGCACGGCACTCCTGACTTTCATCGCTCTCTCCTTCGTTGCATGCACAGCGGGGTCACAGGGGAAGGTTCAGAATCCGGCCTGCTCGGCCTTCTTTTCCGGCAGCAGCTTCGTTGCCGACTTCAGCAGGTCAGCCTCGCGCTCCAGGGCAGCGGAGACGCGTCCGATCTGCTCGTCGGCCTCCGGCCACTGCTTCTGCTCGATGGCTTCGCGGACTCCGGGGATCGTCTTGACGCCATAGCCCGTGTACATGCCTGGCGCGTAGAGCAGATGCTGGAACCACGGCCGGTTGGGGAGCCCCCGCTCGTCGGTGAGCAGCCGCTCGCCGCGGATGAGGTCGGCATTCAGCCCGGCCGGCGCATCGCCATCCGCCGCATTGAACGCCTGGTCGAAAGCCTTCGCGGCATCCGTTAAGTCGTCCGAGGCCTGATCGAGCGGAGCGAAATTGAGATAAGGCGGGATCGGCTCGTCGGGCGGAGGCACCATCGTCTTCTTCGGATCGTAGAGCGCTTTGTAAACGCCCTCGGCCAGTTCCTCGTCGCGTTCCTTCGCTTCGTCGCGCTGCTGGGTCAGCAGCGCCTTGAGCTGTGAGTCGTACATGTGCACGGTGTCCGCCAGGTCCGTGTACTGGAAGGGCAGCATGTCCGCATCGGCCATGCGCATCACCATCGTTCCCGCGGTCTGCGCCAGGGCGCGCTCATAGCTGAAAGTCGTATCGGAGAAATGCGTGTACCAGTAGAAGTCGTCGTACACGGAGTGATACTGGCCGCCGCCCTCGTCCTCGCCGCCGTAGCCGAGGTTCACGCTGGCGATGCCGAGGTGGTCGATAAACACCGTGTAATCGGAGCCCGAACCCAGAGCCGGAATCCGCAGATCGGCGCGCGAACGAATCTCGCTGCGCGCCTGGGCGTTCGGAGCGTGCGCGATATCCACCAGCCGCACGCGCTTCCACACCGACATCCCCGTCTCCGGATCCTGGATGTCCTTCGCCACGTCGTTGACGAAGTTCTCCAGCGAGTGCGAACCCTCCGCACGGAAATAGCCGCGCCCGTTGCCGTCGGAGTTGAAGTAGGCCACCGCGTGCTCCTTCAGTTCCTGAGCATGCGTCTCCGCCCACTCCGTCGAGCCCAGCAGCGCCGGCTCCTCGCCATCCCAGAAGCAGTAAATGATGGTGCGGTCAGGCTGCCACCCCTGCTTGAGCAACTCGCCGAAGACGCGCGCCTCTTCCAGCTCCGGACTCGTTCCCGAGAGCGGGTCGCCCGCGCCATTCACCCACGCATCGTGATGGTTGCCGCGGATGACCCACTGGTCGGGAAACTTCTTTCCCGGGATCTTCGCAATCACGTCATAGAGCGGCTTGCGGTCCCAGTTGAAGCTGACCGCCAGATGCGCCTTCACGGTGCTCGGCCCCGCGTGATAGGTGAAGGGCAGCGACCCGCGCCACGACTCCGGAACCACCTGTCCTCCCAGCGCTTTCAGGAACGGCGTCGCGTCCGCATAGGAAATAGGCAGCACCGGGATCTTCGTGATCGTCTTCACCTGATCGAGCGGGATCAGCTTGACTCCCGGCACCGCGCCCACGCCAGGCGTCTGCGGATCGCCGGGGTAAATCGGCATATCCATTACACTGCCGCGCTGCACGCCATCCGGCGGACGCATCGGCCCCTCGGGATAGGAGTCGCCGCGGAAGTAGCCATCGTCGTGCGGATCGGAATAAATGAGGCACCCCACCGCGCCGTGCTCGGCGGCGACCTTGGGCTTGATCCCGCGCCAGCTCATGCCGTACCGCGCGATCACGATGGCGCCCTTCACCGAAACCCCCATCCGGTCCAGCACGTCGTAGTCTTCCGGCCGGCCGTAGTTCACATACACCAGCGGCGCCGTCACGTCGCCGTCGCGTGAGTAGGCGTTGTAGGTGGGCAACTGCTCGCTCTGCTGATCCGAGGTGGGATCCACGCCGATCGCCGGTTCCTGCAGCTTCGCCGTGAAAGGCTCCGCACCGAGCAGCTCCAGCTGGCGCGACTTCGGCGTCGGAAAGAGCGCCGAGAACTGCTCGATCTGCGCATCCAGACCATATGACTTCAGCTGCGCCAGCAGCCACTCCGCGTTGTCCTTGTCGTACGGCGAACCGACATGATGCGGCCGCGCCGAAAGCCGCCGCATATTCTCGCGAATATGATCGCGGTCCGGCAGCGCACGGAATTTCTGTTCCCAGCTAATTTCGGTGGCGGAGTGTTCAGGCGTGTAGCCGCGCAGGGTGTGTCCGGCGTCGACGGCGTAAGCAGTAAGAGCGAACAAACAGACAGCGGCGATCGGCAGACGCATCGGAGGGCTCCTCACTGGAGCGAAAGAATAAGGTGCAGGGGACGGTACAGATTGTGTGAAGCAACACTATAGCCCAATCCGTCACCTGTCAGGCTCGGCCCGGAGCCCATAAATGTTTCTTTTCCCGCCCATGGGGAGTTGCTCCCTTCGCGACCCACCCGCATCCTTATATCCATGGCTGATACCGCCGACGTGTTGCCCGGTCTGGCCGAGTCTTTCCCGGTCGTCGAGCATTTTCGCAACGGACGATTTTTCAATCCGGGTGTCGCGGAGCACGACTTCCGCACCGCGCTCAAATGGATGCGGAACCGGAAGATCGGCCCCTGGCGCCCGTGGATCGACGCCACACCCGGTGCGCCGCCGCCTCTGCAGATCGAAGGCTCTGCCCTGCGCGCCACCTTCGTGAATCATTCCACGGTCCTGCTCCAGACCGGCGGCCTGAACATCCTCACCGATCCCGTCTGGTCACGCCGCGTCAGCCCGGTACAGTTCGCCGGACCCGAGCGCCACCGCGCTCCCGGCATTCGCTTCGAAGACCTGCCGCCGATTCACCTTCTGCTCATCAGCCACAATCACTACGACCACTTCGATGCCCCGACGCTGAAGCGCCTCGCGGCAGCCCATCGTCCGGTTGTGTTCTGTCCGCTCGGTCTCAGGATTCCGCTGCGGCGGCTTGGGTTCAGCGACGCGCATGAACTGGACTGGGGTCAGTCGCAGCCGTGGCAATCCCTGCGCATCCACTGCACCCAGGCGCAGCACTTCGCCGCCCGCACGCCGTGGGATCGCAATCGCACCCTGTGGTGCGGCTGGCTGCTCGAGTCGCAACACGGCAACCTCTACTTCGCCGGCGATACCGGTTTCTGCGGCGCATTCGCGGCTCTCCACGAGCGCTTCCCTTCGATCCGCCTCGCGCTGCTGCCCATCGGCGCTTACGATCCGGAATGGTTCATGGGCCCGGTCCACATGACGCCGGAGCAGGCCGTGCGGGCGCGGGAACTCCTCGATGCTGCGACCGCGATTGCCATTCACTTCGGAACCTTTGCCCTGGCCGACGACGGCGAAGCCGAGCCCATCGAGCGCCTCCAGCGCGCTCTCGAAGGCCGCAGCGCTGGCGAGCGCTTCTGGGTTCTCAGCGAAGGAGAAGGCCGGATGGTTCCCTAGCCCGTTCGTCTGCGATCCCGAAAGCCTCGCTTGCCAGGGCCTTATCGCAGAAACGCCGGCAGCCGCTCCGGACGCACGTTGTCGTACGAGTGCAGCGCCGTGAAGCGCGCAATCGACGTCGGAATGCCCACCGCCGTAAAGTGCGGATGGCCCGTCGCCGGATACGGCCCGCCGTGGTTCATCGCCGGACTCACGGCAACGCCGGTCGGCATCTTGTCGTTCAGCAGCCGACCCACTTTGCGTCGCAGGATCGGCTCCACGCGTGCATAGAGATCGTCGTCGGCCCCCGCCGCCGCCGAATACACCGTGCCCGTCAGCTGCCCCTCCAGATGTTCCAGCACGCGCAGCAGCTCGGCCTCGTCGGCGGCCACGATCACCATCACCTCGTTCCCAAAGGCTTCGCGCTGCAGCTCCTCCGGCGCCGACAGAAACGCCTTGCCGGAAACCCGCAGCAGCGTGCTCGCGTAGCGATAGCCCGGGCCCGGCACATTCTTCCCACCGGTCAGCAGCGTCGCGCCGGCGTGCTGCAGTGCGCTGATCGACTCATGCAGCTGATCGCGCGTCGACGACGACAACAGCGCGTGCGGCTCACGGCTCGCGATGGCCGCGGTCAATTCCTGCAGGAACGCTTCAGTCGCCTCGCCGGCAACCGCCACAGCCAGATTCGGCCGTGTGCAGAACTGCCCCGACCCGAGCGTGCAGCTGTCCGCCAGCTCACGCGCCAACTTCTGCGCATTCTCCTTTAGCCCCTCAGGCAAAAACAGCACCGGGTTCAGGCTCGACATCTCGAGGTAGATCGGCTTACCCGCGGTGTCCGCCGCGTGCTTCAGCTTGAGCCCCGCGCCTTTGCTGCCGGTAAATCCTGACGCGCCGATGCGCGCATCGCTCACCAGCCGCGCGCCGTTTTCGTGATTCAGCTTGTAAATCATCTGCACCGTCGCCGGCGGTAGCCCTGTGCTCTGCAGCGCGCGAGCTGCGGCTTCCGCCATCCGCTGCGATGTGTACGCGTGCAGCGGATGCGCCTTCGCGATGACCGGATTCCCCGCGGCGATGGCCGCTGCGAAGTCCCCGCCGCTCACGCCGTTGAACGCGAAGGGAAAATTGTTCGGCCCAAAAACAACGACCGGGCCAATCGGCGCATAGCAGGAGCGCAGATTCTTCCCCTGGTCGATGATCGGCCGGCGCCACGTCCCCTGCCGAGCGGCCGCCGCCGCCTGGCGGAGCTGATCGGTGGTGCGCGGCAATTCCACATCCTTCAGCCGCGGCGAGACCGGCAGCGCCGTCTCTTCGTGTGCCGCCTGCACGATGGCATC
>DATJNE010000176.1:0-8928 GCA_035508305.1 Acidobacteriaceae bacterium | reverse complement strand
CAACGCTGGCCCAAACGGGGCATGGTGACTCGCCGCACCTCCCCCCTATACTCGCTTCAATTTCCAGCCACATATCCATTCCATGCCCCCCGTGTTGGAACTCGACTCCGTTACCACCCCACCCGGCGCGCGCTCGTCAACACGCTGGCTGCGCCCTCTGTTTGTTCTCTTTATTCTCGCTGCCCCCCTCTGGCACCTCCACGTCATTAACCGCGAAATGCCTTCCAATCATTCTGATCTGGTCGATGAATGGGTCGGCGTCCGCGACGCCTTTCAGGGCAAGGACCCCTATTCAGCCACGGGCATGCGCGATACACAGATCGCGTACTACGGCCGACCCTTAACTCCAGCAGACAATGTCGATCCCCAAGGGTTCCCGTATCCGGCCACTTTTGTCGTGTTGTTCGCGCCTCTGGCGTTGCTCTCCTGGCACGCGGCGCGTCTCATCTTCCTCATCTCGACCATACCGCTGCTCCTCATCGGTGCATGGCTGTGCATCCGGTCCGTGAACTTGCCGCTGGCCGCCAGGAGGACGACTCTGATCGTTTTCCTCTACCTCTGCAGCTGGCCAGTGATGTGGGGCTTACGCCTTCAGCAACCCACCCTCATTGTTGCCGTTCTGATCTTCTCCGCGTCCTGGCTTCTCAGTCGCGAGCGAGACGTCCCGGCGGGCATCTTCATGGCTGTTGCAGCGGTCAAGCCGCAACTGGTTCTTCCGCTGCTCTTGTGGTTTCTCCTCTGGACACTTCTCCGTCGCCGATGGGGTTTCTCTCTAGCTTTTCTTGCTACAACTCTCATAGTTTTATCCGTTGCGGAGCGCGTCATGCCCGGCTGGTTCGGGCACTGGCTAAATGAGCTGAACGGTTACCGGAACTTCCATGGATCACTGCCCTTGGCATTCCCATTCGGTCATTGGATCGGCATGCTTGCAACTCTTGCCCTAGTTGGTTGGAGTTGCACGCAACTCTGGCGTTTGCGTCGTTGTTCGCCTTGTTCCACGCAGTTCTCGATTGCGGTCGCTTTGGCCCTCTCCACCTCACTCTGCCTCACCCTGACCAAGCTGCCGACCCTCTACAACCAGGCAGTTTTGCTTCCCGGCATCGTTCTCCTCACCTTCGCAAAGGTTCCGGAATACTACCCCAGTCTCATTCGTCGCCTCGCACTCTTTCTGTGCGCCTGGAGCTTTGCCTCACTCTTTCTCGCCGTCATCGGGGAAAGCCTGGTCTCCGCCTCCGACTTCTGGATCGGTCTCTCTTTCCAGGACATACTTCTGCCAGTGCTCGTCACCATCGCGCTCACCGCTGTCCTCTCTTCTCTGCGGGATCTGAATAGCGGGGAAAAAGCGCTCTTCGGCCATCTGTTCACCCCGGGCAACAGCCTGACCGGAAACCATATCTACGACAGTTCTTTCTATTACTACATTCGGAGGGGCGCCACCCGATCCGCAGAGGTCGTCGTCCCCCTCGTGACAAAGTTTCTCCCCGTCAGCACTGTGCTCGATGTCGGTTGTGGAGCGGGTGCATGGCTGGCTGTATATCGGGCACTAGGAATCTCCTGCACGGGTATCGACGGTGAGTATGTCGAGCCCTCCAGCCTCATGATTCCTGTAAACGAGTTCAAGCCCCACGATATCACCCATCCGTTCGACCTCAAACGGCGCTTTAGTCTCGTCCAATGCCTTGAGGTCGCGGAACATATCGAAAAGGCCACCAGTCGCACTTTGATTGCGAACCTTGTCCGCCATGGCGACTGCATTCTCTTTTCAGCTGCGGTTCCCGGCCAGGGAGGTGAAAATCACATCAACGAGCAGCCCTATAGCTTCTGGCGCGAACTCTTCGCCGAGCATGGCTATTTCCCCATTGATTGTCTCCGTCCAGCCCTGCAAAATGACTCGCGCGTCGAACCCTGGTACCGGCACAACGCCTTCCTTTATGTCTCCGAAGACTACCGTGCCGATCTTTCGCCGGCGATCGCTCGATACGAAATCCCCGCCAATGCACCCATGGCTGACGTCTCCAGCTTCTTCTATCGGGTACGCAAGCGCATCCTCCGTCTGTTACCCACATCGTCGCTCACCAGAATCGCTGTTCTCAAACATCGCGCGTTCATTTTGGCGCGCGAAATCAGTGGACGGTCTCCCTTAATCGGCGTTCCCGACGAAACCGTACTCCCATGACCGATCCGACCCTTCACCTCCCGGATTCCGTTACGAAGAAAGAATTCGCCCGGCCGCGCACGTCGCCACGGCTTTCAATTGTCGTGCCCTGTTACAACGAAGCCGCGGTTCTCCCCGAAACACTCCGACAACTCCTCGCTGTGATCAACAGCCTCTCGACTGCCGGGCACATAGCTGAAGGCCGCGTCTATCTCATCGACGACGGCTCCACGGATCCGACCTGGAAACTCATCGAGGAACACGCATCCACCACCGCCTGCGTTCACGGTATTAAGCTGTCGCGGAATTGTGGTCATCAGCGCGCGCTGCTTGCCGGCCTGCTGAACGCAACGGGCGATGTCGTCATCAGTATCGATGCCGACCTGCAGGATGACCCCTCTGTCATCGGTGAAATGCTGAGTGCCTGGCGGCAAGGGGCCGAAGTGGTTTACGGCGTTCGCCGCAATCGCGGCGCCGATACACTCTTTAAGCGGATCACCGCACAAACGTATTACCTTCTTCTTCGAAGGATGGGCGCACACTTGGTATTCGACCACGCCGACTATCGACTGCTTAGTCGCCCGGTCATCCGCGCCCTTAAATCTTTCAAGGAGACCAACATCTTCCTAAGAGGTCTGATACCACAACTCGGCTTCCCGACGGCCAAGGTCTATTATGACCGTCGTGAGAGATTCGCCGGCACATCGAAATACCCCCTTTCCAGAATGCTCTCTCTCGCGATCGAGGGCGTGACGTCCTTCTCCGACCTGCCCCTTCAGGCGATCACCGCCCTGGGGGTCATCGTGTCCTTGGCCAGTTTTCTCGTAGCTGCCTGGGCTCTCTTTGTGAAACTCGCCAGCCGCGGTGCCGTCCCCGGCTGGACCTCCACGGTTGTTCCGCTCTGCATGCTTGGCGGTGTCCAGCTGCTCTGTATGGGCGTCATCGGACAATATCTCGCCAAAGTTTATTCCGAAACGAAATCCAGACCTCGATTCATCATCGAGAAACTACTGCCCGATCCGCACGCCATTTTGCGCGGCCCGCGCGCCTCCGCCCGTCTCAAGCGACGCGCGCCAGCGACCGCCCGGCCAAAACGTGCTCCCGTCGGAAAACTGCTCTGACCCCCGCTCCCCCGCCTTTTGTTATCCTCTCCCCGTGCAAGTTCTGTACGGCGTCCTCATCCTCAGTACGATGGCGCTCGTGTGGGCGGCTCTGGCTGTCGTCCGCCATATCCGTCACCAGCGCGCCGCCACCCGCTCTCAGTCCGATCCGCCCGATGAACCCCTCTGAGCCCGGTCTCCCTTCAGCTCAAACCCCAAGCCTGTACCCTGCACCCTGTTCCCTGTACCCTGTTCCCTGTACCCTGTTCCCATGAACCAGGTTCCTGCCGCCTCCGCTGCCCTGCCGCGCACCCAGTCCGCGCTGCTCCACCCCGCGCTCGCCATTGTCCTCGGCTCTCTGCTGGTTGGCCTTTGCGCGCACGTCTCGGTTCCTCTCTGGTTCACGCCCGTGCCGCTCACGCTGCAGACCTTCGCCGTGCTGCTCCTGGCTCTGCTTCTCTCCCCGCGCGTTGCCGCCGCCACCCTCGTCCTCTATCTCGCCGAAGGCGCAGCCGGCCTGCCTGTCTTCAGTCCCAACGGCCCCGGCGGATTCCTCCACCTCTTCGGGCCCACCGGCGGCTACCTCCTCTCCTACCCCTTTGCGGCATTCCTCACCGCCTGGCTGCGCCGCCGCTTCGCCCCTGGCGGATTCGTCTCTTCTCTCTTCGCCGCCGCCACCGGCAGCGCCTTCATCCTCCTCAGCGGAGCCGCCTGGCTGGCCGTCCTCCAGCCGCACGCTCTCGGCGCGATCCTCACTCTCGCCGTTCTCCCGTTCCTGCCTGGCGACATCCTCAAAGTCGTCGCAGCCGCCGCAACCGCCTCCGGACTCCGCCGCTTTCGCCGTTCCTGACCACGGACGGCCGTTCTTCCGGTTCCGCTCCCCAACTCAACGCCCGACCGCCGCCTCTCCCTGTTCTCTCCACTCTCGGCGAAAAAGTTATTGCCTTTTGGGTAAACATCGGCTATTGTCCTCACAGCTTTCCCGAAAGGCTTTCGTTGTATGCCTTGCTTCAGGCGGACGGCTGGCGTGTGCCTGCTCTCCGTGTCTCTCCTGGGCCTCTCGTTGTGTCTCACCTCCTGCGGCAACCTCGTCCACCCCGGTGCCGTCGACGCGGCCTCCGGTTCCGGTGAGGGCAATCTTTCCTGGGCCACCGGATCCACCGATCCCCTCACCACCTACTCTCTCGCCGGCGACACCCAGCCCGTCCACGATCCCAGCATCATCCGCCAGGGCTCCACGTATTACGCCTTCACCACCGACGTCCTCGGCCTTCCTCCAGGAAACTACCTGCCCATCCGCTGCTCCCAGGATCAGGTCACCTGGACCGCCTGCGGCAGCATCTTCCCCTCCGCCATGCCCGCCTGGGTCGTCGCCAAAGTTCCCGGCATCATCGGGCTCTGGGCGCCCGATGTCTCCTTCTTCAACGGCCTCTACCACGTCTACTACGCTGGATCGACCCTCGGCTCCCAGCGCTCGGTCATCGGCCTGGTCACCAACACCACACTCGATCCCACCGACCCCGCGTATCGCTGGGTCGATCAGGGCGAGGTTCTCGAAACCAATCCGGGCGACGACTCCAACGCCATCGACCCCAACATCTTGATAGATACCGACGGCTCCATCTGGATGACGTACGGCAGCTACTGGTCCGGCATCAAGCAGCGCCAGATCGACCCCGCCACCGGGCTCCTGCTCGTCTCCAACCCCACGCGCTATAACCTCGCCACGCGCCCCGGCGTTCCCAACGATCCCATCGAGGGCGCCTCGCTTCTCCGGCACGGCAATTACGTCTATCTTTTTGTCTCCGTCGACTACTGCTGCAACCAGAGCGTCGCTACCGACAATTACAAGGAGGCCGTCGGCCGCTCCTCCGACCCCCACGGCCCTTTCCTCGATGACGCCGGCACCCCCATGATGAACGGCGGCGGCACCGTCATCCTCGAGAGCGACGCCACATGGAGCGGCACCGGCGGGGGCACCGCCTGGACCGACCCCGCGACCGGCCAAAGCCTCCTCATCTTCCACGCCCTCAACCTCACCCAAAACGGCGCCATGACCATGTGGATCAAACCCCTCACCTGGACCAACGACTGGCCCTCCCTCAGCCAGTAAACACGGCTGCTCCCGGCGCGGGACAGAACAGAGAAGCCCAGCCTTACGGCTGGGCTTCGCGTTTCTCAGGCTGCACCGGAGTTTCCGGCCCGGCCCGTTACGGTTTCACGCTGATCGTCACCGTGGTGGTGGCCGGGGTGTAGTCGACCGTGTCCGTGGGCGTGAAGGTCACCGCAAGCGTATTGCTTCCTTCCGGCAGAACCGTGCCCACACCCGGTGAATACACAAACGTGCCCGGCACAGTTGCCGTTGCATCCAGCTGCACAGTGCTCAGCGGCGTCCCGTACTCGATCGCTCCCGGTTTGAGCCAGGTGATCTTCGGAGTCGCCGGGTTCACCTGCAGCGTCACCGACCCGCTCGCCGAGGTGTAGTTGCTCGTGTTCGACGGCGTGAAGACGACGGTCAGAGTCTGCATCCCCGCACCCGGCACCGTGCCTTTCGCCGGCGAATACGCATAGGTGCCGGCGACGTTCGTGCCGTTGAGCGTGGCCTTCGCATCCAGCTGCGTCCCGCTCAGCGCGGTTCCGTAGGTGATCGCTGCCGGCGTTGCCCACGTGATGACCGGCGTCGACGGCGTCACCAGAATCGAGACCGAGGTTTTCGCCGTCGTGTAATCGGTGCTGTCGGTCGGCGTGAACGTAACAGATAGAGCCTGCGTCCCGCCGGCCAGCACCGCGCCCGCCGCCGGCGAATAGGCGAAGGTACCGCCAATTGTGGACGCAGCGTCGAGCTGGGTTCCGCTCAGCGGCGTGCCGTAGGAGATCGGCGACGGCGCCGCCCAGCTGATCGAGGGCGTCGCCTTCGTTACGTCGATCGTCACCGAGGCCGTCTGCTGCGCGTAATCGGTCGTGTCCGTCGGAGTAAACGTGACCGTAAGCGTCTGCGTTCCGGCCGTCAGGACCGCGTCGACTCCCGGCGAGTACACAAACGAACCCGGCACCGATGCCGTCGCATCCAGCTGCGTGCTGCTCAGAGGCGTGCCGTAAACGATCGCCGCCGGCTTGTTCCAGCTCACCTTCGGCGTCCCCTGGTTCACCTGCAGCGTGACCGACGCGCTCACCGGGCTGAACCCTGCCGTGTTATTCGGCGTGAACAGAACTGACAGAGTCTGCATGCCCGCACCCAGCACCGTTCCCTTCGCCGGCGTATACGTGAAGGTTCCCGCCACCTTGGTGCCGTTGTAAGCCGCGGTCGCGTCCAGCTGCGTTCCACTCAGCGCCGTTCCGTAGGGGATCGCCGCCGGCGTCGCCCACGTGATCACCGGCGCCGGCGGTTCCGCCGTCGTTGACTGCGTCAGCGTCGCGCCCAGATACATTCCCTGCGCCGGCCAGGTCGCCGAGAGCATGCAGGTGCCGCTGGGCGCCGTGATCGTCACCGCCGTCCCGCTGATGCTGCACGCGCCGCTCGCCGTGATCATCGGCGTGGCTCCCGAGTTCGTCGCCGCCACCACCGGGAAGGTCGAGTATTCCGGTGCGGTCGCCGGAGCGCCGGTGAAGCTCACCGTTGGCGCCACCTGCGCCGCGAAGTTTGCCGTGATCGACTGCGGTCCGTTCATCGTCAGCGTCAGCGGATTGTTGGTCGAGGTGGTGGTGCCGGTGAAGTTCACGAAGTAGTAGCCGGTATTCGGCGTCGCTGTAATCACTGCGTCTGTCCCGGCGGGAATGGAGCCGCCCGCACTCACCGTGCCCCCGCTCCCCGCGGACGTGGTCAGTTCGTACGCCGTCGAGAACGAGGCGGTGTAGACCGCCGAGGTCGTTGGCGCCACCACCGCATCGCTGGTGGACGTCGTGCCGTCCTGCCACTGCGCCAGCGTGTACTGCGTCCCCGTTGGGCCCTGCGGCGAAACCACACTCAGCGTGCACGCGCTGCCCGGCGTCCAGACCAGCGTCACCGGCGTGGTGTAAGTGCCTGAAGCGCAGCCGGCCCCCGCCGTCGTGACCGCCAGCCCCGAGGGCGACGTGGTGAGCGTCGCGCTTCCCGCGGGCAGCGAGGGCGCAAACGACACGCCCTTGAAGTTGGAATCCGGCGGCGCCGTGTCCAGAAGCGTAAACGATGTGCCTGGATTCGTGGTTGTGCTCAACGTGTCGGTGATTCCATACAGGTACGTCGGATCCAGATCCGAGATCGTGTAATTCGTGACGTAGAGGTAAACGGTGCCGCTGGAGACCACCCCGGCCAGCCCATATAAACCCGTCGTGCCCGACGTGTCCGCGGCATTCGCGGTCGGGTTCTCCACCAGGTTGAGTCCCTCATACAAGGTGTAGGCCAACGACCACGTCCCTGAGCCGTCAGGCGCACTGTTGATCCATTTCTGCAGGCCGCCGTCGCCATAGGGCTTGGTGGCCGAAGTATTCTTCGGGCTTCCGCTGTCGGTCACATAGAGCACCGACGGACTGGCGAAGAAATAATTCACTGGGCTGATGTTGATCTGCGCGCCCGCGTTGAACGCGTTCCCGTTGCTCGTTGGCCCCGTGGTGATCGTCTCCTTGCCGGTCCCGCCCGAATTGCCCAGACCGGAAATCTGTGCGGGGCCCGTCGTATAGCCGCTGGTCTGAGGCAGGGGCGGGGTAAAGAGGCCGATTGCGGGCGGAGTTCCCAGGGTCCCGATGAGCGACCGGTTGTCGCTCTTGCCCTCGGTGCTGTCCACCGAGATATAGAGCGTGTTGTTGTCGATCTGAACCTCGCGAGTGTCCTGTGCAACCAGCGAGCCGGTGAATCCGCTGGACACGCAGGTCGACGTCGGTACCGCGTCGCCGCCGGTGATCGCCGTCGGAGCGCTGTTTGGCGCGCCCAGTGCCGTGTAGAACACGCCGCCGGTCAGGTCGCATCCGCTGCCCTGCCCGGACACATAGGCATAGGTCAGCCCGTCAGCCGTGTAGATGCTCCGCGGGTTGTTCGTATTGAAGACGTTGTACAGCGCGGTCGAGGAATTCACGTTGCCGTAGGGGTCGATCAGTGCGATCACACGCGGAACCGGCGTATAGCTTTGCCCGGTCAGGCTTCCCGACTGCGCCAGCGCCCCCGACGGCGCGGCTCCATAAGGGTCCATCGTGAACCCCGGAGCGTATGCGGCGTCGAAGATCGGCGCATCGATTCCGTACCCCATCACCGTCAGGTACTGCCCCGGCCCGGAGAGTTGCAGCGTCCCCTCCGAAGAAGATCCGTATTCGCCCGAGACCGGGAAATTCGCATTGGCCGCGGCCTGCGGCAGCGCGAGCGAATTGACAAACGTCGCGCTGGCGGTCCCGTTCACCGAATACTGGAACAGCGTCAGCGGCCCTGCCTGGTTATCGCCGTAGCCGCCTGTGGAACTGTTCCCTGCTCCCGTTCCCGTGCCGTAAGGAACCGATGTGCAGTTCCCGCCGTGTACCCCGCAGCCTTCCACCACAACGACGACGTTGCCCGGTGTGAACCAGGGATTTTCCTGAGCAAACGCGCTGCCCTGGCCAGGAACAAGCGCAGCCAACACGGCGAGAGACACAACGACCCTGCGGGTCATTTCGAACATGGGAACCTTCCTTGACGTTGAAATTCGGGGATGAATGTCGTCAGGGATTATC